>NZ_JBFAHX010000017.1:0-158405 GCF_040654435.1 Streptomyces sp. NPDC050703
CCGCCTCACCACGGATACGGGCGGGCCGTCCGCCCTCCTTCCGCCCGTCCCGTACCCCGATGCTCTGGGGACGGGCGGAAGGTCCGGCCCCGGCCGGTCCGCATCCCACTGCTACACGAGATCGCGGAGCGGGACGTCGAGCGCGTCGGCCAGGAGCAGGAGGTCAGACAGGGTCGGCTCCCGTGTCGCGTACTCCCAGCGATGGATCGTCCGGTGGTCGCGGCCGATGCGGTGGCCGAGTTCGACCTGGGTGAGATTCGCGTGCAGGCGTGCGGCTCTGATGCGGGCCCCGATCTCCACACGGCGGGCGTTTACCCAGGCGGGCATGGGGTCGAGCGGCACTCGACCACCGTGCGGCGCTCGTGATCTCATGTCTTTGCCTGGTCAGGCAAATTTAATGATCTTGAGGATAGCGGGGTATTCGCCTGGGGCACGCCTCTGATCTGCGCCGACTCGTACCTGTGCGCCCTCTGGCATATGCCTGGGGGCTACAGGTACTGTCGGTAATAGAACACACGTTCACCCTTTCGGGCGATGTTCCCGGAGCGGAGCGGGCTGTTACATATAGGTGCAGCCCCACAGACGTGCCGGGTTCGTCTCCATAGGGCACCCCCCTCGTGACGGGCCCGGCACACAGTCGCCCCCTACGCGTGCGCCGCGTGGGGGGCGGCCTCATTCCGGGCGCCGCCTGACCTGCCCAGACGCCATGATCATTTAGGGGCCATTTAGGGGCCGCGCTCGCGTAGTGAGACTGTAGTCAGACTGCGCGGGGCCGTAGTCAAACTGCACGCAGGCGGCATGCGAAAGGCCCCGGCACCCGCGTGACCTGCGGATACCGGGGCCTTTGCCCTGATCAAACCTGTGCCCCCGGCAGGATTCGAACCTGCGACACCCGCTTTAGGAGTTCGAACCCAGCACGCTTTGGCTGTGGTCGGCGACTGTTGCAGCGGCCGGACACAGTCGCTGGTGTACGCCTCCGTCCGACGTCGTTGATGTCAGCCGTTGATGTCAGCCGTCCAATGCGTGAACCCCCCTTCCGCCGACCGGAGCCAAGATCGCCGGTCGCGGGGCACCTCGGAAAGGCTTTGGCTTAGATCAAGGGCTAAGACGTCGTTTCACTTGGTGAGTCGGCGGTGGGCGATGAGGGCTGCGGCTATGCCGACGAAGGCGAGGAAGTGTTCGGCCTTGCGTTCGTAACGGCGGTGCAGGCGGCGGCAGCCGGCCAGCCAGGAGACCGTTCTTTCGACGACCCAGCGGTGTCGGCCCAGCCGGGTGGAAGACTCGATGCCCTTGCGGGCGATGCGGTGGCGGATGTGACGCTCGCGAAGCCATGCCCGCAGGTGGTCGTAGTCGTAGCCCTTGTCGGCGTGGAGCTTGGCAGGACGCTGGTGGCGCGGTCCGCGGCGGGAACGGACGGGCGGGATCCCACGCACGAGCGGCTGCAGGCCAAGGCTGTCGTGCATGTTCGCGCCGGAGATGCTCAGCGACAGCGACAGCGGCACGCCGTTCCGGTCGGTGATGAGGTGGACTTTCGATCCGCTCTTGCCACGGTCGGCCGGATTCGGTCCGGTCAGAGGCCCCCTTTTGCCGCCCGGACGCTGACCGAATCGATCGAGCACCGCGACCAGACCAGCTCGCCCCGCACACCGAGTTCGTCGAGGACGACTCGGTGGAGCCTGGTCCACACCCTGGCCTGGCTCCACTGGGCGAATCGCCGGTAGACGGTGGGCCAGGCCGACCCGAACACCGGCGGCAGTTGCCGCCAGGTGCAGCCCGAGGTAGCCACGAAGATGATCGCTGACAGGCTCCGTTTGCCGCTGCCCTGCGGACGTATGACCTCCGTCGACGGGACCACCCGCCGGAACAGCGTCCACAACTCGTCCGGCACCAACCGATCAACCAGATCCGTCATGCACTGCTCAACGAACGATCACGCCATCAGAAACGGCGTTTAAGTGGACATCAGGTTCGAGCCTTTGCCCTCCATAGCTCATTCAGCAACGCTAGGCTGGTCAGCCGATGACTCGTGTCCGCAGGGGGATGACTTTGCTTGAGATGCTGGCGGGGAAGATTGCTGGAGCAGTGCTGGGGGCATCTGCCGGAGCGGCAGCCAAGCGGGTACTGCCGCTTCCTGGTGCGGGAATCACGTCAGGACCGACATTCCGACGCTTGCGTCTTAAGAAACCGACGTCGATCCATTCAGAAGATGTCCATAAGCTCACCAAGCGCGTTGCCGCCCGTCTTTGCGAATTGGTGAATGTTGAATACGGTTCGCTTCCCGATAATGAGAAACAGGCTGCTGCCGCCTTGGCCGCAGATACCCTCGTGGGTAGTCCTGTAGATATATGGGAATGCGACCTGAACCCAGAGCTGTACGCCCGGAAAGTATTGCAAGAATCATCATCCTTTCGCAGGGCGGCCGGACTGTCAGAGTCAGGAGGGTCATTTTGCGAGCTGCTGATTCGAGATATATCGATGCAGCTCGTTCAATTCATCACCTCATGGCCGACATTTGCGGCAAGGGTCGAATTGGAGCAGCTCAATAGGATGCGGTCCCTTATTGAAACAGTAGACCATATCTACGCCAAGATGGGGCCGGATATCCGTGTAGAGGATTTGGATTTCGAGAATCGCTACACCTCATTGGTAATTGATTCTCTGAATCGGTTGCAAATATTCGGCCTGGACCTCGCACATCGAGAAAACCGGTCATACGACCTCTCAACGGCCTACATCACGCTGAGCGTGGAGCCCACGACACGACGCGGCACTCCGGTGCTCTCTGCCTCTCGTAGTTCAGCGGAGAAGTTCCTCGATGCTGACGATGATGACCCGGCGAGTCCTATGCATAAAACGCCGGAGATTGAGAAGGGGATAGGGATGCGTGCAGAAATAGCCGTGTCCCCCTACAAGCGAATCCTGCTTCGCGGTGATGCTGGGTCAGGAAAGACAACACTCCTTCAATGGCTGGCAGTGAATGCAGCGAACAAGAGTTTTCCGTCTGATCTCGCCGAATGGAATTCACTCGTTCCGTTTATGCTGCCATTGCGGCGGTACGCCAATAGTACCCTCCCTAACCCCTCTCTGTTTTTTCCTGTAGTCGGCTCCATTCTCTGTGACGAAATGCCGGACAGATGGGTTAACCGCATATTGCGGTCTGGGCGCGCTCTTATCCTGATTGATGGAGTGGACGAACTCCCCGACGAACAGCGGGATTTGGCTCGCGAGTGGCTTCGATCATTGATTTCGACCTATCCTGACGCCCTTTATATGGTCACCTCGCGGCCGGCAGCAGCAGAGGTTGACTGGCTGAGTGAAGACGGCTTTGCCGTGCTCGACATGCTCCCGATGAATCAAAAAGATGTTGAACGCTTTGTCGAGCACTGGCACGACGCTGCGAGGACTAACGAGGTCGATGAAGACGAGGTTGCGAGTCTACAACAAGGAGAATCGGATCTAATTAAATCAATCAGAGAAGAGCGACAGCTAAGAAGAATCGCCTCTAACCCGCTGCTTTGTGCTCTATTGTGCACTCTTAACCGGGACCGGCACTCTCAGCTTCCTCGCGACCGCATGGAACTCTATCGAGCTGCGCTCGACCTGCTGCTTCTCCGCCGCGATCGCGAAAGAAAGATCAACTATCCCGAACCCGCACATCTAGGCGACTCTCAGAAAAAGTCCATACTGGGGGGATTTGCTCATTGGCTAATCAGGAATGGCCTTACCGACGCTTCTCGCGAACAGGCAATCAAGCAAGTCGCAATATCACTGCAGTCGATGCCATCAGTTGATTCGGGCGCTGCAGCAGTCTTCGATTACTTGTTGATTCGAAGTGGCTGCCTAAGGAAGCCTGTTCCAGGTCGAGTCGACTTCATCCATCGGACCTTTCAAGAATATCTGGCTGCAGCCCGTATCGTTGAGATTGATGACTTCGACAATCTTCTCGCCAACGCGCATCTAGATCAGTGGCATGAAGTTTTCGTGATGGCAGTGGGTCATGCACGGCCCAAAGAGCGTTCAATTCTGTTGTCTGGGCTTATTAAACGGGGTGAGTCCGAGCCCGAACACAAAAAGCGTCTGCACTTGCTTGCTGCGGCCTGTCTGGAGACAGCAACAGAGTGTAATCCACCAGACGTGTATAGCCAGGTCCGGTCGATCACGGCCGAACTAATCCCGCCACGTCGGATCACAGACGCGAAAGAGTTGGCGGCGGCGGGTGAGATGGTAATTCCGCTGATACCCAATAGAAGACTCTCCGCAAGTGAGGCAGCGGCCACTATCAGAATGGCGGCAATTGTCGGTGGCGATGGAGCCATCTCATTGATCAGCCGCTATGCCCGCGACAAAAGAGTGACTGTTCAGCGGGAGATTCGGCAGGCGTGGGAATACTTCGACGCCGAGGAATACGCCAAAAGAGTATTGGCAAAAAACTCCGGATGCTGGACCTCTATGGAGGTTTACCTTCCACATGCGCTGTGGGCCCTTCGTCATCTTCCGCAGTTGGAGGAACTTGAAATCGGCTGCGCGGTGCAAGGCATGGATTGGATTCGCGGCCTGGGAGCACTTAAAAAGCTAATCATTCGGCGAGACGTTACAGGTTCCTCTTTCGCGACTCTCGCCGAGGCATGCACTCAACTTCGTTATTTGAGTCTGCATGTCGGGGAGTCGATTGACGCCATTGAGGATCTCTCCGGCATGCAGGAGTTGGAGTTTCTAAATATCTCCCATGGAGGAAGGCAAGGGTTTAGATTTTCGCCCTTTCCGAGTCTTCCAGCTTTGAAGCGACTGTTCATTCATAGCGGTGCAAGAGTCCTCGACTTCGCAGATTTGGCGGAAAAGGCTCCTCAGCTCGAAAGTCTATGGCTTGCCCCTGCCCGATTCATGTCGAGTCTGACGGGCGTTAGCGGTATGCGTAACTTGCAGCGACTTACTATCAGTGCAGGGCGGCACGCAGACCTCGCCCCCATTACTGAGCTTGCTCACCTTGCAGTTCTTACCCTTTGGGCTAGCTCGCATGTGGATACAAGAATCCTAGCTAAATCCACATCTCTTGAAGAGGTTAGGGTCTCCCTGTTGCGTGCAGGAAATGAAGAAAACATGCGCGAGTTTGACCTGCGGCCATTTATTGAGTCTGGACGTCATTGGAAGGTTCACGTCTCGGCGCGATTTGGGAATCTCTTCATCGGTGCCGATCATCCTGCTGTGGTGGCTGAATTGGATAATCAAGGAGCGCCCGTCTGGAAGTTTGAGGTTAATCGGCGCTGAGACGCATGGCCTAAGGTCGGTGTAGCGGCTTTGGGGTGGCGCTGCTTTGGCGCGAGTGATCATGGCCCCGTAAGCTTCCGGCGCGTCGGGCAGTCTGTGGACCTGCCCGGTAAAGCACGACGTTGGGGCCATGATCTTCGAGGCTCGCGCCAAAGTGGCTCCGTAAAGCCGCGGAGCCGACCGCCCCAGCCACGACGTACCCCTTCTCTGGCCTCAGGTGGCTGATTGAGGTGTGCGCGGCACGGGCGCCGGCCGGGCTGGAGCGGGGCGGAGACAGGAGCGCAGGCCCGGCCGGGGGCCGGGCCGCGCGCGGGGAGCGGAGCGAGCCGCCTTGAACCAGTAGAGAAAGTTGTAACTCAGTCCGTCTGCCGGGGCTTGAAGTCGTGTGCGCAGGCGCAGGCTGGGAGTTCTGCCGCCTGGCGGTGTGCGAGGGGCAGAAAGAGGACTGGTCGTATCGTCCAGGTGATGCGTGTGTCCGCATGGGTTACTGAGACCGTGCAGGGCTGTATCTGGAGGAGTGCTCTGCGGGTGCGGATGCGGCCCTCGTATAGCCATTCCCAGGCTTCGTCTGATGCGTCGGCGTCGAGTGCTGGGGAGATCGTGCGGAGGGTGACCGCTACCCATCGGTCCGCCTGGGGTGCCGAGTAGGCGTCGAAGGACGCTCGTAGTTGTGGTCCGGACTGGCCGTCCGTCGGCGTGGGCTCCGTCCAGCACTCGCACCAGTAGCCGCGGTGGGGCTTGCTCATCGGCATAGTGGGGCTCCCTGGCCGGCCTGGGTGTAGAGGGCCGCGGTGACCGTGAGGCCGTGGTCGCTGTCGTGGACGAGGACTCGGTGGGCGATGGCGCTGACCATGTCCAGGCCCCGGCCGTGTTCCGCCTCCTCGTCCTGGCGCTCGACCTTCGGGGCGGTTCCTGTGCCTCCACCGTCCGTGACCGACAGGGCGACCATCTCCGGCGAGACCTCGATCAGCAGGTGGAAGCTGCCGGACTTCTGTCCGCTGGCCGTGTGCAGGATCGCGTTCGCGCTCAGCTCGCTCACGATCAATTCGGCGTCCTCCGCCAGCGGCGAGCCCCGCAGGATGTCCCGCGTCCAGCGTCGGGCCCGGCTGACCTCTTCAGGGAATCCTGGGCAAGTGAGGCCCCAGACTCGGATCGTGCTCGTATACTCGTGCATACAAGTTCCTTCGTGCTGGTAGGCCGCCATGTGCAGCGGGTTCGAGCTAGACGAGTTTCACGCCGTCATGGGCGCGAATGGCCGGCGGGGATGCCGCGTCGAGTGCGTCCAGGACGCGGATCGCGTACGCCTCGTCGGCGAGTTCGGTGACTTCTTCGCGGGTGGCCCAGCGCAGTGCTCGGGTCTCGTTGCCGGTGGTGGGCGTACCGTCGACGGCTTCACAGCGGAAGACCATGGAGACGATCAAGCCCGTCATGTTCTTGTAGATGCCGGTGAGGGTCGCGGGAAGCGCGATCTTCAGGCCGGTTTCTTCCAGGACTTCGCGTTGCAGAGCCTCGGGGATGGTTTCCTCACGTTCGAGGATGCCGCCCGGCGGCTCCCAGTGGCCGTTGTCCCGGCGCTTGATCAAGAGGGCTCGGCCCTGGTCGTCGACGATGACTCCAGCAACGCTCACGGAGTGCGGACGGTCAGTGCTCAAGGTCCTCGGCCCTCTCGAATAGCTAGGCTCTCCACCGTAGCAACAACACTCGCCCACTCGTCTAGATACCTAAAGGAGTACACGTGACGTCCCTTCCCGGCCTGCTCGGTGCCATCGACCCCACGAGTGATCGTGCGGTCTTCCGGCAGATCGCTGACCAGCTCCGCGAGTCCATCGACCGCGGGCGATTCAAGGAGGGCGAAAAGCTGCCCTCGGAGGCGGAACTCGTCGAGCATTACGGCGTATCCCGGATGACCGTTCGGAACTCCTTCTCCGTTCTCCAGGGTGAGGGCCTGGTCCACGCCGAACACGGCAAGGGCGTCTTCGTACGACCACGGCCACCGGTCCGACGCCTAGCCTCCGACCGCTTCGCCCGGCGCCACCGTGACCAGGGGAAGTCGGCCTTCATCGTCGAGGCCGACGCTGCGGGCAGTCACCCGCAGGTGGACAGCCTGGAGGTCAAGGAGGAGAAGGCCACGCAGGACATCGCCACCCGGCTCGGGTCGGTGCGGCGGGTGCTTGCTCGTCGGCGCCGGTATCTGCTGGATGGCCGGCCGGTCGAGTTCGCGACTTCGTATCTGCCGCTCGACATCGCGCGCGGCACGCAGATCTCGGAGCCCAACCCCGGTCCCGGCGGCATCTACGCACGGCTTGAGGAGCTGGGCCACCACCTCGACCACTTCGAGGAGGAGATCCGGGCCCGGATGCCCGCGCCGTCCGAGGTGAAGACGCTCCGGCTGGCCTCCGGTGTGCCCGTGATCCATCTGATCCGCACCGCGTACGACACCGCCGGCCGCGCCGTCGAGGTCTGCGACACCGTCATGGCGGCGGACGCCTACGTCCTGTCGTACCAGCTCCCGGCCACGTGAGCGCCTGACCGCCGATGGCGCGCGCCGGGGCGTTCCCTCAACTCGTACAGCCCAACAGGCATACTCGTATAGACGAGTGGGCGAGTCGTATGGCAAGGTGGTCGCCGTTCCCGGAAGTTCGGGTTCGAAGGCTGCATCTTGTATAGACGAGTAGATGGGGAAAGACCTTGCGAACCATCCGTGTGGAGACCTCGGCCGCGACGATCCTGCTGACCGAGGCACCTGAGCCCAAGGTCCGCGACCGTCAGACCGGCGAGATCGCCAAGGACGCCAACAGCGGGGAAGCGCTGATGACGATCGGCGTCGTCTACATCGAGGAGGGAGAGTCGTCCCTGATCAAAGTGACCGTTCCGGAGAGCGGCGTGTCGGACGGGTTGGCGCTCGGTGCGCCGGTCTCGCTGCCGGGACTCGTCGCCCGGCCGTGGGAAAGCGTCTTCAACGGTCAGCAGCGGCACGGAATCGCCTACCGCTGCGCCGCCGTCACCCCGGCCGGCTTCCCGGCCGCCATGGGGGCCTCGGCCTGATGACCGACCTGACGACTCTTCTGGAGGTGGGTGGTCCTGTCGCCGCGCTCGGTGGCGGGGCCGCCTACACCCGGGCCAAACACCCCGGGGCTTACTGGTCCGCTGTCGGCCTGCCGATGTCCATGGCCCGGCTGCTCAGCTCGTACGGCTCGGTCATGGAAGCCTGCGGCCTGACTGTCGCGCCCTCCCGACTGCGGGTGCTGGCGGCCAGGGTCACTAGCCGCCGGGAGATCCGGCCCGTACCGCCTCGTCGTGGACTCATCCGCCCGACCACGACCGGGCTCCGGCTGCGCCTGCGGCTCGCCCCGGGGCAGGAACCCGCCGACGTGGCCGCCTCGGCCGAACGCCTGCGACACGCCTGGGGCGTCCACGGCGTCTACGTGACCGTGGTCAAGCCTGGTGTCGTCGACTTACGGCTCGTCGGGTACGACGTGCTGCGCACGGTCCGTATGCCGCGCAAGGCAGTGGGCGGGTTCCTGCGAGTGCCCGTGGCGCTGCGGGAGGACGCGACACCCTTCGTACGGGACTACCGGGCCGTCCCGCATGGCCTCTGTCTCGGTGCCACGCTGTCCGGCAAGTCCATGTATCTGCGGCATCTCGTCAACGGGCTCGCGCCGCAATCCGTCGCCCTGGTCGGCATCGACTGCAAGCGCGGCGTGGAGCTGGCCCCCTTCGCCCCGCGCCTGTCGGCGCTCGCCACCGACCCCGAGCAGGCCGCCGAGCTGCTGCCCGTACTCATCAGGGAGATGGAGGACCGATACGACCTGATCAAGGCCCGGCAAGGGATCGCCCCGGGCACGCCCGACGAGACGATCACCTCCGACATCTGGGGACTTCCCGAGCACGAACGGCCCGTCCCCGTGGTGCTGTTCGTCGATGAAGTCGCGGAACTCTTCCTCGTCGCCACCAGGAAGGAGGAGGAGCGGCGGGACGAGATGGTCACTCAGCTCATTCGGCTCGCCCAGCTCGGCCGCGCCGCCGGGATCTACCTCGAAGTCTGCGGGCAGCGCTTCGGCGCCGAACTCGGCAAGGGTGCGACCATGCTGCGGGCCCAGCTCACCGGGCGAGTCTGTCACCGTGTGAATGACGAAGCCTCCGCGAAGATGGCCCTCGGTGACATCGCTCCCGAGGCGGTTGGCGCCGCGTGTGCCATCCCGGCCGAACGGCCCGGTCTCGCCGTTGCCGGTGATACCTCCGGCGGCTGGTCTCGTATTCGTACGCCGTATCTCTCCCTTGCCGACGCCGCCGAGACCTGCCGCGCTTCGGTCGATCTGGTTCCTGACCTGCTCGCGCTGAAGCCCTTCCGGCCCGCTGTGCCCGCACTCCCGGTCGAGACCTCGGCCTCGGCTGCCGTACGGCCGCGACCGGCCACCGGCTGAGCCGCACCCTTCCCACCCCGGTCGGCGTGACCGTCTCGCGCCACGTCCCTACCTCTGCCATGCCTGAACCCGGAAGGAGCCGCAGCATGCGCGCCCACCTGGCCCGCGTCGACGCGGTGCTCGTCCAGGCCGTTATTGCCGCCGCCCTGTCCTTCGCCCACTTGCATGACGTCGCCTCGGCGGCCGGGCAGGACGGGTGGAAAGCCTGGGCCTACCCGGTCTCGGTCGACCTGCTGCTCGTCGCTGCCTGGCGCCGACTGCGGACCGGCGACGGCAAAGCCGCGGGCTGGTGCTGGTTCGTCATTGCGCTCGCGGCCTCCCTCGGCGCGAACATCGCCACCGCCGGACTGCTCGACATGGGCCATGTGCCGGCCTGGCTCCGCATCCTCGTCGCGGGGTGGCCTGCGGTCGCCTTCCTCGGCGGGACGCTCCTCGCCCACTCGACACCGACGCCGGATGAGACCACAGAGGAGCAACGCCCCGAGGGCGTCGACGACCAAGAGCACGCGCCCGACCCCGTGCCGGAGCTTCCGCCGCCCCCGGTCGCCGAGCCTGCCCCGGCCCCGACTCCTCCGGCCGCCGTCCCCGTTCCGACCGCCCTGGTCGAGCACGCCCGCAAGGTCGCCGCTGAGCACCACACCCGTACCGGCACGGCCATCGACACCGCGACCCTGCGCGCCCGGCTCGGTGTCCCCGAACCAATGGCCGAAGCCATCTCCGCCCGACTCACCTGACAAAGAGGCCCCCTACCGATGCCGCACTACCTCTACGACACCGCCGCTGACTTCCTCGACGCCGCCCGCGAGATGGCCGACACCGGCCACCCGACGTTGGCCCGACTCCTCGCCGAAGAGGCCGCAGACCGCACCGCCGACCCCGAGCAGGCGGCCCGCATCCTCCGCGACTACCCCGGCTCCAGCCTCCGACAGAAGGGATGACGCATGTCTCCGCAGAAGCGCTTCCGCAACGTGGTCCGCATCGGTCCCGTCCAGGTCGGCACCTCGTACGACGGCCGTGGCCGCGAAAAGCACACCGCCGCGTGCACGGCCCCGCGCTGCGGTTTCTCCGCCGACTACGACAGCCGCGCCGCCGCCGAACTGGCCGCCCGTACCCACCGCTGCCCCGTCCGCTGAAAGGACCCGTCCCCGTGACCGTCAGCCTGCCGCTCGTGTTCGTCCTCGGCCTCTTCGCCTGGGGCGCGGTCAAGTTCCTCGGCGTCCGCACGTGGATCGTCGTCGTGATCGCACTCTTCGGCTTCTGGCTCTCCCACACCTTCATGGCTCCGGCCATCGAATCCGGTACGCGCTCCGGCGTGGACGCCGTAAACGGCTCACATGACTAGACGAGTAGGTAAGGAGAACTTCGCCGTGTTCCTGCCCAAGTACCCCGACAGCC
Organism: Streptomyces sp. NPDC050703; assembly: GCF_040654435.1. Taxonomy (NCBI): domain Bacteria; kingdom Bacillati; phylum Actinomycetota; class Actinomycetes; order Kitasatosporales; family Streptomycetaceae; genus Streptomyces; species Streptomyces sp. NPDC050703. Next base: position 11,085 of record NZ_JBFAHX010000017.1, read on the forward strand.
CGACGCCGCCGCCCGTCCACCACCACACCGTGGCCGACCCGGCCCCCGTGCGGCGGGGCTCGCCCCAGATCTCCGTGACCACCGGGGCGGTCGTGGCCGTCCTCGTCGGCGGGGTGGTGCTGACCGCGCTCCTGGCCGCCGTCGCCGTGACGGCCGTCTCCGTCGCGGTGTGCGCCGTGGTCATCCGCTCGATGCTCCGCGACCAGCAGCGGCGCTAGTCGCCAGCACTGCCAGACCCCCGGGGCGGCCCTGATACCGCCAAGCATCCGCCGCCCCGGGGGCCCTGTCCCTCCTGACCGAAGCCAGAAGGAGAAGCCATCATTACCCGCACCACTCGGCCCCCGCTCAGCGAACTCGGTCAATTGGCCGCAACCGGCACCATGCCCGCGCTCCTGCGTCAGCTCTCCAGCCTCGGCGGCTGCACGCACCCGATCCGCCTCGACGGCCACCGCACCGAGCACACCGTCGACACCCGGACCGGCGAGATCGGCAACGTCCTCCACCACCTCGACTCGACCACCCTCCCGGCCGGTCACCTCCTGGTCCGCTGCAACAACCGCCGTACGACCCGCTGCGCGGCCTGCGCGGAGGTCTACCGCCGCGACACCTTCCACCTGATCACCTCTGGCCTGCGCGGCGGCAAGGGCCTCCCCGAACGCGTCGCCGCCCATCCCCGCGTCTTCGCCACCTTCACCGCCCCCGCTTCGGCCCGGTCCACAACCGCCCCACCGGCCCGGCCAGAGCTGTCCGCCCCTGTCGCTGCGGCGTCCTCCACGACCAGGACGACGCCGCCCTCGGCACCCCGCTCGTCCCCGACACCTACGACTACGAAGCAGCCGTCCTCTGGAACGCACACGCGGGCCTGCTCTGGCGGCGCTTCTCGATCTACCTCCGCCGGGAGGTCGCCAAGCGTGCTGGCCTCACCCAACGCGCCTTCCGCGAGTACGCCCGGGTCTCCTTCGCCAAGGTCGCCGAGTATCAGAAGCGCGGTGCGGTCCACTTCCACACGGTCATCCGCATCGACGGCCCGGCCGGCGGCGACACCCCGCCCCCGGCCTGGGCAACCGCCGAGCTGCTGACCGACGCCATCCGCGCCGCTGCGACCGCCGCCCGCGTGGATGGCCCGGTCATCGATGGACGGGCGCACGCCTTCGCCTTCGGCCGTCAGCTCGACGTACGCACCATCCGATCCGCCGACTTCGACAGCGGCCAGGAGCTGACCGAGCGAGCCGTCGCCTCCTACATCGCCAAGTACGCGACCAAGGGCGCGGAGACCGCCATGGGAGCACTGGACCGGCCCCTCAAGTTCCTCGCCGAACTCGCCCAGCTCGACATCAGCGACCACGCCCGCCGCATGATCCGCACCGCGTGGACCCTCGGTGCCCGCAAGGACCTGGAAGAACTCCGGCTCCGCGCCTGGGCCCACATGCTCGGCTTCCGCGGCCACTTCTCCACCAAATCCCGCCGCTACTCCACCACCCTCGGCGCACTCCGCGACGCCCGAGCCGAATGGCGCCGAGCCCAAGCCGTCACCGACGACCAGGCCGCCCCCGACTCGACCCTCGTCCTCGCCCACTGGACCTACGCCGGAACCGGCCTCACCGACGCCGAAGTCTGGCTCGCCGAGACCCTCGAACCCGCCCTCGGAACAGAAGGAGAACCGACGCATGCGTGATGAAGAGCTGTTGACAGTGGCTGATGTCATGGCGCGACTCAAGCTCGGACGATCGACGGTCTACGACCTGATCCGCTCGCGTCGGCTGCCCTCGATCACGATCGGCCGGTGCCGTCGTATCCCGGCTCGGGCTCTGCGGGACTACATCTCCAACGAACTGGAGGCAGCCGCCTGATGGCTGCTCAGCGCAAACGGAACCCGAACGGCGCGGGCACCATCACCAAGCGCAAGGATGGCCGCTACCAGTGCGCCGTGTATGTGCTTCAGCCGGACGGCACCCGTGCCCGGAAGTTCGCATACGGAAAGACCTGGCAAGAGTGCGACACCAAGCGCCGTGAGCTGCTGGCCAAGGTCGATCAGGGCGTACCCGTGCCCACCCGCTCGGCCAAGCTCTCCGACTGGTTGCCCTACTGGCTGGACAACATCGTCAAGCCTCGTCGCAAGCTCAGCACCTTCGACAAGTACGAAGCACACGTGAGGCTCTACCTCGTGCCCATGCTCGGGGCCAAGCGCCTTGAGTCTCTGGGCGTCGCCGACGTTCGGCGCTTCCTGACGCGGCTGGAGAACAGGACGACAGCCGCCACGGCCAAGGAGTCGCACCGGGTGCTGCGGACCGCCCTGTCCGCCGCTTGCAGGGAGGAACTGATCTCGCGCAATGTCGCGGGCCTCGTCGAGCCGCCCCGTGCCTCCTCGCGTGAGCTGACCCCGTGGACGCTCGACGAGACCCTTGACTTCCTGGCGGCCTCCCGGAAGGACCCGCTCTACGCCGCCTTCGTCCTCGCCATCGCCATGGGCTTGCGGCGGGGCGAACTCGTGGGCCTGCGCTGGGATGACGTCGACCTGGACAAGCGCGTCCTGTACGTCCGTCAACAGGTGCAGCGGCGGCGTGGGGTTCTCTACGACGATGAGACGAAGAACCGCCGCCGTCGGGCGCTCCCGCTTCCGGCCATGTGCATCGCTCCACTGCGCTGGCACCGGATGCGGCAAGCGGCCGCCAAGCAACGTGCTGGGCAGGCGTGGACCGACGGCGGGTACGTCTTCGCCACTCGGAACGGTCGTCCGGTCGAGCCACGCAACGTGTACCGGTCGTTCACCCGCGTCGCCGAGTCCGCCGGCCTGCGCGTGATCCGGCTGCACGATGCCCGGCACGGCTGCGCCACGCTCCTCACCGCTGCCGGAGTCGCGCCCCGCGTCGTGATGGAGATCCTTGGGCACAGTCAGATCAGCATCACGATGGATGTCTACACACACGTCGTGCAGGACACGCAGCGCGAGGCCATCAGTCACATGGATCGGCTGCTCAAGAGGCGCCCCGGTCGTCAGTGACCACCCGCGTTGATGTCAGACGTAGATGTCAAAGGTCCCGGACCATGATCGGTCCGGGACCTTTGCGCTGGTGCCCCCGGCAGGATTCGAACCTGCGACACCCGCTTTAGGAGAGCGGTGCTCTATCCCCTGAGCTACGAAGGCGGGGCGGCGCGAGTCCGGAGACTGCGTCGTCCGCCGTCAGTGTAGCGGGTGGTCGTGGGGGAGATCCGGGTTGATCCGCGTGGAGGAGGGGCGGGGTGGGGTTATTCGATGACCAGGTCCACCTGGATGTTGCCGCGCGTGGCCTTGGAGTAGGGGCAGAAGGCGTGGGTCTTCTTCAGGAGGGCTTCGCCCGCGGGGCCCTGGAGGTGGTCGGGGAGTTCCGCGCGCATGACCACGGAGAGGCCGAAGCCGCCGTCCGTCTCGTCCTTGCCGATGCTGACCTCCGCCGTCACCGAGACGTCCGTCACATCGATCTTCTCCTGGCGCGCGACGTTGCTCATCGCGCTGGCGAAGCAGGCCGCGTAGCCGGCGGCGAAGAGTTGCTCGGGGTTCGTGCCCTTGCCGTTGCCGCCCAGGGCCTCGGGGAAGGCGAGCGTCAGGTCGATCTGGCCGTCCGAGCTGACGGTGCGGCCCTCGCGGCCGTTCGCGGTGGCGACTGCGGTGTACAGAGCGTCCATGGGTCTCGTTCTCCTGGTGGTAGGGGTCGAACGGGGGTCTCGGTCGGTGCCGGCCGAGGGCCTTGCCCTTCCGGTGGCATAAGTAGAGCACCCAATTGAGTTGTGTGCAACTGAATTGGGTGGCTGGTTGTATGGTGGGGGTATGGAGCAAGTACAGGACGGGGCCGGGTCCGAAGCCCTCCGCGAGAATGGGACCCCTCGTGAGGGCGGCGCCCTCGGGGAGCGCGAAGCCTTCCGTGGCGTTTCCGACGATGACTTTCTGCGGCTCGACGAGCAGGTCTGCTTCTCGTTGCACGCCGCCGCCCGCGCCTTCAACGGGGTCTACCGCACCGCGCTGAAGGACCTCGGGATCACCTACCCCCAGTACCTCGTCATGCTCGTCCTCTGGGAACACGGCGAGCTCCCCGTCAAGAAGATCGGGGAGCGGCTCCGGCTCGACTCCGGGACGCTGTCTCCGCTGCTCAAGCGGCTCGAAGCCGCCGGTCACGTCGAGCGGCGGCGCAGCGTGGAGGATGAGCGGTCCGTCAGTGTCCGGGTCACCGGGGCGGGACTCGCGCTGCGTGAGAAGGCGCGGGCCGTGCCGCGTGCCATCAGCGCCGCCACCGGGCTCTCGCTGGGCGAGGTGCGGGATCTTCGAGCGCGGCTCGACAGCCTCACCGCCGCCCTCGACGGGAAGCCGGCCCTCCACGGCGGAGAGGCGGCTCCCATCGACGGCGAGCCCGCTGCCGCGCTCGACGGGGAGCCCGCTGCCGCGCTCGACGGGAAGCCCGCCCTCGACCGTAAATCCGGCGAGGGCGCGGGCGACTGCTTCCGGTAGGCCCGGGGAGGGGGCTACGCTCCCTCCCCGAACACCCCCTCCGTCGTCGTCACGACCGCGCACCTGCCCGCCGCCCAGCGCAGCGCCATCGCGTGGTCCTCGGGGGAGAAGTCGGCCACCGCGTCGGCCACCACGAACGCCCGGATGTCCCGCATCCACGCGTCGCACGCCGTCATCAGGACGCCGATGTGGGCGTAGACGCCGGTAATCACCAGCTGGTCGCGGCCCTGTTCGCGCAGGCGGTCCAGGAGGTCCGTGCGGACGAAACCGCTGTACTTCCACTTCGTCAGAACCGTCTCCGGGGGCGCCGGGCCGATCTCCGGGGCGATCGCCGCCGCCTCCGCGTCGTCCGGCAGGCCCGGCCCCCAGAAGTCCTGCTGGAGGCCCCGCTCCTCGGGGGTCTGCCCGCCGGGCTGCGCGGTGTGCACCACCGGTACGCCGATGCGGGACGCGGTCTCCTTCAACGTCCTGACGTTCGAGAGGAGATCGGGGATCGGAGCCGCCTTCCCGTCGTACGCCGACAGGAAGTAGTTCTGCAGGTCGTGGACCAGGAGGACCGCGCGGGACGGGTCCACCTTCCAGTCGACACGGTTCGCGGGAAGCTCGTCCGCCGACGGCATGGGGTACGGGGCGATCGCGGGCAGCGCCATGGGTTGGACAGTTCCGTTCAGGGGAGAGGGGAGGGGAGAGGGGGAGAAGAGGGGACGGGAGGGGGGAGAGGGGCTTACGTGAGACGCGGCTACTGGGCGATGTGGTGCGGCGTCGCCGACGTCGTCGCCCGCAGGTCCTTCTTCGAGATCTTGCCGACCCCCGTCTGCGGGAAGCTCGCCACGAACTCGACGCGGTCCGGGACCTTGTACGCGGCCAGGCCCCGTTCCCGTACGAACTTCTTCACGGCGGCCGGCTTCAGCGGGGCGGCACCGGTGCGCAGGATGACGTAGGCGCAGGTGCGTTCGCCCAGGTAGGGGTCGGGTTCGGCGACGACGTTCGCGTCGTGGACGGACGGGTGGGCCAGGAGGTGGTTCTCGACCTCCTCGGCGGCGATCTTCTCGCCGCCCCGGTTGATCTGGTCCTTCGCGCGGCCCTCGACCACCAGGTGGCCGGTCCCGGTGAGGCGGACGATGTCACCCGTGCGGTAGAAGCCGTCAGGTGTGAAGGAGCGGGCGTTGTGCTCGGGGGCACGCCAGTAGCCGCGGATCGTGTACGGGCCGCGGGTCAGGAGGTGGCCGCTCTCGCCGGGCGGCACGTCGTTGTCCTCGTCGTCGACGATCCGGATCTCGTCGGCGGGGGAGATCGGGCGGCCCTGCGTGGTGACCGTCGTCTCGTACGGGTCATCCAGGCGCGTGTAGTTGACCAGGCCCTCCGCCATGCCGAAGACCTGCTGCAACGTGCAGCCGAGGGCCGGTTTCACGCGCCGCGCCGCCTCCTCGCTGAACTTCGCGCCGCCGACCAGGAGGACCTTCAGGCTGCTCAGGTCGTACGGGGTCGAAGGCGCCGCCTCGGTCCAGACGAGGGCCAGCGGTGGGACCAGGCCGGTGATCGTGACGCCCTCCGCCTCGATGAGCGGGAACGCCGCGTCGGGGCTCGGCTGCGGGGCGAGGACCACGCGGGCGCCCGCGTAGAGCGCGCCGAGCGAACCGGGCGAGGACAGGGGGAAGTTGTGCGCCGCGGGCAGGGCCACCAGGTAGACGGACGTCTCGTCCACCGCGCAGAGTTCGTTGGAGCCGCGCAGGGAGTAGATGTAGTCGTCGTGGGTGCGCGGGATCAGCTTCGGTACGCCCGTCGAGCCTCCGGAGAGCTGCAGGAACGCCAGGTCGGAGGGGGCCGGCGGGTCCGGGATCGGTACCGGGTCGGCCTCCACGTCCGTCAGGGTCTCGAAGTGCTCGGGCTCTCGTACGGGCCCTAGTTCCGGCCCTAGTTCCGGCCCTAGTTCCGGCCCTCGTTTCGGCCCTCGTTCGGGCCCTCGTTCGGTTTTCGTGTGCGTCGACGCCTCGAAGTGTTCGGGTTCTCGTGTGGGCTTCGTGGGCTTCGTGTGCGTCGACGTCTCGATGTGCTCGGGCTCTCCGTCCGCCTCCGCGTCTGCGTCCGCGTCCATCAATGCCTCGAAAAGGGCCGGGGCGGGCCCCGCGTCCGCCATGAACACGTGGCGCAGCGTCGGGACCTGGGCCCGCACGGTCGCCGCGAGGGCGCGGTAGTCGAAGCCGCCGTGCCGGGCGGGGACGACGTAGGCGACCGCCTCCGTGAACTCGCAGAAGTAGCGGATCTCCGTCTCGCGGTGCGCGGGGAGCGCGAAGACCGGCAGGGCGCCGATGCGGAAGAGCGCGAAGATCGTCGAGAAGAACTCCGCCGTGTTCGGGAGCTGGACGACCACCCGGTCGCCCTTCCCGATGCCGCGCGCCAGCAGGCCCGCCGCCAGGCGGTCGGCGCGCAGGTCCAGCTCGCCGTAGGTCCAGCGGTGCCCTCCCGCCGGGTCCACGATCGCCGTCCGGTCGGGGTGCTCGGCCGCGCGGTCGCGCAGCAGCCCGCCGAACGTCTCGCCGCGCCACCACCCGGCGGCCCGGTAGCGCTCGGCGAACTCCTCGGGGTACGGGGGCGCGTCCGGGATGCTCACAGCTCGGCCCCCACGGCGTCGAGGAACGTACGGAACTTCGCGCCGGTCTCCGCGGTCTCCGCCGCCGGGTCCGAGGCTGCGACGACGCCCGCGCCCGCGTAGAGCCGCAGGGAGCGTTCCTCCGCCTCGGCGCAGCGGATCGTCACGACCCACTCGCCGTCGCCCTCGGCGTCGCCCCAGCCGACCACGCCGGTGAAGAAGCCGCGGTCGAACGGCTCGGTCTCGCGGATCACGTCGCGCGCCGTCGCCGTCGGGGTGCCGCAGACCGCGGGGGTGGGGTGCAGGGCGCAGGCGAGTTCGAGCGCGGAGGCGTCGGGGGCCGCGAGGGTGCCGGTGACCGTCGTGGAGAGGTGCCACATGGTGGCCGTACGGATCAGGGTGGGACGGGGCGGGATCGTCAGGTCCGTGCAGAACGGGGCGAGCGCCTGGTGCACGGCGTCGACGACGACGGCGTGCTCGTGCAGGTCCTTGGCGGACTCCAGGAGCGCGGCGGCGCGGCGGACGTCCTCGGCGAGGTCGGCGCTGCGCGGCGTCGAGCCCGCGAGGGGGTTGGCGACGACCTGGCCGCCCCGGCGCGAGACGAGCAGTTCGGGGCTGGCGCCGACGAGGGTGCGGCCGGGGGCCGTCGGGAGCGCGAAGGTGTAGCCCGAGGGGTCGCGGCGGGCCAGCCGCTGGAGCATCAGGGGGATGTCCAGCGGTGCGGGGGCGGTGAGTTCGAGGGTGCGGGCGAGGACGACCTTGCTGAACTCGCCGCGCCACATGCGCTCCACGGCCCCGGCGACGCCCTCGCCGTACTCCGCGGGGGACGGTACGGGTCTGATGCGCCAGTCCGTCACCTCCGGTGTCTCGGCGGGCAGCGCGATCAGCGGGTCCGCGGTCAGCGGCGGCGCGGTACGCAGGGTCTCCGGTACGGCGAGGGCGGCGGGCGCGGTCTGGTCGAACGCGACGGCGCCGATGACGTGCGGCCGGTCCGTCCCCGCCGCGCGCGCTGCGGCCAGCGCGGCGGCGACACGCTGCGGCAGCGGCCTGTCGTCGTGCGGTACGTGGGCGTGGACGCCCTCGGCGAGCAGGGTGCGGGTCGGTGTCGCGAGGAAGCGCCGACCGGGGGTGTAGTCGTCGAGGAGAGCGGTGGCCGCTCCCACGGCGGGATGGGCCTGCTCGGCCGTCGTGACGTGTGTGGCGACCTCGGGTGCCGTCGACACGGGTGCTCCATTTCTCGTGGGGGCGCTGGGCGTTCCGGGGAGGAGGGGAGGAGAGAGGGACGGGGGTGCGGTGGGCGCGGCCTCAGCGCAACGTGGCGCCGCCGTCCACGTACAGCTCCTGGAGGGTGATGTGCCGCGCGCGGTCGGAGGCGAGGAAGACGACCGCTTCGGCGATGTCCTCGGGGGCGGCGATGCGGCCCAGCGGGATGCCGGTGCGGTACGTGGCGGGGTCGCCCGCGATGACGCTGGGCGGCACCTCCGTCCGGCCCTCGGGCCACAGGGCGCGCTGCATGGCGGTGTCGGTGGAGCCCGGTGCCACCACGTTGCAGCGCACTCCGCCGCGCGCGGTCTCCAGGCCGAGGCACTTGGTGAACATCGTGGCCGCCGCCTTCGACGCGGCGTACGCGGCCATGCCGGTGCGCGGGATGCCGGCGGCGTTGGAGGCGACGGTGACGATGCAGCCGGAGCCGCGGGCCGTCATGTGGGAGGCGGCGGCGCGGGAGGCGTGGAAGACGCCGGTGGTGTTCACGGCGAAGGTGTCGGCCCAGTCGGCGTCGGTGAGTTCGGCGACGGGAGCGGTGCGCAGGATGCCGGCGACGTTCACGAGGATGTCGAGGGCGCCCAGGTCGCGGACGGTCTCGTCGATGACGCGGGACACCGCGCCGGCGTCGGTGACGTCCATGGTGCGGGGGGTGATCGTGCCCAGCCGGGGGGCGACCGCGCCCGGCTCGTGCCCCGTGGTGCACTCCGAGGCACGGTCCGTGGGGCGGTCCGTGGCCCGGGCGGTGGCCCGGTCCGTGGCGATGACGTGCGCTCCCCGGGCGGCGAGCGCGGCGGCCACCGCGGCGCCGATGCCTTGGCCCGCGCCGGTCACCAGAGCCGTGCGCCCGGCGAACTCGCCCTCGGCGTACGGCCCGTTCGGTATGTGCTCAGGCATGTGCGAGCGACCTCCCAGCTGTTTAGGTAAGGCTAACCTAACGTACGATCACTGCCCGGGGGATGCCGCCTCGTCGATTCACCCCGGGTGCCCCGGGGTGAACCCGGGCGGCGCGGCTTCATGGCCCGCCGCCGTGCGGTGTGCTACCTTGCGAGCAGCACGTGTGTCTGCCCCGTCCGGGGCGCCGGTGCTGATCTCTCTCCCGGTTCACGGGACCTCCTGGCTCGCCTTCGCGGGCGCTTTCCCGATCCTTCGAGTTCAGGCGATTCGTTCAGGCGATCTGTTCTGCCGGGTCCGGGCCGACTGGGCCGGGTCCGGTGAGTCGGGCCTGTTCCGCCAGGCCGTTCCGGGCTTCTCTCAGCGCTTCCGAAGCGCTTCCCTCCCAGCCGCACGAGGCGTGAACTACGCCGCCCTCCGGCCGGGCCCCTCATTCGCATGTCCGCGAAAGGAACCCTTCCCATGGCAACCACAGCCACAGCCACAGCCACACCCACAGTCACAGTCACACCCACAACCACAGCAACTGCCGCTGCCGCTGGCACTGCCACTGGCCCTGCCCCAACCACCCACCAAACCACCGGCGTTCTGGACATCGCGAAGGACGGCCGCGGCTTCGTCCGGGGTCCGGACTGCCTGCCCGGCCCCGCGGACGTGCAGGTCCCCGCGCCCCTCGTACGGCAGCTGCACCTGCGCACCGGAGACTTCGTCGAAGGGGTCTGCGGGCGCCCCCGGGTGCTCGCCGGGATCGAGCGCGTCAACGGGCGCGATCCCCGGGAGCTGCGCTCACGCCCCCGCTTCGGGGACCTCACGCCGCTGCATCCCCGCGAGCGGCTCCGCCTGGAGACCGCGGACGGGCCCGCGGCGACACGGCTCGTCGATCTCGTCGCGCCCGTCGGCAAGGGGCAGCGCGGCCTGCTCGTCGCGCCGCCCAGGACGGGCAAGACCGTACTGCTCCAGCAGATCGCCGCGGCCGTCGCGGAGAACCACCCCGAGTGCCACCTCATGGTCGTCCTGCTCGACGAACGGCCCGAGGAGGTCACCGACATGCGGCGCTCGGTCCGCGGCGAGGTGCTCGCCTCGACCTTCGACCGGCCCGCCAAGCAGCACATCGCCCTCGCCGAACTCGCCGTGGAGCGCGCCAGGCGCATGGTCGAGGACGGCCGGGACGTCGTGATGCTGTTCGACTCGCTGACCCGGCTGTGCCGCGCGTACAACAACGCGGCGGCGAGCGGCGGGCGCACGCTCAGCGGCGGCGTCGACGCGTCCGCCGTGCAGGGCCCGAAGCGGCTCTTCGGTGCCGCGCGCCTCACCGAGGAGGGCGGCTCCCTGACCATGCTGGCGACCGCCCTGGTGGAGACCGGCTCGCGCGCCGACGACTACTACTTCGAGGAGCTGAAGAGCACCGGGAACATGGAGCTGCGGCTGGACCGCACCCTCGCCGGACAGCGCCTCTTCCCCGCCGTCGACGTCATCCCTTCCGGCACCCGGCGTGAGGAACTGCTCGTGCCGGGGACGGAGTTGACGGCCATGCGGGAGCTGCGGCGGGCCCTGCGGGGGCGTGCGGGGCAGAGCGCGCTCGAAGCGCTGCTCGACCGGGTCAAGAAGACACCGAGCAACGCCGCGTTCCTGCGGCAGGTGCGGCAGACGGTGCCGGGGGCCGCCGCAGGGGTCGCCGAGGCCACCGGGGTCGCCGAGGCCACCAGGGTCGCCGGGGCCACTGGGGCCGCCGGGGCCGCCGCGGGGGACGACGTCACTGCCGCGTGACCGTCACCCGGTAGTCGCCCTCGTCCGTCACGTCGTCCACCGTCACCCGCAGCCCCGTCCTGCCGTCCGAGAACGTCTCGCCGGGACCGTAGGGCGCGTCGGACAGTTCGGCGTGGACGTTGGGGCGGCGGGTGCAGCCGCCGCTCTCGGTCGCGGAGTCGGCGACCGTGACCGGGCCGTGGCCCGTGTCGACGTCCGCGTCCACGCGGTAGATGAGGACGCCGGGCTTGCAGACCTCCTCGTCGTTGCCGCCGGGCGTGCGCACCTCGACGGCGTACCCCGTCCGCTCGCTCAGCGGGACGAACGCGAGCTTCATGCCGCCCGTGCGGGAGAGCGGGGTCAGGGTGTGTTCGGACGTGCCGGGCCGCGAGGCGCAGCCGACCTGTTCGTCGTCGAGCCAGCCCAGCTTCCACTTGTGCCAGGCGAGCAGGTCGTTGTTGGCGCCCCAGTCCTCGCTCATGATGTCCCAGTGGCCGGCCGCGCCGCCGCCCTCCTGCGTGTAGAGGTCGGGCAGGCCGAAGACGTGGCCGTTCTCGTGGGGGAGTACGCGGTAGCCGGTCTCGTGGTAGGTGCCCGAGCCGTCGTCCTGGCGGCTGTAGACGAAGGACGTGTTGGCGACGGGGACGCCGTCGGCGACCGGGGCCTCGTGGTTGCCCGCGAAAGTCACCGAAAGGACCGTGTCGAGGGCCGACGGGCCGGCGTTCGGGGTGACGAGGACGTTGACGAGGTCGTACTCCCGGAAGTCCACCTCGGGGTCGGCGACCTCCACGATGTCCTCGACCAGCTCGCGGTAGCCTGGGTCGAAGGGGGCGCCGCGCTCTATGCCGTAGTCGGCGAACGGCTTCGGCATGCGCAGCCAGTGCGGTACGGGCGATCCGGGGCGGTATTCGAGGCGCCCGTAGGAGCTGGTGCGGAACCACTCCTCGGTCTGCGGGAAGAACTCCGCGAGGCGGTCGAGCGCCCTGCCCTGGCCCCGCGCGTCGGAGAAGTCGACCATGAGGTTCAGGGCCCGGACGGTGCCGGTGGCGCGGGCGTAGCCGGGCGGGGTGGGCACGCCCTCCGACATCTGTACGCCCATCGTGCCGCTGATCATGCAGGGGCCGAGGGTGTCGCCGCGGGCCATGGAGACCGGGCCCGCCGAGCTGGGCGCCTCGTCCGTCAGGCGGCCGGCGCCCGCCGACGTGGTGACCGCGAGGGTGAGCGCCGCGACCGAGGCGAGGGCGACTCCGCGGCGGGCGGAGCATATCCGCCGCCAGGTCGGCTGCTGCATGCGTGAGCCTCCACTCCGCGGCAGCCGCCGGTCCCGGCTGCACCCTGTCCGCTCACCCTCTGCCGAGGGGCGCGCGGACGCTCGTCGGGTGCGACCGACCGGGGGGTTTTCCGTTCAATAGGTGTGACCCACGTCACGGGAAGTAAGGGCGGCGGGCGGAAATAACCGGGGAGCGCTTCCCCGTTTAGACCTGTGTTCGCGCGAAACGGGGAGCCAGTCCCCGCATCGGCCCGCGAAGACCCGAGACGGCTCAAGAGGAGGAACCGTGGACTCCGCCACCGCCACCGCCCCCCGGCGCCGCCCGGCCCGCCCCCGCGCGGACGCCCTGCGCAACCGGGAGCGGATCGTCGCCGCGGCACGCGAGATGTTCGTGGAGTACGGCTCCGAGGTACCCCTCGACGAGGTCGCGCGCCGCGCGGGCGTGGGCAACGCCACGGTCTACCGCCACTTCGCCGACCGCGCCGAACTGGTGCGGCAGGTCGTCCTCTCGGTGACGGACCGCGTCGCGGACCACGCCGAGGAGGGCATCGCCGCGGCCGACGCCGACGCGGACGCCGCCTTCGGGGCGCTGCGCACCTTCGTGCACGCCGCGGCCGACGAGCGGATCGGCGCCCTGTGCCCGATGCTGCAGGCCGGCTTCGACCCCAACCACCCCGACCTGCTCGATGCCCGCGAGCGCATCGAACGGTCCATCGAAGGGCTGATGGCGCGGGCGCGCGCGGCCGGGCAACTGCGCGCCGACATCGCCGTCGGCGACCTGATGGTCGCCCTGTCGCAGCTCACCCGGCCGCTGCCGGGCACGGCCTGCCTCAGCATGGACCGCTTCGTCCACCGCCATCTTCAGCTGTTCATGGACGGTCTGATGGCACCCGCCCGCTCCGAGCTCCCGGGGGAGGCGGCGACCCTGCGGGACCTCAGGGAGCGCTGACCGCGCCCCTCTCCTCCACACGTCCCGTACGCACGCCACGCGCGCCGCATGCTTCGCGCGCACCACTTACGTCACACGCATCGCTTACCTCACGTACATCCCTCACGTACATCCCTGACACATCCCTCACGTACATCTTTTTTCGCCCATATGTACCGCTACGTACCGCTAGGTGGCCACACCCATGTCTGAAACAGACCCGAGACGCTGGAAAGCGCTCGTCTTCATCGCCCTCGCGCAGCTGATGGTCGTCCTCGACGCCACCATCGTGAACATCGCGCTGCCCTCCGCCCAGCAGGACCTCGGCATATCCGACGGCAACCGCCAGTGGGTCATCACGGCCTACGCGCTCGCCTTCGGCGGCCTGCTGCTCTTCGGTGGCCGCATCGCCGACCTGTGGGGCCGCAAGCGCACCTTCGTGACCGGCCTGATCGGCTTCGCCGCGGCCTCCGCGCTCGGCGGCGCCGCGACCGGTGAGGCCATGATGCTGGGCGCCCGCGCCCTGCAGGGCGTGTTCGGCGCGCTGCTCGCGCCCGCCGCCCTCTCGCTGCTCGCGGTGATGTTCACCGACGCCAAGGAGCGCGCCAAGGCCTTCGGCATCTACGGCGCGATCGCCGGTGGCGGCGGCGCCGTCGGCCTGATCCTCGGCGGCTTCCTCACCGAGTACCTGAACTGGCGCTGGACCTTCTTCGTGAACATCCCGTTCGCGGTGATCGCCGCCCTGGGCGCCTACTTCGTCATCCGTGAGCCGGCCGGCACCCGCAACCGCTCGCCGCTCGACATCCCCGGCGTGGTCCTGTCCACCCTCGGTCTGGTCGCGCTGGTCTACGGCTTCACGCGGGCCGAGTCCGAGGGCTGGTCCGACGCCGTGACGGTGACGATGTTCGTCGCGTCCGCCGTGCTGCTCGCCGCGTTCGTCTTCACCGAGGCCAAGGTCAAGTCGCCGCTGCTCCCGCTGCGCGTCCTGATGGAGCGCAACCGCGGTGGCGTCTACCTCTCGCTCGGCCTCGCCGTCATCGCGATGTTCGGCCTGTTCCTGTTCCTCACGTACTACCTGCAGATCGTGAAGGGCTACACGCCGGTCAAGACCGGCTTCGCGTTCCTGCCGATGATCGTCGGCATGATCACGGGCTCCACGCAGATCGGCGCCCGTCTGATGACCCGCGTCCCGCCGCGGCTGCTGATGGCCCCGGGCTTCCTGCTCGCCGCGGTCGGCATGCTGCTTCTGACGCAGCTGGAGATCGGTACGTCGTACGCCGGTCTGATCATGCCCGCGCAGCTGATGCTGGGCCTCGGCATGGGTACGGCGTTCATGCCCGCCATGTCGCTCGCCACGCACGGCGTCGAGCCCCGTGACGCCGGTGTCGCCTCCGCGATGGTCAACACCTCGCAGCAGGTCGGCGGCGCCATCGGCACGGCCCTCCTGAACACCATCGCGGCCTCGGCGACCACCGCGTACCTCACGGACCACGCGGCGGGCGCGACCAGCCCGAAGCTGCTCCAGGCGCAGGCCATGGTCGAGGGCTACACCAGCGCCATCTGGTGGGCGGTCGGCATCCTCGCGGTCTCCGCGCTGATCGCCGCGACCTTCGTCAACACCGGCCACCAGGGCGGTTCCCCGTCCTCCGCCGGCTCGGACTCGGCGGACGGCGCCGAGGACGAGGTGAAGATCCCGGTGATGGCCCACTGACCCGGCCGGTCCACCGGGGCGGCCGCCCGGCCGCTTCGGGCCCCTAGCGGAGCCAGGGGAGGTCCGCACCGGCCTCCTCGGGCTGAAGTCCCTCGGCGACGATCGTCATGATCTCGCCGAGGGACTTCTGCTGTTCCGGGGTGAGCCGGTCGAAGAGCGCCTGGCGTACGGCGCTGACGTGGCCGGGCGCGGTCCCGCGCAGCACCTCGTACCCCTCGTCGGTGAGGGTCGCGAGCTGGCCGCGCTTGTCGGAGGGGCAGTCCTCGCGGCGCACCCAGCCGCTCTTCTCCAGGCGGGCGACGGCGTGCGAGAGGCGCGACCGGGTGATCTTCATGTTCTTGGCCAGTTCGGTCATCCGCAGCCGCCTCCGGGGGGCGTCGGACAACTGGACCAATAGGCCGTAGTACATGTGCGGCATGCCCGCGTCGCGCTGGAGCTGCCGGTCGAGGTAGTCGTCCAGGAGGGTGGTCGCCTGGAGGTAGGCCCGCCAAACGCGCTGCTCGTCGCCGTCCAGCCAGCGGGGCTCACCGGCCGGGGAAGGGGTGGGTGGCATATCCATGTACTCCATCGTACGAGGCCTTTCCTTGAATTTTGAACAAACCATGCGTACCGTCGAACCGTAAAGCTTGAGTGTTCAAGTACCCAGTGTTCCGTACGGTGTACCCCGCCTGCGGACCGCACGACCGCCGACCGCTCCGGAGGTGCGCGATGACCCGCATGCCCGCCCTGTACCTCAGTCACGGCGCGCCGCCGCTCGCCGACGACCCCGTCTGGCCCGGCGAACTGGCGGCCTGGTCCGCCGCCCTGCCGCGCCCCCGGGCGATCCTCATGGTCTCCGCGCACTGGGAGGAGGCCCCGCTCGCCCTCGGCGCCACGGAGACACTGCCGCTCGTGTACGACTTCTGGGGCTTCCCCGAGCACTACTACGGGGTGACGTACGAGGCGCCGGGCGCACCGGAGCTCGCCGCGTCCGTACGGGCGCTCCTGCGGGCCCCCGGCCTGCCCGTGCAGGACGTTCCCGACCGCGGGCTCGACCACGGGGCGTACGTGCCGCTGGTCGAGATGTACCCCGACGCCGGCATACCCGTCCTCCAGATCTCCCTGCCGACCCTCGAACCGCGCCGCCTGATGGACATCGGCCGCAGACTGGCACCGCTGCGGGACGAGGGAGTCCTGATCGTCGGCAGCGGCTTCTTCACGCACAACCTGGCGGCCCTGCGGCAGTCCGGCGTCCCGTCCTGGTCGGCGGAGTTCGACGCCTGGGGCCGGGAGGCCCTGGAGCGCACCGACGTGGACGCGCTCCTCGACTTCACCGCCAAGTCCCCCGCGGGCCACCTGGCCCACCCCCGCACGGAGCACTTCGCCCCGCTCTTCGTCACCCTGGGCGCGGCGGACGCCACCGGTGACCTGACGGCTCAGCGCAGCGTGATCGACGGCTTCTGGCTCGGCCTGGCGAAGAGGTCGGTGCAGTTCGGCTGAGGGCCCGCGGCGAGTGGGCCCCCCGCTCCGGCTCCTCAGGCGGGCTCGCTCAGCTCGACGGAGCGCAGGGCCGCCGCCAGGGCCCGCTCGTCGCCGACGTCGAGCGCCGTGTCCGTCAGTTTGATCACGTGCTCGTCACCGTGCGCCAGCGCCCGCTCGACGACCTCTTCGGCGGTGAAGGCGCCCGGGGGCCGGTAGGCCACGGGAGCGTCCGGCGCGTACATGGCGGTGACGGCCGCCGAGGCCGTCCACGCCGCCCGCAGGCTCGGCACCCACAGGCCGCGCGGCAGGACGGGCAGCACCCGCAGCACCGCGTTGGGCGCCGTCGCCGCGTGCACCAGCATGGTCGCCTCGCCGTGCCCGTGCGTGGCGTACCGGTGGGTGGCGGCGCGCACCAGCTCCGCGAGGCGGCGCCCGGCCTCGTCGGGGCCGTCCACGGAATCCGCCCACACCGGCAGCCCCCGCACGCGCGCGAGCCGCGCGGGGAAGCCGCCGTCCCGCCGCTCCGAGAGGGGCGGCACCGCGTCGAGGGCGTCCTCCGCGCGGTCGGCGCCGGGCAGCGGGACGAGCCCTTCCACGGGGTGGTGGCGCGCGGCCCAGTAGCCGAGGCCGTGCGCGAGTTCGGCGACGCGGGGCCCCGTCTCGGGACCCGCCCGCAGGGCGCGCACGGCATGCCCGACCCGGATCACGGGGTGCGTCGAGCCCCCGTACATGCCGGGCAGGAGCCGCGGCCACCACTCGGCGAGGACGTCGCGCCACGGGCGGGCCCCGACCTCGCGGCGGAAGTACGCGATCCAGTCGGCGACCCGGCGGGGGTCGCCCAGGGCCGCCCGCAGGTTGTCCCGCGTGATCGGCTCCACGGGCGCGGGGAAGTCCTCCAGCTTCGGGGCGTAGCGATCGAGCCACCGGTGGACAGCCGCGCCCCGCCCCCGTGCGGCGAGCGCCTCGACGGCCATGGGCGCGTGGTTGGTGAGCCGCCCCAGCCGCTCGGGCCCGGAGGCGTGCAGCCGTTCGAGCGCTTCATCGAAGGTGCCTGTGGTGTCGTCCATGGGGGGACGGTAGGCCGCGGGCCCGTGCTCCGGTAACGGCCCGCGGCCCCGGGTGGGGCGGGGCCGAAGAACTAGGTCGCGGGGCCGAGGGGCAGCTCGTACCAGGCCACGTCCCAGTAGCGGCCGAACTTCCTGCCCACCTCGTGGTAGGTCCCCACGTGCCGGAAGCCGAAGCGCTCGTGGAGGCGGACGGAGGCCGCGTTCGGCTGGGCGACGCCCGCGTACGCGCGGTGCACGTCCTCCTGCCGCAGCGCCTCGAAGAGCGCCCGGTAGAGCAGCGTGCCGATGCCGCGCCCCACGGTGTCGGGTGCGCAGTAGACGCTGACTTCCACCGAGGTCGCATAAGCCGGCTTGACGCGGAAAGGGCTACTGGTGACGTACCCGAGGACGCGGCCCCCGCCGGAGCCCGGATGCCGCTCCTGGGCAACCAAGAGGCGGTGCGGGCCGTCTTCGGGGTGGGAGAGCAGCCAAGGGCGGCGCTCCTCCGGCGAGAAGGCGACCGTGTCGAATGTGATCGCCGTCTCACGTACGTAGTGGTTGTAGAGGTCCGTGAGGGCTTCGAGGTCCGCCTCGGCCCCCGGCCTGACCTGCACCTCTGTACGCCCTGTCAACACGCTGCCTCCCGGAGTGGCCGGACAGGGTACTGCACCACCGACCAAAAAGATGCGCGCCTTGGGAATTCTGTCCGGATTCCAGGCGTTGTTTCCTTCGGATGGTGGGCACTCGACGGTGTGCCATCCACCACAGAGGCCCCAGCGGGGCCGACCAGGACCACCACACGCAAGGGAGCACGCATGGCAACCCGTGCCGTCGCCCGTCGTAAGTCCGCCACCGGCGAGACGTCCGACGCGGCACGCAGTGTTCGCGCCGTAGGCGGGGAGATCGCCGACCGCGACCTGGTCGGCATGTACCTCGACGAGATCGCGCGTACACCGCTGCTGGACGCCGCCAAGGAAGTGGAGCTGTCCCAGGTCATCGAAGCGGGCGTCTATGCCCGGAAGATCCTGGACGGAGAGGTCGGGGACAGCGAGGTCACCGCGGACCGCGAGGAGCTCGAAGCCCTCGTCGCCGACGGTGAGCGAGCCAAGGACGTCTTCATCCGGTCGAACCTCCGCCTCGTCGTCGCCGTGGCCCGCCGCTATCCGCGCAGCGGCCTGCCGCTCCTGGACCTGATCCAGGAGGGGAACGCGGGCCTGGTGCGAGCGGTGGAGAAGTTCGACTACGCCAAGGGCTTCAAGTTCTCCACGTACGCCACGTGGTGGATCCGCCAGGCCATCACCCGCTCGATAGCCGACCAGTCGCGCACCATCCGCCTCCCCGTCCACCTGGTGGAGGAGCTGGGCCGCATCCGCCGCGTGCAGCGCGAGTTCAACCGCGAGCACGGCCGCGACCCGGAGCCCGCGGAGATCGCCGCCGAGCTGTCCTCGACGCCCGAGCGCGTCGTCGACGTGCTCGACTGGGCGCGCGACCCCGTCTCGCTGAACATGGGAGTGGACGACGAGGGCGACACCCAGTTCGGCGACCTCCTGGAGGACACCTCCGCCGTCTCGCCCGAGCAGTCCGTCCTCTCGCTGCTGCGCAGCGAGGAGCTCGACGACCTGATCGGCCGCCTCGACCAGCGCACCGCCTCCATCATCAAGATGCGGTACGGCATCGACGACGGACGCGAGCGGACGCTGACGGAGGTCGGCAAGGAGCACGGCCTCACGCGCGAGCGCATCCGGCAGATAGAGAAGCACGCCTTGCTGGAGCTGAAGAAGCTGGCGCGCGACACCGGGTTCGACGCGGTCGCATAGGGATCGGTCGCACAGGGTCGGCCCGTCGTTCGGCCCTGCCCGGCGTCGTGCCCTCCACCGGCACGTACAGGCCGGGGTGTCGTGCCCTCCACCGGCACGCACACGCCGGGCCGACGGGTGCCGCCCCTCCCGCCGACCCGATCCGGACGACCGGCCCTAGTCGGCCGCCGCTCCCGCTCCCGCTCCCGCGGCCCGGCTCAGGCGGGAGCCCATGTCGCGCAGGCACGTGAGCAGTTCCGGGGGCCCGTGCGCCGTGAAGTCGCAGTCCGTCAGCGCCAGGCGGACCGCCACCCACTCCATGGAGTCCGTGGCCGTGCCGCGCAGCCGGCAGCGGTGGTCGCCCAGCGGCTCCACCGTGCCGAGCGTCGACGGCAGCCTCGCCGTCACGAACGCCGCGGGCGCCGCGAACGTCACGTCGATGTCGTACGACTCGACCCCGCGGTAGACCGTCTGCCGCAGGAACTCCGCGGCGTCGCCCTTCGGCAGCTCCCGCGGCGTGAACCGCGCCCCCGTGGCGAACGGCTCCGCCACGCGGTCCACGCGGAAGGTCCGCCAGTCCTCGCGGTCCATGTCGTACGCCACGAGGTACCACCGCCGCCCCGTCGACACCAGGCGGTACGGCTCGGTCAGCCGCCGCGACCGCGTGCCGTCGCCCGCGCGGTAGGAGAACCGCAGCCGCTCGTGCCCCGCCGCGGCCGACGCCATCACCGTCAGCGTCTCGGGGGCGATGCTCGCCCCGTCCCCGCTGACCAGCGGCATCGTCGCGATCTGGAGGGCCGACACGCGGTGCCGCAGCCGGGCGGGCAGGACCTGCTCCAGCTTGGTGAGCGCCCTGACCGACGCCTCCTCCACGCCCTCCACGGCGTGCCCCGCCCCGGCGCGCAGGCCGACCGCGATGGCCACCGCCTCCTCGTCGTCCAGGACGAGCGGCGGCATGGCCTTGCCCGCGACGAGGCGGTAGCCGCCGAGGGCGCCCTGCGTGGCCTGCACCGGATAGCCCAGCTCCCGCAGCCGGTCCACGTCGCGCCGCACGGTCCGCCGGCTCACCCCCAGCCGGTCGGCCAGCTCGCCGCCCGGCCACTCGCGGGGCGTCTGCAGGAGCGAGAGCAGTTGCAGCAGCCGGATGGGCGTCTGCGCGCCGGTCGCGCCGGTTATGGCCGGGGCTCCGTCGGCCGTGGCGCGGCGGCGCGCGCGTCGGCCGTCCCAGCCTGCGTGCCCGGCATCCGCTTCGGCTCTGGCTTCGGCTTCGGGCGCGGCTTCGGTTGCGTCTCTGGCTGCGGCTGCGGCTCCGGCTCCGGTGGCGTCTCCGGTCGCGTCTCCGGCGCCGGCTGCGGCTGCGGCGATATGTCCGTCGTCTGCTCCGTCTTCGTTTCCACGTGCTCAGGATGGCGCGGAACTAGGAACTCTAATGACCTATATGGTTCCTAGTCTTCCGGCATGAGTTCTCCCAGCAGCACGCTCCCCGAAACGCCGCCGGCAGCGGACCGGCGGCGGTGGTACGCCCTGGCCATCGTGATGACCGCCGCCTTCATGGACCTGGTCGACGTCACGATCGTCAACATCGCGATCCCGTCGATCCAGCGGGACGCGGGCGCCTCGTTCAGCCAGATCCAGTGGATCACCGCGGGCTACAGCCTCGCGTTCGCCGCCGGGCTCATCACGGGCGGACGGCTCGGTGACATCCACGGCCGCAAGCGGCTCTTCCTGATCGGCATCACCGGCTTCACCGTCGCCTCGGCGCTCTGCGGCTTCGCGGTCGCCCCCGAGATGCTGGTCGCCTCGCGCATCCTGCAAGGTGCCATGGCCGCGCTGATGGTGCCGCAGGTGCTCTCCATCGTCCACGCGACGTTTCCCGCCCATGAGCGCGGCAAGGTCTTCGGGCTCTTCGGCATGGTCGTCGGGCTCGGCGCGGTCTCCGGGCCGCTGCTCGGCGCGCTGCTCACCGAGTGGAACATCCTCGGCCTCGAATGGCGGCCGATCTTCCTGATCAACCTGCCCGTCGGCATCGCGGGGCTGATCCTCGGCCGGAAGTACATCACCGAGTCCAAGGCGCCCAGGGCCCTCAGGCTGGACCTGGCCGGCGTCGTCATGGTCACCCTCGGCCTGCTGATGCTGCTCTACCCGCTCACCCGCGGCCGCGAGCTGGGCTGGCCGCTCTGGGGCCACGTCATGATGGCGGGCTCGCTCGTCGTCTTCGGCGCGCTCGTCGCGTACGAGAGGTGGAAGACGGCGAGGGACGGCTCGCCACTGGTGGAGCTGTCGCTGTTCAAGGTGAAGAGCTTCGCGGCGGGCATCGCGGTGCAGACCGTGTTCGGTGTCGCGCTCGGCATCTTCTTCCTGGTCTGGACGCTCTACCTCCAGATCGGTCTGGGCTGGAGCGAGCTGCGGGCCGGTCTGACCGGGGTGCCGTTCTCCATCGCGGTCTCGGCGGCGGCCGGGGTCTCCGTCCAGAAGCTCGTCCCGAGGTTCGGCCGCAAGGTGCTCCAGACCGGCGCGCTGACGATGGCCGCGGGCCTGCTCGTCTACATCTGGGAGGCCGACCGGTACGGCGCGGGCATCACCGCCTGGCAGATGGCGCTGCCGCTGATCGTGATGGGCGTCGGCATGGGCCTGATCGTGGCGCCGCTGACGGACGCCATCCTCTCCGAGGTGCCGCGGGAGCACGCGGGCTCGGCCTCCGGCCTGCTCAGCACCGTGCAGCAGATGGGCACCGCGCTCGGCCTCGGCCTGGTGTCGGTGGTCTTCTTCGGGGTGATCGACGAGGGTGCCGCGCCTGAGCGGCTGCCCATGGAGTTCGTGGACGGGTTCCAGAACGCGCTGGGCTGGGTGGCGGCGGTACTCGCCCTCGTCTTCCTCCTGATGTTCGCCCTGCCCGCGAGGCCGAGGCAGCACGTCGAGGAGGGGGCGGGGGCCGCGGCGGGGGAGCCCCACGAGCGGGTGGAGAAGGAGCCCGCGACGACGTCGTCCTGACGGCGCCTGCCGCCTGAGGTCGCCGTCCTGACGGTGCCTGCCGCCTGAGGTCGCCGTCCTGACGGCGCCTGCCGCCTGAGGTCGCCGTCCTGACGGTGCCTGCCGCCTGAGGTCGCCGTCCTGACGGTGCCCGCCGCCTGACGGCACCGTCCCGTCTCGCGGCCCGCCGTCTCGCGGTCCGCGGTCCGCGGTCCGCCGTCTCGCGGTCTGCCGTCCCCCGTCCCCCATCTTCCCGTCCGCCCTACGCCGACCTAGCAATGCCCGTTCACGCCCGTTCCGTGCCCGAAGGTGTTTACTTTTGCGCAATGCCGCCGTAGCCTGCCGGGGAAACAACAGGCTCGGGCATGTGGCGGAGGCAGACGGACATGTACGCACCGGAGCGGCAGCAGGAGATCCTGCGGCTCGCGCGGGACGGCGGGCGGGTCGACGTACTGTCGCTCGCCGAGGAGTTCCAGGTCACCGCGGAGACCATCCGCCGCGACCTGAAGGCCCTGGACCGCGCGGGCCTGGTGCGCCGCGTGCACGGCGGCGCCATCCCCGCGGGCCGCCTCGACTTCGAGCCGGACCTCGCCGAGCGCGAGGGCACCGCCGCCGACGAGAAGGACCGCATCGCCCGCGCCGCCCTCGCGGAACTGCCCGCCGAGGGCAGCGTCATCCTCGACGCCGGATCGACCGTCGCGCGGCTCGCGGCGGCGCTCCCCCTGGAGTCGGCGCTCACCGTCGTCACCCACGGCCTGCCCACCGCCGCCCGCCTCGCCGACCACCCCGGCATCCAGCTCCACCTCATCGGCGGCCGTGTCCGGCAGCGCACCCGCGCCGCCGTGGACGCCTGGGCCCTGCGCGCCTACGGCGAGATCCGCGCCGACGTCGCCTTCCTCGCCGCCAACGGCTTCTCCGCCGAGGCCGGACTCACCACACCCGACCTCGCCGAGGCCGCCGTGAAGCGCGCGGCCGTCGCCGCCGCCCGCCGGGTCGTCCTGCTCGCCGACTCCGCCAAACACGGCCAGCAGCACTTCGCCCGCTTCGGCGACCTCACCGACGTGGACCTGCTGATCACCGACACCGGCCTCGCGCCCGCCGAAGCCGCCGCCATCGAACGAGGCGGCACGGAGGTCGTACGCGTATGAGCACGCGCACAGCCACCCCCGGCGGCCCGGCGACCGCCGCTGCCGCACGCACGATCACGAAGGCCCCGGTACGCGCATGATCCTCACCGTCACCCCCAACCCCTCCCTCGACCGCACCTACGAGGTCCCCGCGCTCGACCGCGGCGAGGTCGTGCGCGCCACCGGCGACCGGATGGACCCGGGCGGCAAGGGCGTCAACGTCTCGCGTGCCGTCGCGGCGGCGGGCGTGCGGACCGTCGCCGTGCTGCCGCTCGGCGGCGCCCCCGGCGCGTTGGTCGCGCGGCTCCTCGACGAGCAGGGCATCGAGGCGGCCCCGGTGCCGGTGGCGGGACAGACCCGTTCCAACATCGCGGTCGCGGAGCCCGACGGCACACTGACGAAGATCAACGCCCCGGGCCCCGAACTGTCGCACGAGGAGTGCGAGGCGCTGCTCGCCACCGTCGGCGCGCGTTCCGCGGGGGCCGACTGGATCGCCTGCTGCGGCAGCCTGCCGCGCGGCCTCGCCCCCTCTTGGTACGCCGACCTGGTGGCCCGCGCCCACGCCGCGGGCGCCCGGATCGCCCTGGACACCTCGGGCCCCGCCCTGCTCGCCGCCCTCGCCGAACGCCCCGACGTGGTCAAACCAAACGCCGCCGAACTCGCCGAAGCCGTCGGCCGCCCCCTCGCCACCGTCGGCGACGCGGTCAAGGCGGCGGGAGAGCTGCGGGACATGGGCGCGCGCGCCGTGCTCGCCAGCCTCGGCGCGGACGGCCAGCTCCTGGTCGAGGACTCCGGCACGTACTTCGCGAGCGCCCGCGTCGACGCCGTACGCAGCAACGTCGGCGCCGGCGACTCCTCCCTGGCCGGCTTCCTCATCGCCGGCGGCACGGGGGAGCGCGCGCTCGCCTCCGCCGTGGCGCACGGGGCGGCGGCGGTCCAGCTGCCGGGCAGTGCCATGCCCTCGCCCGCCGACCTGGCGCCGGAGGCGGTCACCGTGACGGCCGACGTCCCGCTGGACCGCGTACTGACGGAACCCGCCCCGTGAACCCCGCGGCCCCAGTCCCCGTCCCCTTCCCCGTCCCCCTCTCCCCTGTGGCCCTCGCCCCCTGCCGGGCGATACGCGCGCGAAGGAGCCCGCGATGACCGACATGATCACCGCGGATCTGGTCGATCTCGAACTCGACCTGTCCGCCGAAACCAAGGAAGCCGCCGCGCGTTTCCTCGCCGAGCGCATGGTGGCCCTCGGGCGCGTGACCGATCTGGACGGGTTCCTCGCCGACGTGGCGGCCCGCGAGGCGCAGATGCCGACCGGCCTGGACGGCGGCATCGGCATCCCGCACTGCCGCAGCGCGCACGTCAGTGAGCCCACGCTGGCCTTCGGCCGCTCGGCGCGCGGCATCGACTTCGGCGCGCCGGACGGCCCCGCGGACCTGATCTTCCTGATCGCCGCCCCCGCCGGAGCGGACGACGCCCACCTGACGATCCTGTCCTCCCTGGCCAGGCAGCTGATGGACGCGGAGTTCACGCAGGCGCTGCGGGACGCGGGGGACGCGGAGTCGGCCGCGTCCCTGATCCGGGGCGACGGACCCGCGGGTGGGAGGGAAACCCCGCGCGGCGCGGCGCGAACCACAGCGGACCCGCAGCCCAAGACCAGTGAACCCCCGGGGGAGGACGACACACCCGCGCCGGAGGACGACGCACCCCCGGCGGAGGTCGACGCACCCCTGGCGGAGGTCGACGCACCCCCGGCGGAGCCGTTCCGCATCGTGGCGGTCACGTCCTGCCCCACGGGCATCGCCCACACCTACATGGCGGCGGAGTCCCTGGAGTCCGCGGCCCGTGAGGCAGGCGTCGAACTGACGGTGGAGACGCAGGGCTCGGCGGGCTTCACCCGCCTGGACCCCGCGGTGATCGCCGTGGCCGACGGCGTGATCCTCGCCCACGACGTCCCGGTGCGGGACAAGTCCCGCTTCGCGGGGAAGCCCACGGTCGACGTGGCCGTGAAGGCCGGCATCAACCGCCCGGCGGAACTCATCGCGGAGGTCCGCGAGAAGGCGGCCCGCGGCGAGACCACCGCCGACGCGCCGTCGGCCCCCGTGGACAAGGCCGGTGACGGCGAGGACGGTTACGGCACCAAGCTCCGCAAGTGGCTGATGTCCGGCGTCAGTTACATGGTGCCCTTCGTCGCCGCCGGCGGCCTCCTCATCGCCCTCGGCTTCGCCATCGGCGGCTGGAAGATCGACAAGGCGCCGTCCGTCGCCGAACACTTCATCTGGACCGACCACACGAGCTGGGCCGCGCTGCTGTTCCAGATCGGCGGTCTCGCCTTCGCCTTCCTGGTACCGGTCCTCGCCGGCTACATCGCGTACGGAATGGCCGACAGGCCCGGCCTCGTACCCGGCTTCGTCGGCGGTTCGGTCGCCGTCACGATCAACGCGGGCTTCCTCGGCGGCCTGGCCGCGGGCCTCATCGCGGGCGCCGTGGTCATGGGCATCCAGCGGGTCCGCATCCCCGCGGTGCTGCGCGGCATCATGCCGGTCGTGGTGATCCCGCTGATCTCCTCGGCGGTGGTCGGCTTCCTGATGTTCCTCGTCGTCGGCAAGCCCATCGCGTCCCTGCAGAGCGCGCTGACCGACTGGCTGGAGGGCCTGACCGGGGCCAACGCGGTCATCCTCGGCGTCATCATCGGCCTGATGATGTGCTTCGACCTCGGCGGCCCGCTGAACAAGGTCGCCTACGCCTTCGCGGTCGGCGGTCTCACCCACCCCACCGACGGCAGCCTGAAGGTCATGGCCGCCGCGATGGCCGCGGGCATGGTCCCGCCGCTCGCCATGGCGCTCGCCACGACCGTGCGCGGCAAGCTCTTTACCAAGACGGAACGGGAGAACGGCAAGGCGGCCTGGTTCCTCGGCGCCTCCTTCATCACCGAGGGAGCGATCCCCTTCGCCGCGGCCGACCCGCTGCGGGTGATCCCCGCGTCGATGGCGGGCGGCGCCGTCACCGGCGCCCTGTCCATGGCCTTCGGCTGCACCCTGCGCGCTCCGCACGGCGGTGCCTTCGTGGTCCCGCTGATCGGCCGGCCGCTGCTCTATGTCGTGGCCATCGCCGCCGGTGTCTGCGTCTCGACGGCCGTGGTCGTGCTCTTCAAGGGCGCGCGCAAGGCGACGCCCCCGACGGCCGACGACGCGACCGCCGCGGCGAGGACCGACACGGACCGGGTCCCGGCAGGCGCCGCGCTCTGACGGGACGGTGAGGAGGTTCAGACACGATGGGGGAGTTGTGCGACATGCGTCACTTCAAGAGCTACGCCCCATAAGCCCCCTGTCGTAAGACCTGGTCCCTGTTGTCTACTGGGCGGCATGTTCCAGGATGTCTCGAACGTACAGCGCATCGGCGTCGCCCTGTTCGCCGCCGCGACCGCGGTCTGGGCCGTCGGTCTGGTGCGGGTGATGCGCAGGGACCGCCCCCGCGTGGAGGTGTGGCGCCAGGCGGACCGGCTCCGCGCGCTGCCGGCCCAACAGGGCCCGCCGCACGCGGAGGCGGTCCAGCTCACCGCCGACGAACGCGCCGCCTTCGCCGGCCTCGTCCGGCAGTTCGGCAACAGGCGCATGTAGGGGTACGTCAGCCCCTGGCCGCCTCCTTGGCCCTGCGCTCCATCGCGGCGCGGGCCGCCTCCTCGGTGGCGTACACCTCGCAGCGGTGGCGTCCGTCGGGGGTGACGGTGTGCTCGACCTCCCACAGGCTGATCTCGCCGCCGTCCATGAGCAGGAAGGCGTGCTCGTAGAGCGAGAAGCTCAGGCGTGCCTCGCCGGACAGCCGGGGGCGTCCGAAAGCCTGCGTTATCTGGTGTGCGACCGCCGAACCGAGCAGGCGCGCGATCTCCTCGCCGGGACGGTCCCCCTCGGGGTTCTCCGCTCGCCGCAGCAGCCGGCGGGCGTGGTCGGCGGAGTCGTCCGGGACGTACGAATGGCGGGGACCCGGGTCGGCCGGGAGCTGCAGCACGACGGTCCTGCCGCAGACGGGCGGGTCGGGCGGCAGCGGCAGCCGCGAGGTGGCGACGCCCGCGTCCTCCTCGTCGGCGTAGACCTCGTGCGTCGGCTCGCTGCCGGGCGCGGTGTTGTGGACCAGCTCCCAGAGGGTGAGCACGGACGCGTCGGCGAGCAGCCAGGTGTGTCTGTACGTCTCGCGGTGCAGCCCCGAGCTGTGGTGAGCGGAGTGCAGGGAGCTGTTGTGGGCGAGGGCGGATTCGAGGCGGCGGAGCACCTCGTCCGGTAAGTCGAAGGAGTTCAGGGCACGGCCGAGCAGCCGCTCGAGGTGTTCCTCCGGAGAGTGTGTCTCGGGCGACTCGGGTGGCTCGTACGCCGTTTCGTACGGAACGCTCAAGGTGTCTCCCGGCGTTGCTGCATGTCACCTGGTGGGTGCATACCGTAGCCCCTGGGTCGGACATCATGCCCGGGAACGGGAAAACGCGCGAGCCACGCGGGGAGTTCCCGCGTGGCTCGCGTCGCGTCGAGGGGGCGTCAGCCGGCGCTGCCCGCCGTCCACTCGCTCCAGGACATGTTCCAGCCGTTGAGGCCGTTGTCGGGGGCGATGGTCTTGTCGGGCGAGCCCTTGACCGTCACGACGTCGCCGATCAGGGAGTTGTTGTAGAACCAGGCGCCCTGGGTGTTCGGGTCGCCCGCGCCGCGCGCGTCCTGCAGGCCGACGCAGCCGTGGCTGGTGTTGGAGTTGCCGAAGATCGAGGGCGAGCCCCAGTAGTTGCCGTGGATGAAGGTGCCGGAGGTCGACAGGCGCATGGCGTGCGGCACGTCCTTGATGTCGTACTCCCCGCCGAAGCCGACCGTCTCACCGTTCATACGGGTCTGGGTGAACTTCTCGGAGATCACCATCTTGCCGTTGTACGTCGGGTTCGCCGCGCTGCCTGCGGAGATCGGGATGGACTTGATGACCTTGCCGTCCCGCTCGACCGTCATCTTCTTGGCGTTGACGTCGACCGTGGAGACCTGCGCGCGGCCGACGGTGAAGGTGACCGTCTTGTGCTGCACGCCGGTGATGCCGTTCGCGCCCTTCACGCCGTCCAGGTCGATCTTCATCGTGACCTTGGAACCGGCCTTCCAGTACTCCTCGGGCCGGAAGTCCAGACGCTGGTCGCCGAACCAGTGGCCGACGACCTTCTGGCCACTGCTCGACGTGACCGTGATGTGCGACTGGACGTCCTTCTTCTCCGTGATCGCCTTGTCGAAGTTGAAGGAGACCGGCATGCCGACGCCGACCGTGGTGCCGCCGTCGGGCGTGTAGCTGCCGATGAAGCTGTTGGCCGTGGAGACCGTGGTGAACGTCGCGTTCTCCGTCGCCGCGTTGCCCTTGGGGTCCTTGGCGTTCGCGGTGACCTTGTACTTCGTGCCGCGCTCCAGCTGGCCCTTGGGCTTCCAGGCGCTTCCGTCGCCGGTGATGGTGCCCTCGACCGCCGCGCCGGACGTCACCGAGGTCATCTTCACGCTGGTGAGCTTGCCGTTCTTGACCTTGACGCCGGTGGCGTTGATGGAGGCGTCGGTGGCGCCGTCCTTGGAGGAGATGGTGATGTCGGCGCCCTTGGCGGCGGAACTGCTGCCGCCCTTCTCGTCGTTGGCGTCCGCGTCCCCGCCGCAGGCCGTGAGGGTCAGCGCGCCCACGGCGGCGAGCGCGGTGGCGGCCAGCAGGGCACGGCGCCGGGGGTTGACTATGACCGACCTTGTCACGGGCTGCTCCAAGTACGTGTTCTGATCCAGTACGTGTAAAGAGCACAGGGCAGGGCACGTGGTTCCGGCGCGATGGTGTGAGTACGGGCACATTCCGGAGGCGCCGGCTCACGCAATGCGTCGCACGCCGGGCCCCTGCCGGGCCGCCCCTGCCGGGCCTCGCCGATTCGTGCCGGTCCTCGCCGGTTCGTGCCGGTCCTCGCCGGTTCGTGCCGCCCCGTGCCAGCCCGTGCCGCCCCACGCCGGGTCCAACCCGGACCCACTTGCGGCGCTCAGCTCCGCTACGCGCTTTTCCGGTACGCGCGTCTCCCGCAGGGGAGTTGCCGCGCCGCTACCCGGCGTAGAGCTCCCGGTACGAGGGGAACGTCCCGCCCGGCGTCCGCACCGAATCGGCGGCCAGCATCGCCCGTACGATCGCGGCCGTGACCAGGTCGGCGCCTGCGGCGAGGATCTCGTTCAGGGCGAGCGGACCTCCGTCGGCCAGGGCGCGCTCACCCGTGGCGAGGGCGAAGACCGTGTCACCGTCGTTGAGGAGGTGGACGGGCCGCACGGCGCGCGCCATGCCGTCGTGCGAGGTGCCCGCCAGCTTCTGCGCCTGCGCCTTGGTGAGCGCGGCGTCCGTGGCGACCACGGCGAGCGTGGTGTTCAACGGCTGCGTCCCGTTCCCCACGGCGACCTCGGCGAGGCGCCGCATGGCCGCCTCGTGCACCTCAGGGGCGGGCCGGGGGTCGCGCCCCGCCTGCCCCTCACCCTTGTCCTGTCCGGCCTCGAAGTACCGCCCGTACAGTGCGCCCGTCGCCGGGTCGATCCCCGAACCCGCGGCGTTCGCCACGACCAGGGCCGCCACCGTGATCCCCGACTCCAGACGTACGCTCGCGCTGCCCACCCCGCCCTTGACGCGGCCGACCACGGCACCCGTGCCCGCGCCGGCGTTGCCCTGCTCGACCGGGGCGAAGGGCTCGCTCCGTGCCGCCGCCTCCACCGCGGCCCGGCCCGTCGACGCGTCGGGGCGGGCCCCGAAGTCGCCGCCCCTGCCCAAGTCGAAGACGCAGGCGGTCGGGACGACGGGCACGACGTGGGAGGGGCCGGGCCCCACCCGTACTCCCCGGCCGCGCTCCTCCAGCCACGCCATCACGCCGGCGGCCGCGTCCAGGCCGTACGCGCTGCCTCCGGTGAGGACGACCGCCTCGACGCGCTGCACCAGGTTGCGCGGGTCGAGGGCGTCCGTCTCGCGGGTGCCGGGGCCGCCTCCGCGCACGTCCACGGCGGCGACCGCACCACCCTCCGGCGCCAGCACGACGGTGGTTCCGGTCAGCTGCCCGCCACCGATGAGGGTGGCGTGCCCGACCCGCAGGCCGGCTATGTCGGTCAGGGAGTCAGAAACCATACGCATGTGCGTATCACGAGCGGCGGCGCACGCGGACCGCCCAGCAGGCAGCCGTGCTCCTCGAAGGCCCCGGAGGCACCGGCCGCGAAGACCGGCACGCCGGTGATCCGGCCCAGCGTGACCGCGCGGTGCGGCAGCGGGGGAGTGTCGCAGCCCCCCTGAGCGGGTTCCGAGACCCGGAGGAGCCTCGCGCCGGTGGCCGGGCCGGACGCCGGGGGTGGGGAGCCTGCCGCGCCGGTGGTCGGGCCGGGCGACGTACCCTGGAGGCATGAGTGCCGCCCCCGACCCCGAGCCGCGCGACCCGAAGGGCTCGAAGGACCCGAAGGGCCCGACGGTGTCGGAGAAGCCGGAGAAGCCGGGGAAGCCTCGGAACGCTCTGGTCTTCGACGATCCGCTGTCGCAGCAGTCCTCGGACGACACGGACCGAGGGTGGGGCGAGCGGCCGTCGGCCGGCGGCGACAGCGCCGCCGACCTGGCACGGTTCCTCGACGAGAAGCCGCCCCACCACATCTGAGCCCGCGCTACGGCAGGCCGGGCCGCCCGTCGGGCCGCTCGTCCGACGGCCCCGCGGAGCCCGAGGCGCGCTGGGCCACCAGGGCGTCGCGGATCTCCTTGAGGACCTCCAGCTCGGTGACCTCCATGACCTCCTTCGTGCCCTCCTTCTCGGCCCTCCTCGCGGCGACCCGCGCGAGGTACTTGGCCATGGGGAGCACCATCAGGAAGTACACGACGGCGGCGGTGATCAGGAAGCTGAGGACCGCGCTGAGCACGGAGCCCCACATGATCGGGACGCCGCTGGTGACCTCGCCCGCCGCGTTCGTCGCGCAGGGGGCCTTCAGGCATGAGCTGTAGTGGTCGAGATTCTTCGTCCCGAAGGCGCCGACCAGCGGGTTGATGACACCCTTGACCACCGAGTTCACGATGTTGGTGAACGCGGCGCCGATGACCACGGCGACCGCGAGGTCGACCACATTGCCGCGCATCAGGAAGGCCTTGAAGCCCTCCCAGACGCCCGGTTCCTTCTTCTCGCTCACCACGGGGCCTTTCGTTGCGTTTGCGGATTGCGGAACAGCCAACTCCGCAACCTACGTCAGGCCGCCGCCCCATCCAATTCGCTCTCACGAACGAGCGACGTGGCCGGTTTCCCGTGCGATCGTGAAGCGTGGCGTTCATCGCAGCGTCACCGCCAGACGGGCGCTCGCCCCGGCCGCGGCCAGACGCGCGGCCGTGTCGCGCGGCACCGACAGGACCACCAACGCACCCGTGCCCGAAGCCGCTTCGCCCTGCTCGGGCACCTCGGTCACGCGCGCTCCGGCGGCCACCACCCGCGGCTTCGCGCCTCCCGCGGGCGATTCTGCGGCGACGACGTCCACGCGGTCGCCGGGGCGCAGCAGCCGCGCGGCCTCGGCGTCCGCGATCCGCACGGGTGCCGTCACCTTCTCCTTCTCCGGGGCGCTCCGGGGCGGTTCCGGCGAGGTCGCTTCCGCCGCGGTCCGGTCGGGCGGCCGGGCGGTGTCCGGCGGGCCCGAGGCCGCCAGGGCGGCGGCGGTCACCGCGAGCCCCACGGCCATGGCCCGCCGGCGGTGCCGCAGCAGCCGGCGCAGCCGCGGATGGCCGCCGCGCACCCGGACGGGCGCGAAGTGGGGGACCGGGATGCCCTCCGTGGGCCGGCTCGGGGAGGGGGCATGGGCCTGGGGGGAAACGCGGGTCACGACGACCACCGCCTGGGTGTGAGGACGACGAGCTGGACTTGCGCTCCCACGATCCACGTCCGAGCCGGTCCCCGCTGAGGCCCGTGCACTACTACCCGGTTGTGGACAACTCCCTCACCGGAAGGTGCACTTCCGCACCTCCCGCCCCCGCACCACCAGCCCCCGTGGGGCCCGCTCCCGTGGGACCCGCCCCCGCACCACCAGCCCCCGCAGGGCCCGCCCCCGTGGGACCCGCCCCCGCCTCACGGCAGCCGAATCCCCGTATCCGCTCCACCCAGCGCCCCCGCGCACAGGCAGTCCCGCTCTTCCGCTCCCGGCAGCGCGGCCACCGCGTCGAAGAGCACGTCCCGTAGGCGGTCGACGTTCGCCGCGAAGACCCGCAGGACCTCGTCGTGTGAGACGCCCTCGCCGGTCTCCGCACCCGCGTCCAGGTCGGTGACCAGCGTCAATGACGTGTAGCAGAGCTCAAGTTCGCGGGCGAGCGCCGCCTCGGGGTGGCCGGTCATGCCCACCACCGACCAGCCCTGCGCGGCGTGCCAGCGCGACTCCGCACGGGTGGAGAAGCGTGGCCCCTCGACCACCACGAGCGTTCCGCCGTCCACCGCCTCCCAGTCACGGCCGCGGGCGGCCTTGAGCGCGGCGGCGCGCCCCGCCGGGCAGTACGGGTCGGCGAGGGAGACGTGCACCACCTCAGGCACGGTGCCGTCCGGCAGGGGAACCCCGTCGAAGTAGGTCTGGGCCCGCGCCTTCGTGCGGTCCACCAGCTGGTCGGGGACGAGCAGCGTCCCCGGGCCGTACTCGGCGCGCAGTCCACCGACCGCGCACGGCCCGAGCACCTGCCGCACGCCCACCGAGCGCAGGGCCCAGAGGTTGGCGCGGTAGTTGATGCGGTGCGGCGGCAGATGGTGGCCGCGGCCGTGCCGGGGCAGGAAGGCGACCCGCCGCCCGGCGAGGTCGCCGAAGAAGAGGGAGTCGCTGGGGGCGCCGTAAGGGGTGTCGATCCGGACCTCGGTCACGTGGTCCAGGAAGGAGGAGAAACCGGAGCCACCGATCACGCCTATGTCGGCCTCGGCCCGCTTCGCGTTCACCGTGTTCGCCATGGCCGCACAGTAGCGTGGCCGCACCCCGGCGGGACCGCGCACCGGCGAAGCCTGACACGCAGACGACCCCGCCGTCGGTGGACGGCAGGGTCACGGAGAAGCCGGAAAGCCGGGAGACGGAGCCCGAGGGCCGGAGCCCTCAGAACCCCCTAGGCCGCCGAGCTCGAAGCCGAAGACGATCCGGCCGTCGACGAGCCCGCGGACGACTTCGAGTCCGAGGAGGACGACGAGCCGGAGGCGGAGGACGAGGATGACGACTTCGCGTCGGAGGACGTCTTCGTGGCCGTCGACGGCGTGCTGCTCGACGAGGAGCCGCGGCTGTCGTTGCGGTAGAAGCCGGAACCCTTGAAGACGATGCCGACCGCCGAGAACACCTTCTTGAGGCGTCCG
Organism: Streptomyces sp. NPDC050703; assembly: GCF_040654435.1. Taxonomy (NCBI): domain Bacteria; kingdom Bacillati; phylum Actinomycetota; class Actinomycetes; order Kitasatosporales; family Streptomycetaceae; genus Streptomyces; species Streptomyces sp. NPDC050703. The sequence continues at coordinate 44,694 of NZ_JBFAHX010000017.1, forward strand.
TCGCAGTTCGGGCATACGGTCAGGGCGTCATCGGTGAACTTCTGCACCGCCTCAAGGCCCTCGCCGCACTCGGTGCACTGGTACTGGTACGTCGGCACTTGCTTCCTCCTGGCACTCTCACTCGATGAGTGCTAACGACGGTCCATAGTGACGTATTCCGCGAGATCAGTCCACCGTGACCGGCACGCGGTGACCGACGCCACGCGCGACCGTGTGCCCCGAGGCCGTGGGGACGAGCCGCGAGCGGAGCGTCACGAGGACCGCGAGGGCCAGCGCCGTGCCGCCGAGGGGGACCAGGAACCCGGCCCCGTCCCAGAGGCGGTCCTCCAGCTGTCCCGCGACCGTGACGGCCGCCGCCTGGCCGAGGGCGACGGCGCCGGTCAGCCAGGTGAAGGCCTCCGTGCGGCCGGTCGGCGAGACCAGCTTGTCGACCAGGGTGTAGCCGGTGATCAGGGCGGGCGCGATGCAGACGCCGACCAGGAGGCCGAGCCCGGCGAGGAGCAGCGTGGACTGCGCGGCCCACAGGCCGGAGGCCATCAGGGTCAGCGCGGTGTACGCCACGAGGAGCCTGCGCTGCGGGGAGATCTTCCAGGCGATGGCGCCGCAGGCGACACCGGAGAGCATGTTGCCCGCGGCGAACGTGCCGTACAGGACGCCGTTGAGGCCGGGCTCGCCGATGGACTCGGAGTAGGCGGCGAGCGAGACCTGCATGCCGCCGAAGACGGCGCCGATGCCGAGGAAGGTGGCGATGAGGACCCGCACGCCGGGGACGCGGAGCGCGGAGACGTGCTCCACGCGCGCGTGGTCGTCGTCGTGCGCGGACGGCTTCGGCTGGGTGCTCTTCTGCGCGGCGAAGAGGAGGCCGCCGACCAGGGTGAGCCCGGCCTCGGTGAGCAGGCCGGCGGAGGGGGTGATGCCGGTGCACAGCGCGGTCGCGAGGAGCGGGCCGAGGACGAAGGTCAGCTCGTCGGTGACGGACTCGAAGGCCGCCGCGGTGGTCGCGAGGGGCGAGCCCTGGAGCTTGACGCCCCAGCGGGCCCGCACCATGGGGCCGATCTGCGGCGTCGAGGCGCCCGCGGGCACGGCGGCCACGAAGAGCGCCCACAGGGGCGCGTCGGAGAGCGCGAGCACCGTCAGCGCGACGACGGACGCGGAGTGCACGAGGACGCCGGGCACCAGCACGGCACGCTGGCCGAACCGGTCGGCGAGCTTGCCGCTGAAGGGGGCGAACACCGCCATGGAGACACCGGTCACGGCCGAGACGGCGCCCGCGGCACCGTACGAGCCGGTGGTGTGCTGGACCAGGAGCACGATGGAGATGGTCAGCATCGCGAACGGCTGGCGCGCCGCGAAGCCGGGGAGCAGGAACGTCCAGGCGCGAGGGGTGCGCAGGAGCTGTCCGTAACCCGGGCGGGTGTCGGTGACCGTGGATGCCACGGCCCGTGCCTTTCTGCCGCCTGGTAGCGCCCGTGCGGGGGCGCCGAGAGCTGTCCTCTTGCGCGGAACTGCGGTAGATGCCGGGCTCCACTGCGAGGGGGTGCCCCGGCCGCCATACGGTCGCGCCAGCTCTGCTTCAGGCAGAGTTGGTTCGATCAGATTGGTTCGGTACAGGTGCCTTTATCGTACAGGCACGGGCCCCACCAGCCCCTGTCATCGCAGCCGGTGAGACCCTCGCCACCTACGATTGGTGCGTTTCTCCGTCGGTTCCCAGCCAACTGGCGAGCTTGCCGCCGCGGCTGATCGCGCGCAGCCGCTTCTCGGCCGCGTCGCGCACCGGGTCCGTCGCCACGACGAGCAGTTCGTCGTCGCGGCGCAGCACGGTCGTCGGCAGCGGCACGAACGATTCGCCGCCGCGCACCACCAGGGTGACCGCGGACCCGGCGGGCAGCCGCAGCTCGCCGACCTCGACGCCGTGCATGCGGGAGTCCTTGGGGATCTCCACGGAGAGCAGATGGCCGCGCAGCCGCTCCAGGGGTGCCGACTCGATGCCGAGGTCGGCCGCCGCGGAGCCGCCGCCGATCCGGAGTTTCCTGGCCAGCCAGGGGAGTGTGGGGCCCTGGAGGAGGGTGTAGACGACGACGAGGACGAAGACGATGTTGAAGATCCGCTGGCTGTCCTCGACGCCGTTCACCATCGGGATCGTCGCCAGGATGATGGGCACCGCGCCGCGCAGTCCCGCCCAGGACAGCAGCGCCTTCTCCTGCCAGGGCAGCCGGAACGGCAGCATGCCGAGTACGACTCCCAGGGGACGTGCCACGACGGTGAGGACCAGGCCGATGAGGACCGCGTGCCAGGTGTCGTCCAGCAGGTCGTGCGGGGTGACCAGGAGGCCGAGCAGGACGAACATGCCGATCTGGGCGAGCCAGCCGAGCCCTTCGGCGAAGCCGCGGGTGGCGGGCCAGTGCGGCAGCCTGGCGTTGCCGAGGACCATCGAGGCGAGGTAGACGGCGAGGAAGCCGCTGCCGTGCGCCATGGCGCCCGCGGCGTAGGCGGCGACGGCGATGGCCATGACGGCGATGGGGTAGAGGCCGGAGGCGGGCAGCGCCACGTGGCGCAGGCCGTAGGCGCCGAGCCAGCCGACCGCGACGCCGAGTGCGGCCCCGATCGCCAGCTCCAGGGCGATCTCGCCGAGCAGGACGTACCAGTGGTCCACGGGGCCCGCCGTGGAGAACGCCACCACGAGGATCACGACGGGGGCGTCGTTGAACCCGGACTCCGCTTCGAGGACACCGGTGATCCGGGAGGGGAGCGGGACCTTCCGCAGCACGGAGAAGACCGCGGCGGCGTCCGTGGAGGAGACCACCGCGCCGATGATCAGCGCCTGCCGCCACTCCAGGCCCACCAGGTAGTGCGCGCCGGCCGCCGTGACGCCGACGCTCACCGCGACGCCGACCGTCGAGAGCACGGCGGCGGCGGGCAGGGCGGGCCTGACCTCCTTCCACTTCGTCCCGAGGCCACCCTCGGCGAGGATCACGACCAGGGAGGCATAGCCGATGACCTGCGTCAGTTCGGCGTTGTCGAAGTGGACGTCGCCGATGCCGTCCTGGCCCATGGCGACGCCGATGCCGAGGTACAGCAGCAGGCTGGGGAGCCCACTGCGCGACGAGATGCGGACCGCCGCCACCGCGACGAGCAGAACGAGCGAGCAGATGAGCAGGAGCTGGTTGAGGTGGTGGACAGTCAGGGGCCGTTCCTTCCTCCGTGCGCGCACAAGCACTTCTTGCGCGCCAAGTACTTCGTTACCTTACCTAATTGTTAACGCTTTCTTGATGTCTTCGAACGCATTTACGATCTTCTGGCGTCCGGTTCCTGACTCCGCGTCCGAGGCCGCGACGCCCTGCGCCTATGGTTGCTCCAGCGCTCCTGGAGCCGCCCAGTCGACAGCACAGCCCGCCCTGCCGCTCGCGTAAGGACAGCAAGGACAGCGATGCCCTCCAACACCAACGCCTCTTCCGGTCATAAGTCCGGCAAGAAGAAGGGGCGCCGAGCCCGACTCGTCGTGATCGTCCTGGTCCTGGCCATCGTCGGAGGCATCGGCTTCGGCGCGTACTGGAGCATCAGCACCGTGCGCGCCTCCTTCCCGCAGACCAAGGGAACGATCAAGCTCGACGGACTCGCCGGGAACGTCGAGGTGAAGCGCGACGGGAACGGCATCCCGCAGATCTACGCCGACTCCGACGCCGACCTCTTCATGGCCCAGGGCTTCGTCCAGGCGCAGGACCGCTTCTGGGAGATGGACGTCCGTCGCCATATGACCTCCGGGCGGCTCTCCGAGATGTTCGGCAAGGGCCAGGTCAAGACCGATGAGTTCCTGCGCACCCTCGGCTGGCACCGGGTGGCGAAGAAGGAGTACGACTCCAAGCTCTCCCCGCAGACGAAGAAGTACCTGCAGGCCTACGCCAAGGGAGTCAACGCCTACCTCGACGGCAAGGACGGCAAGGACATCTCCGTCGAGTACGCGGCGCTCGGCTTCACCAACGACTACAAGCCGCAGAAGTGGACCCCGGTCGACTCCGTGGCCTGGCTCAAGGCGATGGCCTGGGACCTGCGCGGCAACATGCAGGACGAGATCGACCGCTCCCTGATGACGAGCCGCCTCGGCCCCTCGCAGATCAAGGACCTGTACCCGGAGTACCCGTACAAGCGGAACAAGCCCGTCGTCCGCGAGGGCGCCTACGACGGCGTCACCGAGGAGTACGACGCCAAGGGCACCGCCACGGGCGCCCAGACCGGTACAGGCGCCCAGACCGGTACGGGCGCCCAGAGCGGTACGGGCGGCACCGCGGGCAGCGGCCTCGCCGGGGGCACCCAGGCGCCCGACGGGATGCAGTCGCAGCTCTCGGGGCTCTCCGACGCCCTGGACGAGGTCCCCGCGATCCTCGGCCCGAACGGCAACGGCATCGGCTCGAACTCCTGGGTCGTCTCCGGCAGCCACACGATCACCGGCAAGCCGCTCCTGGCCAACGACCCGCACCTGGCGCCGCAGCTGCCCTCCGTCTGGTACCAGATGGGCCTGCACTGCCGTTCGGTCTCGGACAAGTGCCAGTACGACGTCTCCGGCTACACCTTCTCCGGCATGCCGGGCGTGGTCATCGGCCACAACAACGACATCGCCTGGGGCATGACGAACCTCGGCGCCGACGTCACAGACCTGTACCTGGAGAAGTTCACCGGGGACGGCTACCAGTACGACGGCAAGGTGCTGCCCTTCACCACCCGCGAGGAGACCATCAAGGTCGCCGGCGGCAAGGACAAGAAGATCACGGTCCGCGGGACCAACAACGGCCCGCTCGTCTCCGACCGCGACGACGAGCTGGTCAAGGTCGGCAAGAAGGCCGGCGTCGACACCGCGGCGCCCGACCGGGGCGACGGCTACGGAGTGGCGCTGCGCTGGACCGCGCTGACCCCCGGCAAGTCCATGGACGCCGTCTTCGAGCTCAACAAGGCGAAGGACTTCACCGAGTTCCGCAAGGCGGCCTCCTCCTTCGAGGTGCCCTCGCAGAACCTGATCTACGCCGACACCAAGGGCAACATCGGCTACCAGGCGCCCGGCAGGATTCCGACGCGCGGCAAGGGCGACGGCTCGCTCCCCGCGCCGGGCTGGGACCCCGACTACCGCTGGGACGGCTACATCCCCCAGGACGCGCTGCCCTACGAGTACAACCCGGAGCGCGGCTACATCGTCACCGCCAACCAGGCCGTGATCGACGACAGCGACAAGGCGAAGTACCCGTACAAGCTCACCTCGGACTGGGGCTACGGAGCGCGCAGCCAGCGGATCGACGACCTCATCAAGGCGAAGATCAAGAACGGCGGCAAGGTCTCCACCGAGGACATGCGCCTCATGCAGACGGACAACAGCAGCGAGATCGCCAAGCTGCTCGTGCCCAAGCTGCTGAAGATCGACATCAAGGACAAGTACGTCCGCGAGGCGCAGAAGCTCCTGGAGGGCTGGGACTACACCCAGGACGCCGACTCGGCGGCCGCCGCGTACTTCAACTCGGTGTGGCGCAACATCCTCAAGCTGGCCATCGGCAACAAGCTCCCCAAGGAGCTGCGCGTCAAGGGCCAGTGCCTGAACGTCGAACCGGCCGGCAACACCGGCCCGGCCGACGAGGGCAAGAAGGTCCGCGAGTGCGGTGAGCGCGACGCCGACTCGGCCCAGCCGGACGGCGGCGACCGCTACTTCGAGGTGATCCGCGAGATCATCGACGACGAGACCAACAGCTGGTGGAAGGCGCCGGCGACCCGCACCGACAAGGAGACCAAGAATCGCGACCAGCTGTTCGAGCGGGCTCTCCACGACGCGCGCTGGGACCTGACGGCCAAGCTCGGCAAGGACATCGACACCTGGAGCTGGGGCCGGCTGCACCGCCTCACGCTGAAGAACCAGACGCTCGGCACCGAAGGCCCCGGCTGGCTGCAGTTCGTGCTCAATCGCGGCCCGTGGAACCTCGGTGGCGGCGAGGCGGCGGTCAACGCCACCGGCTGGAACGCGGCGGGCGGCTACGGCGTCGTCTGGGTGCCCTCGATGCGCATGGTGGTGAACCTCAAGGACCTCGACAAGTCCAAGTGGATCAACCTCACCGGCGCCTCGGGACACGCGTACAACGCGCACTACGACGACCAGACCGACAAGTGGGCCAAGGGCGAACTCCTTCCGTGGCCGCACTCCCGGCAGGCCGTCGAGAAGAGCACGAGCGACAAGCTGGTGCTCCGCCCCTGACCCGGTACACCGGGCGGTGAGGCACCGCATCCGCCGAAAGGGCCCTCCACGCACGTGTGGAGGGCCCTTTCGGCTGCCCGGGGTCGCGCCACGGGCCTCTCACCGGAAGCGGCGTACCCCCGAGGGCGTCACCGCGGCGTGCACGGGGCGGTCGTGCGTCTCCCCGGGGACGTGCGCGACGACCTCGGAGTCGTACAGGAGCACCACGAGGGCGGGATCGGTGGCCGCGCGCTCCAGGCGGGCCAGGACGCGGTCGTACGAGCCGCCGCCGCGCCCGAGCCGGGTGCCGTCCTCGCCGACCGCGAGGCCGGGCAGCAGCACCGCTTCCGCCTCGCGGACGGCGTCGGGGCCCAGCCGCTGCCCCGCGGGCTCCAGGAGCGGCATCTTGCCCTCGTGCGCCACGACGGCCAGGGAGTCCTCGCCGTCGTAGACGGCCCAGTCCAGGTCGTTGTCCGCGAGGAGCACCGGCAGCAGGACGCGCGTCCCGCGCGCGTGCAGGGCGTCGAGCAGTACGCGCGTGCCGGGCTCGCGGCCCACGGACACATAGGCCGCGACCGTCTCGGCCGTCGCCAGTTCGGGAAGCTCCAGCGCGTGCCCGGCGAGAAGCGTGGCCGCCTTCTGCGCGTCATCCTCGGTCAACCCCCGCCTCACCGCGAGGAAGTCCCTGCGCAACCCGCGCTTGGTTGGCTGGCCACCGGCATCGGTCCGGCCGCCGGCGTCGGTTCCGTTCATGGGAAACTCACAAACCCTTCTCAGTGATCGCATATGCCGCTCAAGTATCCGGAACCACAGATTCCGCCCATACCGACCGGATAAGGTGGCGCCATGACTGAGTCTCACCCCCCTCGCGCCAGGATCACCAAGGCGGTCATCCCGGCGGCCGGCCTCGGCACGCGTTTCCTGCCCGCCACCAAGGCGACCCCCAAGGAGATGCTCCCGGTCGTCGACAAGCCGGCGATCCAGTACGTGGTCGAGGAGGCCGTGTCGGCGGGCCTCGATGACGTCCTCATGGTGACGGGCCGCAACAAGCGCCCCCTTGAGGACCACTTCGACCGCAACTACGAACTGGAGTCCGCCCTCCTGAAGAAGGGCGACGAGGACAGGCTGTCCCGGGTCCAGGAGTCCAGCGACCTCGCGACCATGCACTACGTACGCCAGGGCGACCCCAAGGGGCTCGGTCACGCCGTCCTGTGCGCCGCCCCCCACGTCGGTGACGAACCGTTCGCCGTGCTCCTCGGCGACGACCTCATCGACCCGCGCGACCCCCTGCTCGCCCGCATGGTCGAGATCCAGGAGCGCCACGGCGGCAGCGTCATCGCCCTCATGGAGGTGGCCCCCGAGCAGATCCACCTCTACGGCTGCGCGGCCGTCGAGGCCACCGAGGAGGGCGACGTCGTCAAGGTCACCGACCTCGTCGAGAAGCCCGACGCCGCCGACGCCCCCAGCAACTACGCGATCATCGGCCGCTATGTCCTCGACCCCCACGTCTTCGGCGTCCTGCGCGAGACCGAGCCCGGCCGCGGCGGCGAGATCCAGCTCACCGACGCCCTCCAGCAGCTCGCCGCCGACGAGAAGGTGGGCGGCCCCGTGCACGGCGTGGTCTTCGAGGGCCGCCGCTATGACACCGGTGACCGGGGCGACTATCTGCGTGCCATTGTCAGACTCGCGTGCGAGCGTGAAGATCTGGGGCCGGACTTCAAGGCCTGGCTTCGCAGTTACGTCACCGAGGAGATGTAGCACTTGAGCAGCAGCACGACGACACCGACCACCGGTCAGGACGGCCTCTGGTCGGTGGACGAGCACCTGGACGACATTCTCGCGACCGTCCGCCCGCTCGAACCCATCGAGCTCCAACTCCTCGACGCCCAGGGCTGCGTCCTCGTCGAGGACGTGACGGTGCCCGTCGCGCTGCCGCCCTTCGACAACAGCTCCATGGACGGATACGCGGTACGGGTCGCCGACGTCGAGGGCGCCAGCGAGGAGTTCCCCGCCGTGCTGCGCGTCATCGGGGACGTCGCCGCGGGCGCGGGCAAGCAGGTCACCGTCGGCGCGGGCCAGGCCGCCCGCATCATGACCGGCGCCCCGCTGCCTCCCGGCGCCGAGGCCGTCGTGCCCGTCGAGTGGACCGACGGCGGCCTGGGCGAGGGCCCGGCCACCGGCATGCGCGCCCACAGCGCCGCCCCCGAGGGCGCCTCCGGCGAGGTCCAGGTGCACCGCCCCGCCGAGGCACGCGCGCACGTACGCGCGCGGGGCAGCGACGTCCGGGCCGGCGACCGCGCCCTGAGCGCGGGGACGGTCCTCGGACCGCCGCAGATCGCCCTGCTCGCCGCCATCGGGCGCGGCACGGTGAAGGTGCGCCCGCGCCCCCGCGTGGTCGTCATGTCCACCGGCAGCGAGCTGGTCCAGCCCGGCGAGGAGCTCGCCGACGGCCAGATCCACGACTCCAACAGCTTCGCCCTCACCGCCGCCGCACGCGACGCCGGAGCCATCGCCTACCGCGTCGGCGCCGTCGGCGACGACGCCGAGACGCTGCGCTCCACCATCGAGGACCAGCTCATCCGCGCCGACCTCGTCGTCACCACCGGCGGCGTCAGCGTGGGCGCGTACGACGTCGTCAAGGAGGCCCTGACCTCCGTCGGCGACCCGGACGAGGAGAGCGGCATCGGCGCGGGCGGCGGCGTGGAGTTCCGCAGGCTCGCCATGCAGCCCGGCAAGCCGCAGGGCTTCGGCACCATCGGCCCCGACCACACCCCGCTGCTCGCGCTGCCGGGCAACCCCGTCTCCTCGTACGTCTCCTTCGAGGTCTTCGTGCGCCCCGCGATCCGCATGCTCATGGGGCTGCCCGAGGTCAAGCGGGTCTCCGCGCGCGCGGAGCTGGTCTGCGACGAGGCGCTCGGCTCGCCCGCGGGCCGCAGGCAGTTCCTCCGGGGGAGGTACGACGCGGAGGCGGGCCGTGTGGAGCCCGTCGGCGGCCCGGGATCGCATCTGATCGCCGCGCTCGCCCACGCGAACGCGCTGATCGTCCTCCCCGAGGACACCACGTCGGTGGAGCCGGGAGCGGACGTCGAGGTGGTCCTGCTCGGCTGAGACGGCCCTCAGCGGGGTACCGTGTCGCGCACAACAGGCCCGCGCGCGCCGCATCGCGCGGGGCCCGGACCGGGAGCGCCACAGCACATGACCGCGATTTCCCGGGGGGACACCCCCGGACCCTCTGAGCAGCAGCGGCTGACGCACATCGACGAGGCGGGCGCGGCCCGCATGGTCGACGTGTCGGCCAAGGACGTGACCGCGCGCACGGCTCGCGCGAGCGGACGCGTCCTGGTGTCGCCGCGGGTGATCGAGTTGCTGCGCGGCGAGGGCGTCCCCAAGGGCGACGCCCTCGCGACCGCGCGGCTCGCCGGGATCATGGGCGCCAAGCGCACCCCCGACCTGATCCCGCTCTGCCATCCACTGGCCGTCTCCGGAGTGAAGCTCGACCTCCACGTGGCGGACGACGCCGTCGAGATCCTGGCCACGGTGAAGACGACGGACCGCACCGGGGTCGAGATGGAGGCCCTCACCGCGGTGAGCGTCGCCGCCCTCACGGTGGTCGACATGGTGAAGGCCGTGGACAAGGGCGCCGTCATCACGGACGTACGCGTCGAGGAGAAGACCGGCGGCAAGTCGGGGACGTGGCACCGCGAAGGGGCGCAGGCGTGAGCGCGGAAGAGGGCCACGCACGCGTGGAGCACGATCCCACGCCGGCTCCGGGCGGTGCGCCCGGCACGGAGGAAGCCCCCGGGCGGGACCGGGAACTGATCGACTCCCTGGGCGAGGAGCCGGGAGCCGCCCGGCGGCCGCAGCCGGGTGAGACGTCGCCGCCGGCCCCGCAGGCCCCCCGGTCGCCGCAGCCCCGGGACACGCCGCTCGGCGACGCGTCGCCCGCCGCGTACAGGGCGCTCGTCGTCACCGCGTCCAACCGCGCCGCCGCCGGCGTCTACCCCGACCGGGGCGGCCCGATCCTCGCCGAGGGGCTCGCCGCCCTCGGGTTCGCCGTGGACGGCCCCCAGGTCGTGCCCGACGGCAACCCCGTCGAGCAGGCCCTGCGCGCCGCCGCCGACGCGGGCTACGACGTCGTCCTCACCACCGGCGGCACCGGCATCTCGCCCACCGACCGCACCCCGGAGGCCACCCGCGCCGTCATCGGCCACGAGGTGCCCGGCATCGCGGAGGCCATCCGCGCGTACGGCAGGGACAAGGTCCCCACGGCCGTGCTCTCCCGCGGCGTCGCCGGAGTGGCGGGCCGCACGCTCATCGTGAACCTGCCGGGCTCCACGGGAGGCGTACGCGACGGGCTCGCCGTCCTTGAGCCGCTCCTGAAGCACGCCGTGGACCAGTTGCGCGGCGGTGACCACCCCGGTCCGGCAGGGGGTGCGAGCTGAACAGCCCTTCCTGGCCCGTCGACCTGACGGACGGTGACGTCACGCTGCGCCCGATAAAGATGCGGGACCAGCGCGCCTGGCGCGACGTCAACCGGCGTAACCGCGACTGGCTGCGCCCCTGGGAGGCCACGATCCCGCCGCCCACGCCCAGCGGCCCGATCGTGCACCGGCCCACCTACCGGCAGATGGTCCGCCACCTGCGGGGGGAGGCCAACGCGGGCCGGATGCTGCCCTTCGTCATTGAGTACCAGGGCCGCCTCGTCGGCCAGCTCACGGTCGCCGGGATCACCTGGGGCTCCATGTGCTCGGGCCACATCGGCTACTGGGTGGACGAGTCCGTCGCGGGGCGCGGTGTCATGCCGACCGCCGTCGCGCTCGCCGTCGACCACTGCTTCCGCTCGGTGGGTCTGCACCGTATCGAGGTCTGTATTCGCCCCGAGAACACGCCGAGCCGACGGGTCGTGGAGAAACTCGGATTCCGCGAAGAGGGCATGCGTCCGCGCTATCTGCACATCGACGGCGCCTGGCGCGATCACCTGGTCTTCGCGCTCACCGTCGAAGAGGTCCCCGAAGGGCTGCTGCGCCGCTGGCACCGCGCGCGACCTCGGAACACCGCTTAGCCGGTGCCGACCGGCCGCGACCAGCCGCGACCGGCACAGGAAATGAAATGTACGTTCGAATTAGTGTGGCAGCCGTCTACGGGCGACCGTGCGTAAGCGGTCCGAAAATGTCTTGTCCGGCGCACTCCGAGGCATTAATTCGCCGCCCTCTGTGATCTGTTGATCACATCAGTCGCAAAAAAAGGTCGAGATATCAGCCAGATCGTGCGACACACCGGCCCAATTGGCGGATGGCCCCAGCGAAACCCCTCTACCGTGTGAGCGTGAGCAGCAGCGGCCTCATCTACGCAGTCATCGTCGGGGCCTGGGCCGCCTACTTGGTGCCGATGTGGCTCCGTAGGCAGGACGAGCTGAACGAAGCCCGTCCGACGGAACGCTTCAGCACCGCCATCCGGCTGCTGTCCGGACGGGCGGGGATGGAGCGCCGGTACGCCAAGGACCTGCAAGCCCGCTCGCCCGAAGAGGGAGAGAGCCGTGGCGAACCGGACGTGATCACCGGCTCGGTGGACGTCCGGTCCTTCGCCGTGCCTCCGCGGGGGGAGCCCGACAAGGGCCGTTCCGACGCGCCCGCCGGGCGGCCGGAGGTCCCGGCGGCCCGCTCCGAGGCCCCGCCCGACGCTCGCCCCGAAGGCGCTCGCCCCGAAGGCGCACGTCCCGAAGGCGCACGCCCTCAAGACGCACGCCCCGAACCGGAGCGCGACCGCTCCCGCCGCCCGAAGGTCTCGCCCGCCCGGCGCGCCGCGTCGGCGGAGGCCGCCGCGCGCGCCCGGCGCTCGAAGGTCCTCGCCAGGCGCCGGCGTACGACGGTGCTGCTCTTCCTCGCCTTCACGGCCGGCGCGGTCGTCGCCGCCGTCGGCGGCCTTGCCTTCCTGTGGGCGCCCGGAGCGCCCGCCCTGCTCCTGAGCGCCTACATCGTCTACCTGCGCGGCCAGGAGCGGAAGCGCTTCACCTACGTCATGGACCGCCGCCGGGCCGAGGCCGCGGCGCAGCGGCTGCGCGAGCGGCAGCCGCACCGCGGCACCGCGGGCGCGGGGCACGTCACCGACGAGGCGGAGGAGGGCGCGGCGCCGGGGGCCGGGGCCGGCCTGTCGGCCCTCGCCGCCGACCGCCGTGCCCTCGTCGAGCAGACCGACCACGCCGAGTGGGTCGACCAGCAGCGCGAGCGGCAGCGCGGCCCCGGCCGCGGCGAGAGCTGGGACCCGGTCCCCGTGCCCCTGCCCACGTACGTCACCGCGCCGGTCGCCCCGCGCGCCACCGGCGGCGTCGACCTGGGCGCGCCCGACACCTGGAGCTCGGCGCGGTCCGGCCCGGCCGAGCGCGCCGCCGACGAGCCGCAGCGGCGTGCCGCCGATGCCGGGGGCGCCGGCGCCGGTGCCCCCGAGGGCGCCGAGGGCACGGAGGCCACCGGAGGGCGCAGCGACAAGCGCAGGGCCGCGTCCGCGCGGCGGGCCCGCGAGCGTGGCCGCACGCCGCTCTTCGACCAGTACGAGGACGGCGAGAGGCCGCGCGCCGCCAACGAGTGAGGCGCCGGCCGGTCCCCCCGGGCTGACCAGCCAGGAGCGGATTTTTGAACACCCCGTTCGGGGTGCTAGAGTTTCACTCGTTGCAAGGGCCTGTGGCGCAGTCTGGTAGCGCACCTCGTTCGCATCGAGGGGGTCTGGGGTTCAAATCCCCACAGGTCCACTGCACATGAGATCCCGCCCGGTTCATCGAACCGGGCGGGATCTTTGCGTTGCCCCCGTGCGTTCTCCGGTTACAGCAGCTTCTCGTAGCAGAGGCTCAGGTCGTCGAAGCGGTAGTGGCCGAACTTGCTGGGGGCGGGGGTGTAGCCGGTGGAGGTGTAGAGGGATATCGCCTCGGGCTGCTTCGTGCCCGTCTCCAGGACCATGCGGGTGCGGCCGGCTGCCTTCGCGTCCTGTTCGAGGACGGCCAGGATGCGGCGCGCGAGGCCGAGGCCGCGGGCCTCCGGTGTGACGTACATCCGCTTCAGTTCCGCGTCGCCGTCGGAGTAGCCCTCGCCGTCCGCGTCCATCGAGCGCCAGCCGCCGGTGGCCAGCGGGGTGCCACTCTCGTCGTACGCGATGAGGTACAGCCCGCGGGGCGGCTCGAACATGGACGGGTCGAGGAACGTGACGTCGCCCTCGTCACCGTAGCGCTCCGCATATTCGAGCTGGACGCGGTCGTTGAGCGCCACGGCGTCGGGGTGCGCGAAGGTGACCGTGCGCAGGTGGACAGCGGGTGCGGCGGGGGCCGTCGCAGCCTGGGCGTCTTGGATAGTCATGCGAGGTATCGTACTTCTATGCGACGTTAAGGGGAATCAGTAATCCAGTGTGCCGGTCGGTGCCGCGATGCCGTATGGCAGCCTGACCTCTGGCCCCAGGACGGAAGAGGCCGAGGAGAGTAGGCGAGTGGTGTGCTGACAGTGACCTCTGTGAATGTGAACGGCCTGCGTGCCGCGGCCAAGAAGGGCTTCGTCGAGTGGCTCGCCGAGACCTCCGCCGACGTGCTGTGCCTGCAAGAGGTGCGCGCCGAGCCGCAGCAGCTCCCCGAGGGCGTCCGTGAGCCCGAGGGCTGGCACGTCGTGCACGCGCCCGCCGCGGCGAAGGGGCGGGCCGGGGTCTCCCTGTACACGCGCCGCGAGCCGGACCGGGTGCGGGTCGGCTTCGGCTCGGCGGAGTTCGACGGCAGCGGCCGGTACGTGGAGGCGGACCTGCCGGGCGTCACCGTCGCCAGCCTGTATCTGCCCTCCGGCGAGGTCGGCACCGAGCGGCAGGACGAGAAGGTCCGGTTCATGGCGGAGTTCCTCGTGTACCTGAAGGAGCTGAAGGCGCGGGCCGCGGCCGAGGGGCGCCACGTCGTCGTCTGCGGCGACTGGAACATCGCCCACCAGGAGGCCGACCTCAAGAACTGGAAGGGCAACAAGAAGAACTCCGGCTTCCTGCCCGAGGAGCGCGCCTGGCTGAGCGAGGTCTTCGAGGAGTACGTGGACGTCGTCAGGGAGCAGCATCCCGGCGTCGAGGGCCCCTACTCCTGGTGGTCCTACCGCGGGCGCGCCTTTGACAATGACACGGGATGGCGGATCGACTACCACGTCGCCACGGAGGGCCTCGCCGGGCGCGCGGTCAAGGCGTATGTGGAGCGGGCCGCGACGCACGGCGAGCGGTGGAGTGACCATGCGCCCGTGACGGTGGTCTACGACCTGTAGCGGGCCCTTCTCCCGCGTGCCGCCCGCGGCGGATGCGGCGCGCGGTCATAAAGTCCGGCAGAGGGCTGTCCCGGGTCCTCGGGGCATGGCAGATTGCGGTCGCGTCATGCCCAACTGCCGAGGGTTCGGGGGGGCTTCATGTCCGTCGTGTCGTCGAAGGCCGCCGCGTCGAAGGCCGCCGCGGTGGGAGCCGCAGCGCGGGAGGGCGCCACGCCGTCCCGGCGGGCCCTGCTGCTGGGTGCGGCGGGCGCGGGGGCCGTGGCCGCGCTGGGGAGCGCGGAGGCGCGCGGCGCGGGCGGCGAGCCCGCTGCCACGCCGCCCGTGCTCCTCACCGACCAGGCGACCAGGCGGCTCCTCGTCCTCGACCCCCGGCGGCGCGTCTGGGACCCGGCCGCCGACCCCTCCGTCGTGCGGTGGCAGTTCTCGCCGCTGAAGGGCCCGGACTACGCGGACCTCGCGCCGGACGTGAGCTGGGTCTATCCGAACGAGTCGAAGGTGCGGACGCACCGGCGGCGCACCTACGTCCTGACGACGGCGTCGTTCGGCTTCGCGGCCGTCGTCGCGTACCCCTCGGGCGAGCGGTACTGGGGCGCGGCGCTCGGGCCCGGCGACGACCTCTTCAATCCGCACAGCGCCGAGATCCTGCCCGACGGCAACGTGGCCGTCGCGTGCAGCACGGGCGCGCTCGTACGGCTGTACGCGGCTTCGCAGGGGCCGCGGGCCACGCGGTACGCCGAGGCGGTGCTCAAGGGCGCGCACGGGCTGCACTGGGACGGTGCCCGGCGCGTGCTGTGGGCGCTCGGCGACGACGAGCTGGTGACGTACGAGGTGGGCGGGGTCCCGGCGCGGCCCGCTCTGCGGCGGACCTCGGCGGTCGGGCTGCCGGTGGGGACGCCGGGCAGGACGCCCGGCGGGCACGACCTCTTCCCGGTGGCGCGGCGGCCGGGGCGGCTCTGGGTGACGACGAACGCGGCGGTGTTCCAGTACGACACGGCCCGTGGCGTCTTCGTGCGGGACTTCGCGGGTGCCGAGCTGATCTCCCGCAAGTCGGTGAAGTGCGTCGGTGACGATCCGCGCACCGGGCAGGTCGTGACCGCGGTGCCCGAGAGCGGGCTCGACGAGACGTGGTGGACGACGACGGTGAGCGTCCACCGCCCCGAGAGCCGTTACAAGCTGGTGGACGGCGGCATCTACAAGGCCCGCTGGTGGCTGCCCCGGTGAGGTCCCGCGAGGGCTAGGGCTGCTGGAGGCGGCGGTCGAGTGCCATCGAGAGTTCCGCCTCCACCACGCTCTTGGCCAGGGGGCGGAGCTGTTCGACGTCCGTCTCCGCGGTGTCGGGGGCGTGGGCGCGCAGGACGGTGATGAACAGGTCGGCGAGCGCGTCGGCGTGCGCGCGGACGCGCTGCCCCGCCTCCAGGACCGCGGCCAGGGGGACGCCCTTGCGCACCAGGGTGGAGGAGGCGTCGAGGAGGCGGCGGCTGATGTGGACCAGCTCGTCGCCGTCGGTGCCGAGGTAGCCGAGGTCGAGGGCGGCGACGAGGTTCTCCGGGGTCACCTCGCCCGCGAAGTGGTCGGCGAGTTCCTCGGGGGTGAGGCGGACCGGCTGCTCCTCGGTGGGGCGGCCGATGCCGAGGAGTTCGCCGACGTCGCGGCCCTTGTCGAAGGCGTCGGAGAGTTCGGCGATGCCGTTGAGGGTGTGGCCGCGCTCCAGGAGGGCGGCGATCGTGCGGAGCCTTGCCAGGTGGTGCTCGTCGTACCAGGCGATGCGGCCCTCGCGGCGGGGTGGCGGGATCAGGCCGCGCTCGCGGTAGAAGCGGACGGTGCGCACGGTGATGCCGGCCGCCTCGGCCAGCTCGGCCATGCGGTACTCCCGTACGTCCCCTGATCCGTTCTCTTGTTCGTCTGCCACGGGGGAAGCCTAGGGCGTACCGCAGGTAACTTTCCCGTCCCAACCCCTACCCATGAGTACGGCGGTGTTCTACTCTCCCCATTGCGCCAGTGATTACTGGCGGAGTCGGGTACTTCGGGAGGCGGCGGCATGGCCGAGCACGAGCGTGGCCCTGAGCAGGGGCGCGAGCGCGAGCACGTACGGGTGGCGGTGATCGGGTCCGGCTTCGGCGGCCTCGGGGCGGCCGTCCGGCTGCGGCGCGAGGGCATCACCGACTTCGTCGTCCTGGAGCGGGCGGGCTCGGTGGGCGGCACCTGGCGGGACAACAGCTACCCCGGCTGCGCCTGCGACGTGCCCTCGCACCTCTACTCCTTCTCCTTCGCCCCCAACCCCGAGTGGCCGCGCACCTTCTCCGGCCAGGGCCGCATCCAGGAGTATCTGGAGGGCGTCGCCGACACCTTCGGGCTGCGCCCGCACATCCGCCTCCACACCGAGGTGGAGCTGGTGCGCTGGGACGCCGAGCGGCTGCGCTGGGAGATCGGGACCAGTGGCGGCGGGTCCCTGACCGCCGACGTCGTCGTCTCGGCCACGGGCCCGCTCTCCGACCCCAAAACCCCGGACATCCCCGGCCTCGACACCTTCCCCGGCAAGGTCTTCCACTCCGCCCGCTGGGACCACGACTACGACCTGACCGGCAAGCGCGTGGCGATGATCGGCACCGGCGCCTCCGCCATCCAGATCGTGCCCGCCATCCAGGAGCGGGTCGGCAGGCTGACCCTCTTCCAGCGCACGCCCCCCTGGGTGATGCCGCGCGCCGACCGCGCCATCACCGGGGCCGAGCGCTGGCTGCACCGGAAGCTGCCGTTCACCACCCAGGCGCGGCGCGGCATCCTGTGGGGGATCAGGGAACTGCAGGTCCAGGCGTTCACCAAGCGGCCGGACGAGCTGGGCCTGGTCGAGCACCTCGCCAAGCGGAACATGTACCGGGCGATCAAGGACCCGGCGCTGCGGCGGAAACTGACGCCCACGTACCGCATCGGCTGCAAGCGCATCCTGCTGTCGAACACCTACTACCCGGCCCTCGCGCGGCCCCACGTCGACGTCGTCGCCAGCGGCCTCGCCGAGGTGCGCGGGAACACCCTGGTCGGTGCCGACGGCACGGAGACCGAGGCCGACGCGATCATCTTCGGCACCGGCTTCCACGTGACGGACATGCCGATCGCCGACCGGGTGGTGGGCGACGAGGGGCTCACGCTCATGGAGACCTGGAAGGACGGCATGAACGCGCTGCGCGGCGCGACGGCCGCCGGGTTCCCCAACTGGATGACGATCATCGGCCCGAACACCGGCCTCGGGAACTCCTCCATGATCCTGATGATCGAGTCCCAGCTGAACTACATGGCGGACTACCTGCGGCAGCTCGACGTGCTCGGTGGCCGCGCCGCGCTCGCGGCGAGGCCGGAGGCCGTGCGCGCCTGGAACGTCCGGGTGCAGGAGCGGATGAAGCGCACGGTGTGGAACACCGGCGGCTGCAACAGCTGGTACCTCGACGAGAACGGCGTCAACACGACCGTGTGGCCGGGCACGACCACCGAGTTCAGGGCGGCGACACGGCGCGTGGACCTCTCCGAGTACGAGGTGCTGCGCCCCGCGAGGCCACCGGTCGCGATGGCCGGCGGCTCCCGTGACGTGCGGGCGGGGGCCCAGGCGTGAGCCGGCTGACCCGCGACCTGAGCGGACCGCGCGCGCCGCACGCCGCGGGGCGCGAGGTGACCGCGGTCTCCGCCGACGGGGCCCGCATCCACGTCGAGGTGTCCGGGGCGGACGGCGCGCCCGCCGTGGTGCTCGCGCACGGCTGGACCTGCTCGACGCTCTTCTGGGACGCGCAGATACGCGCACTCGCGGCCGACCACCGGGTCATCGTCTACGACCAGCGGGGGCACGGGCGCAGCGCGGCGCCCCTGGACCCCGACGGCTACAGCACGCGGGCGCTCGCCGACGACCTCGAAGCGGTCCTCGCGGCGACGCTGGCGCCGGGCGAGAAGGCGGTGCTCGTCGGGCACTCGATGGGCGGCATGACGATCATGGCCGCGGGGGACCGTCCGGGGTTCCGTGAGCACGCGGCGGCCGTTCTGCTGTGCAGCACCGGCAGTTCGGGCCTGGTCGACGAGTCGCGGGTGGTGCCGCTGCGGGCCGGGCGGCTGCGGACCCGCATCACCCGTTCCGTACTGGGCTCACGGGCGCCGCTCGGCCCCGTCACGCCGCTCGCCAGGCGCATCCTGCGGTACGGGACGATGGGCCCCGGCGCGGCGCCGGACAGGGTCGAGGCGTGCGCGCGGATCGTGCACGCCTGCCCGCGGGCCGTGCGGCAC
This sequence comes from Streptomyces sp. NPDC050703, assembly GCF_040654435.1. Taxonomy (NCBI): domain Bacteria; kingdom Bacillati; phylum Actinomycetota; class Actinomycetes; order Kitasatosporales; family Streptomycetaceae; genus Streptomyces; species Streptomyces sp. NPDC050703. Next base: position 63,426 of record NZ_JBFAHX010000017.1, read on the forward strand.
GGCTGGTCCCACGTACTGGCCACCCTGCAACTCGACGTCGAGGTGGGGGCCTTGCGGGTGCCCACCGCCGTCGTCGCCGGACTCGCCGACCGGCTCACGCCCGTGGTGCACGCGCGGCGGCTCGCGGAGGCGCTGCCGGAGTGCGTGGGGCTCACGGAGCTGGCCGGGGTCGGGCACATGACGCCCGTGGAGGCGCCCGAGGCGGTCAACGGGCGCATCGGAGAACTCGTCACGACGTACGTACAGGCGCAGTCCGTACAAGCGCAGTCCGTACAAGCGCAGTCCGTGCAGGAGAGGTCCGTGCAGGAGAAGTCCGTACGGATGAAGGAGGGCGCATGAGCAGGGTCAGCCTTGAGGGGCAGGTCGCGGTCGTCACGGGCGCGGCGCGCGGAGTCGGTGAACTGCTCGCGCGCAAGCTGTCGGCGCGCGGGGCCAGGGTCGCCCTCGTCGGCCTGGAGCCGGACGAGCTGAAGCAGGTGTCGGAGCGGCTGCACACCGAGTCCGCCCACTGGTACGCGGACGTCACCGACCACGCGGCGATGACGCGGGTCGCGCAAGAGGTCAAGGAGCGCTTCGGCAAGGTCGACATCGTCGTCGCCAACGCGGGCGTCGCGGGCGGCGGCCCCTTCGCCGACTCCGACCCGGACGCCTGGCGGCGGGTCATCGAGGTGAACCTCATCGGCTCCGCGGTGACGGGGCGCGCCTTCCTGCCCGTCCTGATGGAGAGCCGCGGCTACCTGCTCCAGATCGCCTCGCTCGCCGCGATCACCCCGGCGCCGATGATGACGGCGTACTGCGCGTCGAAGTCGGGCGTCGAGGCGTACGCGCACGCGCTGCGGGCCGAGGTCGGCCACAAGGGCGTCAAGGTCGGCGTCGGCTATCTGTCCTGGACCGACACGGACATGGTGCGGGGCGCCGACCAGGACGACGTGATGCGGGAGTTGCGGCAGCGGCTGCCGTGGCCGTCCAACAAGACGTATCCGCTGGGTCCCGCGGTCGACCGCATCGTGGCCGGCGTCGAGCGGCGCTCCAGCCATGTGTACGCGCAGTGGTGGCTGCGGGGCATGCAGGGTGTCCGCGGCTATCTGCCCTCCATCATCGGGACGGTGGGGCAGCGTGAGATGCGGCGTTTCGAGCCGCGGCTCAAGGGCGTCCCGAAGGGCCTGGTCGGAGCGGGCGGTTCCGCGGACGAGACGGCGCGCGCCGCGCGGTGATCCGTCCCGGAACGGAACAGGAGGCCCCCGGCGTCCCGGGGGCCTCCTGCGCACGAGCGGGGTGCGGCGTCAGACCTCGTCGAGGTCCCGGCCGAGCCGGTCCTGCCGCCGGCGGGCCGCGTCGCGGGCCTGGTCCGGGGCCTGCGAGGCGCGGTTCCTCGCCTCGTCGCGGGCCCGGGAGGCGCGCTCGCGGGTCTCGTCCCTGTCACCCGCGGAGCCCTTGGCCCGGCTGGCCCGGTCGGCGAGGTCCTGCGCCTTGTCCTGGAACTGGTCCTTGATGCCCATGCGTTCTTCACTCCTGTTGTCAGTGAGGGGTTCGGGGCCTCGGTGAGGGTTGGTGCCCCGGTGGGGGGTTGGCGCCCCGGTGAGGCCCCGACCAGATTTACACGGGGGGATGAACCTCGCATTTCGATCAAGTACGCAGTGTCACCGCCGAGTCAGGAGCGGGGCGGCAGCGGCGGCCTGCGCCGGTCGGGTACGTCGTCGTAGCCGGGCGGCACCGCCGCCGGGTGCTGTTCGAGGAGGTCGAGCGCCACCCGTACCGCGTCGTCGAGCTGGGCGTAGCGGCCCTCCGCCCAGTCCAGCGGCGTGCGCAGGGCCTCGATGTCCGGTGCCACGCCGTGGTTCTCCACGCCCCAGCCGTACGCCTCGAACCAGCCCGCGTTCATCGGCACGGTGATCACCGTGCCGTCCCCGAGCGTGTGCCGTCCGGTCATGCCGACCACGCCGCCCCAGGTGCGCCGGCCGACGACCGGGCCGAGGCCGAGGAGTTTGAAGGCCGCGGTGATCATGTCGCCGTCCGACGACGTCGCCTCGTCCGCCAGCGCGACGATCGGGCCGCGCGGCGCGTTGGACGCGTACGAGACGGGCTGGGCGTTGCGCGTGATGTCCCAGCCGAGGATCTTCCTGGTCAGCTTCTCCACGACCAGTTCGCTGATGTGGCCGCCCGCGTTGCCCCGCACGTCCACGATGAGCGCGGGCCGGGAGACCTCAAGGCGCAGGTCGCGGTTGAACTGGGCCCAGCCGGAGCCGCCCATGTCGGGGATGTGCAGGTAGCCGCACTTGCCGCCGCTCAACTCCCGTACGACCTCGCGGCGTTTGGCGACCCAGTCCTGGTAGCGCAGGGGGCGTTCGTTGACGAGGGGGATGATGGCCACCCGCCGCGCGCGGCCCTCGCCCTCCGCGGGGATGAACGTCAGCTCGACCGTGGTGGCGCCGGCCGCCGTGAGCAGCGGGAAGGGGCCCGCCACGGGGTCGACGGGGCGGCCGTCGACGTGCGTGAGGACCGCGCCCTCGCGGATGCCCGAACCGGCGAGCGGTGAGCGCGCCTTGGAGTCGGAGGAATCGCCGGGCAGGATGCGCTTGACCATCCAGCCGCCGTCCCTGCGGACGAGGTCGGCGCCGAGCAGGCCCATCGCGCGCTGGTAGTGGGGCGGGCCCTCGTTGCGGCGGGCCGCGGAGACGTAGGCGTGGGAGGTGCCCAGCTCGCCGAGGACCTCCCGCAGCAGGTCGGCGAACTCGTCGGGGGACGCCACGCGTTCGACGAGCGGCCGGTACTGGTCGAGCACGGCGTCCCAGTCGATGCCGCACATGTCGGGGTCCCAGAAGTAGGAGCGGATGATCCGGCCCGCCTCGGCGTAGGACTGGCGCCACTCGGCGGCCGGGTCGACCTCGTGCAGGATGCGCCGCAGGTCGATCCAGACCGTGGTGTCGCCGTCGCCCGGCTCGGTGGAGGGCACGGCCGACAGGTCGCCCTCGTCGACGACGACCAGGCGGGAGCCGTCGCCGCTGAGGGCGAACCAGTCGAGGTGGTCGACGAGCTGCGACTTCTTCGCCTTGGCGATGTTGAAGTACTCCAGGGTCGGCCGCCCCGACATGTCGGCGGGGTTCACGAAGGTCTCGCCGAGCGCCCCGGAGATCGGCCAGCGCAGCCAGACGAGGCCGCCGCCGCTGACCGGCTGGAGCGCCGAGTACTTCGACGCGGCGACGGGGAAGGGCGTGACGCGCGATTCGAGGCCCTCGGTCTCCACGGTCGTCGTGCCGTCGCCCGCGCTGCCGTCGGACGGGTCGAGGCCGCCCGCCACCGGGCGCCCGTCGGGCAGCAGCGCGAAGGGCGAGGGCGTCGCCGACGACAGCGGTACGAGGTAGGGGCGGCAGCCGAGGGGGAAGGACAGGTCGCCGGTGTGCACGTCGTAGACGGGGTCGAAGCCGCGCCAGGAGAGGAAGGCGAGGTAGCGCCCGTCGCGGGTGAAGACCGGGTTCTCGTCCTCGAAGCGGCCGTTGGTGACGTCGACGACGGTATGGGCGCCGGGCCCCTTGACGCGGGCCAGCTTGATCTGGCGCAGGGAGCGCCCCACGCCGGGGTGCGACCAGGTCAGCCAGGCCCCGTCGGGGGAGAACGCCAGGTCGCGGACGGGCCCGTTGACGGATCTGATCAGCTCGGTGACCTCGGCGGGCTCCTCGTCGGGGGCGGCTTCGGCGGCCTGCTCGGCCGCGCGGACCTCGCCGACCTCGCGGAGCCCGCGGTTGAGGTCGGCGGCGCCGGCCTCGTCGGCCAGGGTGACGAGCAGCAGCCGGCCGTCGTCCGAGGCGACGGCGAGCCGCTCCCCCTCGGGGTCGGACACCATTTCGAGGACGCGGCCGAGGCCGCCGCTGACCGGCCTGCGCGGCGGCCGGACGCCGGTGGCGCGCGGCAGGTAGGCGATCTCGACGGAGTCCTCGCCCTCGGCGTCCGTGACGTAGGCGACCTGGCCGCCGGTGCCGAGCATCTCGGGGAGGCGGACCCGGACGCCCGGGGTGTCGGCGATGGTGCGGGCGGGGCCGTCACGGTGGGTCAGCCAGTACAGGCTGCCGCGTACGACGACGGCGCTCGCCCGGCCCGTCGCGTCCACGGAGAGCGCGTCGACGTGGCTCGCGGCCGGGACCTGGTAGACCCGCCGCCCGGCGCGCGGCCCGCCGAGCCGTACGTCGAGGCGGCGCGGCACGGAGTCGGCGGTGAGCGCGTCGACGAGCCAGATGTCGCCGGCGCACTGGTAGACGACGCGCGTGCCGTCGCTCGCGGCATGGCGGGCGTAGAAGGCGTCGTGGTCGGTGTGGCGCCGCAGGTCGGTGCCGTCGGGCAGGCAGGAGTAGAGGTTGCCGACGCCCTCGTGGTCGGAGAGGAACGCGATGCGCCCGGCCACGAACATGGGCGAGTCGAGGTGCCCTTCGAGGTGTTCGAGGATCTGCTCGCCGTGCATCCACAGGCGCCCCGTGGCCCCGCCGCGGTACCGCTTCCAGGCGGCGGGCTCGTGCGGCGGCTTGCCGGTGAGGAGCAGCGTCTTGCGCTCGCAGTCGCCGTCGGCGAGGGAGTCGGTGACGGCGATGTCGTGGACCGGGCCCCAGGGCAGTCGGCCGCCCGGGGAGCCGTCGAGGGGCACGTTGTAGGCCCAGCAGAGGTGCGAGAAGGGCTGGCAGTGCGAGGAGACGGCGAGGATGTCGCCGTCGGGGGACCAGCCGCAGACCCGGGTGTCGGAGCTGCCCCAGTAGGTCAGGCGGCGCGCGGGCCCGCCGTCCACGGGAGCCAGGTGGATCTCCGGGTCGAGGCTGCGCCAGGTCGTGTACGCGATGTGGCGTCCGTCGGGCGAGAAGCGGGGGTGGCCCACTTTGGTCCGGTCGACCGTGACCCGCCAGGCCCGGTCGGCCGGGGTGCCCCCGGGGGTGAGGGGGGCCACCCAGAGGTCGTCCTCGGCGGCGAAGCAGAGGCGGTCGCCGCTGAGGTGCGGAAATCGCAGGTAGGAGTGGTCGGCCTGGGCATCGTCGCGCTCGTCGGTCACCTCACCATGCTTTTCCGCGCGTAGGCCACCGGCAACTCGTGAACACGTATGAGTGCGGAAGCCGGTACACGCTGACGTGAGCTGACGTGACGGACGCGAGCCGACACCGGCCGACGCGAGCCGGCGTGACGGACGTGACCCAGCACACGTACGAAACCGTTTCGTTTCGATAGGGCAGGGCATACGATGCTGGAGTACGAAACCGTTTCGTTCGGAACAGGAGGCGACGACCATGGCTGAGGCGGCGACCGCGCGGCGCAGCAGGATCACGCCCGAGCGCGAGGCCGAGCTGTACGAGGCCGTGCTCGACCTGCTCCGCGAGGTGGGGTACGACGCGCTCACGATGGACGCCGTCGCCACCCGCACCCGCTCCAGCAAGGCCACCCTCTACCGCCAGTGGGGGAGCAAGCCGGAGCTGATCGCCAGAGCGCTGCGGCACAACAAGCCGGCGTCCCTCGCGGACATCGACACCGGTTCGCTGCGCGGCGACCTGAACGAGATGGTGGCCCGCTCGGACGACTGCCAGATGGAGCGGGACGCCGCGCTGATGCGGGGCCTGTTCCACGCCATCCACGACAACCCCGAACTCCACCGGGCGCTGCGGGACCTGCTCATCGAGCCGGAGCTGACCGGTCTGAGCGATCTGCTGCGCAGAGCGGTGGAGCGCGGCGAGGTCGCCGCGGACAATCCCGCGCTCGACTACGTCGTCCACATGATGGTGGGCGGCTTCGTCGCCCGTGACCTCATCGAGGACCGTCCGGTCGACCGCGCGTTCCTCGCCTCGTACATCGATGCCGTGATCCTCCCCGCCCTCGGCGTCTGACCCGCTCCCCGCCCCTTCCTGACGCGCACCTCCCCCACCGCCCGGAGCACGTGGGCGGTGTCCCCACACGTCGTCGGGCTCATCACCCCTGCCCTGCAGTCACCACGACCTGACCGGGAGTACGCCTCCGTGGCAACGTTCCTCTACAAACTCGGCAAACTTGCCTTCCGGCGACGGCACTTCGTCGCCCTGATCTGGGTGGCGCTGCTGGCCCTCGCCGGTGTCGGCGCGGCGTCCGCGCCCACCGCCACGTCCAGCAGCTTCTCCATACCCGGCACGGAGGCCCAGAAGGCCTTCGACCTCCTGGAGAAGCGGGCCCCCGAGGCGAGCGCCGACGGCGCGAGCGCCCGCGTCGTGTTCAAGGCGCCGGACGGCGAGAAGGTGACCGACCCGGCCAACAAGGCCGAGATCGACAAAACCGTCGCCGCCCTGAAGTCCGGGTCGGACCAGGTCGCCCGCGCGGACAGCCCCTTCGTGGCCAAGACGGTCAGCAAGGACGGCACCACGGCGTACGCCTCCGTCTCGTACAAGGTCACCTCCATGGAGCTGACCGACGAGGACCGCGACGCGCTGGAGAAGACCACCGACGAGGCGCGCGAGAGCGGGCTCACGGTCGAGGTCGGCGGTGACGCGCTACAGGCCATGCCGGAGACCGGGTCCACCGAGATCATCGGCATCGCCGTCGCCGCGGTCGTCCTCGTCATCACCTTCGGCTCGCTGATCGCGGCGGGCATGCCGCTGCTCACCGCGCTGATCGGCGTCGGCATCGGCGTCTCCGCCATCACCGCGCTCGCCGACGCCCTCGACCTGGGCACCACCACCTCGACGCTCGCCATGATGATCGGCCTCGCGGTCGGCATCGACTACGCCCTCTTCATCGTCTCGCGCTACCGCGGCGAACTCGCCGAGGGACGGGAGCGCGAGGAGGCCGCGGGCCGTGCCGTCGGCACCGCGGGCTCGGCCGTCGTCTTCGCCGGACTCACCGTGGTCATCGCGCTCGTCGGCCTCGCCGTGGTCAACATCCCGATGCTCACCAAGATGGGCTTCGCCGCGGCCGGCACGGTCGTCATCGCCGTCCTCATCGCGCTGACCCTGATCCCGGCGCTGCTCGGGTACGCGGGCAAGCGGGTCATGCCGACGGGCGCCAAGAGCAGGCTGTTCGGCGGCGGCAGGAAGAAGGACGGGGCCGCCGGCGCCTCCGCCGAGCCGAAGCCCAACCTGGGCACCCGCTGGGCCCGCTTCGTGGTGCGCCGCCCGATCGCCGTGCTGCTCGTCGGCGTCGTGGGCCTCGGCGCCGCCGCCGTCCCGGTCGCCCAGCTGGAGCTCGGCCTCCCCGACGACGGCGCGCAGCCGACGTCCACCACCCAGCGCAAGGCGTACGACCTGGTCTCCGAGGGCTTCGGCCCCGGCTCCAACGGCCCGCTGATGGTGGTCGGCGACCTGAAGGGCGCCAAGGACCCGAAGGCCGCCGCCCGGCACATCACCAAGACGATCTCCGGCCTCGACGACGTGCGGGCCGTGGCCCCGCCGATGCTCACCAAGGCGGGCGACACCGCGATCGTCAGCGTCGTACCGTCCTCCAAGCCCAGCGGCATCGAGACCGAGAACCTCGTCCACGCGATCCGCGACGCGGGCCCCGGGATCACCTCCGCCACGGGCGCGGAGATCATGGTCACCGGCACCACGGCCATGAACATCGACGTGTCGCAGAAGCTCAACGACGCCCTCGTGCCCTACCTGGCACTGGTCGTGGGCCTCGCGTTCCTGCTCTTGATCGTCGTCTTCCGCTCGATCCTGGTCCCGCTCAAGGCGGCCCTCGGCTTCCTGCTCTCGGTGCTCGCGGCCCTCGGCGCGGTCGTCGCGGTCTTCCAGTGGGGCTGGCTCGGCGCGCTCTTCGGCGTGGAGCAGACCGGACCGGTCATGTCGATGATGCCGATCTTCATGGTGGGCGTCGTCTTCGGCCTCGCGATGGACTACGAGGTGTTCCTCGTGACCCGCATGCGCGAGGCGTACGTCCACGGGGAGCGGCCCGGCCAGGCGGTCGTGACCGGATTCCGGCACGGGGCCCGGGTGGTCTCGGCGGCGGCCGTCATCATGATCGCGGTCTTCGCGGGCTTCATCGGCTCCAGCGAGCAGATGGTGAAGATGATCGGCTTCGGACTCGCGATTGCGGTCTTCTTCGACGCCTTCGTGGTCCGCATGGCCCTCGTACCCGCCGTCCTCGCGCTGCTCGGCAAGAAGGCGTGGTGGCTGCCGCGGTGGCTGGACCGCGCGCTGCCGAACGTCGACGTCGAGGGCGAGGGGCTGCGCACGGCGGACGAGCGCGACCCGGACGGCGACCGGCAGCCGGCCCTCGTCTGACGGCGCGGGAGAGCAGGGCCCTCAGCGGGTGACCGGGGTGACGGCCGCGTAGGTGCGGCGCAGGAAGCGGATGAGCGCCGACGCGTCGAACTGGACGACCGTCACCCCGTCGCCCGCGTGGTGTTCCACGATCGTCTGGACCCGGCCGCAGGGCCAGATGTGCACGTCACCGGCGGTGACGGGGGCCCGGAGTCCCTGTTCGAGCAGCTGCCGGGCGAAGGTCCACTCATGACCGCCGGGGAGGCCGATCCGCACCGCGTGCGGGTCGGCCTCCGCGTCGTACCGCAGCAGGACGGGGACGGCGCGGTGGCCCTCGGAGGAGTCCGTGACGAGATGGGCGCGTGCGTACTGCTCGACTGCGGACATCACTGGGCTCCTCGACGGGGCGCTTCTCTGGCGTTCCTTTTCTTCTGTTTCCCCACCCAATGTCCCATATCTACGGCGATTCGCCCCGCCGGAAAAGCGGAACGCGTCCCTCGGATGTGGCCGCACCGGGGCCCGTGGAGCGGCTTCGATCCGAAGACGGCGAGGGTGGTACGGCAGGGAATCGGCGGTGCGGGACCGCTGTTGACCTGGACATGGATGACATGAGGGGCGGTACGCGGCGGATGTCCGGCGAAGCGCACGGCGCGGTGGCCATGGGCTCTCCTGCCACGGGCGTGCACGGCACGGTGGCCGCCGGGTTCGAACCGGTCAGGGACGCCTTCGCGCGCAACTTCGCCGAGCGCGGGGAGCGCGGCGCCGCCGTCACGGTCTACCGCGACGGGCGCAAGGTCGTCGACCTGTGGGGCGGCGCGAAGGACGTCGACGGGGACCCGGCGGCCGGGGACGCCCCGTGGGAGCAGGGCACCGCGCAGATCATCCGCTCGGCGACCAAGGGCGTGGCGGCGGCCACGCTGCTCCTGCTGCACCAGCGCGGCGAACTCGACCTGGACGCCCCGGTCGGCGCCCACTGGCCGGAGTTCACGGCGCGCGGCAAGGAGCGCACCCTCGTCAGGCACCTGCTCGCGCACCGCGCCGGAGTGCCCGCACTCGACCACCCCCTGACCCCGGCCGAGGCGCTGGACCCGGACCTCGCGGCGGCGGTGGTCGCGGCGCAGGCCCCGTTCTGGGAGCCGGGCACCGACCACGGCTACCACGCCCAGACCTACAGCTGGCTCATCGGCGAGACGGTGCGGCGCGTGACCGGGCGGGGCGTCGGGGAGTGGATCGCGGCCGAGATCGCCCGGCCGCTCGGCCTCGACCTGTGGGTCGGACTCCCGGCGGCGGAGGCGGCGCGGGCCGGCCGGGTGGGCGGCATCGAACCGCCGGCCGCGGCGGGCGGCCTCCGGGTGCGGCCGCGGCGGAACGTGGCGGAGGCGTACGCCGACCCCGACTCCCTGACCCGCCGCGCCTACGGCGCGGTCACCGCGGCCACCGGGAGCGCGGAGCTGTCCCGCCCCGACGAGAACGACCCGGCCTACCGGGCGGCGGCCCTGGCGGGAGCCAACGGGATCGCCACGGCGGAGGGCCTCGCCCGCTTCTACGCCTCGCTGATCGGTGACGTGGACGGCGGCGGGCGGCTCTTCACGCCGGAGACGGTCGAGCTGGCCCGCGCCGAGGAGTCCTCGGGCCCGGACCGCGTCCTGGTCGTCCCGACCCGCTTCGGCCTCGGCTACATGCTGCACGGCGGCGCCTCCCCGCTCCTGGCCCCCGGCTCCTTCGGCCACCCCGGCAGCGGCGGCGCCCTCGGCTTCGCGGACCCGGAGTCGGGCCTCGCCTTCGGCTACGTCACCAACGGCATGGCCAAGGGGGTCACGGCCGATCCGCGCGCCCAGGCGCTGGTGCGGGCGGTGCGGTCCGCCGTCGGCCGGATGCGGATGTCCTGACCCGCCGCAGGACGAGCAGCCCGCCGACGCCGGGCACGAGGGCGAGCCACCGGGCGCCGGGCGCGACGTCCTGGAGCATCCAGGTGGCCGCGACGGTGACCAGGTAGGCCGTGCCGTGCAGCGGGCCGAGGAGCGCGGAGGCGGCCGGGGCGTGGACGGTCACGAGGTTGAGCAGCAGCAGGGCGAGCGAGGCGGCCTCGACGGCCGCGGCGGCGCGGAGCGTACGCATGGTGCTCACACCCCCGTGGTGGAGCCGGGCCGGACGATCATCAGTACCGTGACGGTCGCCCAGAGCAGGTTGAAGACCCCGGTGAGCATGGTCAGCCTGGCGGCCGTGGCGCGGGCGGCCCCCGGTTCCCCGTCCACGGCGAGCAGGCGCCGCTGGCCGGGCAGGATCGCCGTGGCCAGCAGGCCGGCGGCGAGCGCGGTCAGTATCAGCGAGGCGATGAGCCAGGCGTCGCCGAGCACGCCGAGCTGGGCCGCGGTGGCGATGCCGAACACGGGCACGGCGAGCCCGGCGACCGCGTAGCCGCGGCAGACGCGGTGCAGCAGCGCGGCGACCCCGACGGCCCGTTCGCTCCTGCCGTCCAGCGCCTGGAGCGCGTAACGCGGAAACATCGACGCGGCCACGGTGATCGACCCGACGGCGAGGATCGCCGCGAGCACGTGGACGGACAGGAGCAGCTTGGTCACGGGGCCCTCCGGGCGGGACGTACGCGTGGGCGCGCGGCGGAAGCACGGGATGCCTCGGCCGGCGCATGCATATGTTGGCTACCAATACATACACTGCCTACGGGTGCGTTGTGTAGGCTGCCTACCCATGAAGGCGGATGCGGTGCGAGGGCACCTGGACGGACTGCTGCTCGCGGTGCTCGAACCCGGCCCGCTGCACGGGTACGCGATCATCGCGGCGGTGCAGCGCCGCAGCGGCGGCGCGCTCGAACTGCGTACGGGCACGATCTACCCGGCGCTCAACCGCCTGGAGCGGCTCGGCCTGCTGAGCAGCAGCTGGGAGTCGGCGGCGGGGGAGCGGCGCCGCAGGGCGTACGAACTCACCGACGCTGGGCGGGCCACGCTGGCCGGGGAGCGGGCGGCGTGGGCGGAGTTCACGGAGGCGATCGGCGCGGTCCTGAACCCGGCCCCGCGGCCGGGCCTCGCCACATGAGCGCGGCGGCGCCCCGGGACCCCATCGAGGGGCACGTGGCGGAGCTGAGGGTGGCACTGCTGGGCCCGCCGAAGGCCAAGTCCCGGCTCCTTGAGGAGATGCGGGGCGGCCTCCTGGACACGGCGGCGGCCCACGCGGAGGCCGGTCTGCCGGAGGCGGAGGCGGCCCGCCTCGCGGTACGGGACTTCGGCACGGTCGAGGACCTGGTCCCGGCCTGCCAGCGGGAACTGACGATCGCTCAGGCGCGGCACACGGCCCGTACGGTCGCGCTGACGGCACCGTTCCTGCTCGCCTGCTGGTATCTGGCCCGGGGCGACCTGCTCTGGCAGCGACTGGCGACGCACCTGACCCTGGTCGCCACGCTGGGGGCACTGCTGGCGGCGACGGCCCTGGCCGCCACGGGCCCCCTGGCCCGGCGGCTGCCCACGCCGCACGGCCTGCCGCGGGCGGTGGCCTGGACGGGCACGACGGCGAGCGGGGCCATGGCGGTGGCGACGCTCTCCCTGACGATCGCCGCGGCCCTGGCCACGAACTGGCCCCTCCTGGCGGCGGCGGGCGCCCTGTCCGCGGCCACCCACGCGATAGTGGCGACCTCGGCCCGGGCCTGCCGCCGCTGCGTGGGCCGGGGCCCGCACCTCACGGAGCCGCTGCGCGGCTGAGCCCGGGGGCGACCGGGCGATACGGCCGCCCGGCCCTCGCCTGTTCAAGATCCCTCAGCCGAGACCTGCCTCACCCGTCCAGAACCTCTCCGGACAGAACACCTAGCCCGCGTGGAGCATCAAGCCGATACCCGTCACCATCAGGCCCGCAGCCACCAGCCTCGGGGCTCCGAAGCGTTCCTTGAAGAAGAGGGCGCCTATTGCCGCGCCGACGATGATCGAGGACTCCCTGAGGGCGGAGATCGGGGCCAGTTCCGCTCTGGTCTGGGCCCAGAGGACCAGGCCGTAGGCCGCTACGGAGAGCGCCGCGCCCAGGAGGCCCACCGCCGCGAACGGGCGCAGGCGCGGGACGAGTTCGCCGCGCAGGCGCCACGCCGCGTACAGCGGGATCGCCAGGCCCTCCAGGATCATCAGCCACGCGATGTAGCCCATCGAGGCCCCCGAGGCCCGGACGCCGAGTCCGTCCACCACCGTGTACGCGGCGATCGAGACGCCCGTGGCCAGGGCCGCGGTGAGCGCCGGCCAGTCCGGGCGGCGCCCCGAACCCCGTATGCCCCACAGCGCGAGGCCCGTCAGGCCCGCGCACGAGACCGCCACGCCCGCCGCCTGCCAGCCGTCGGGGACCTCGCCCGCGAAGACCGCCGCGAGGACGGTGACGACCAGCGGGGCCGTGCCGCGCGCGATGGGGTACGCCTGGCCGAAGTCGCCCAGCTTGAAGGAGCGCATCAGCAGGGCGTAGTAGCCGACGTGCAGGGCCGCCGAGAGGAGCAGGTACGGCCAGGCCCCGGCCGCGGGGAGCGGGACGAAGGGGGTGAGGAGGGCGCCTATCAGCAGGCCGCCGCCGGAGATCAGCGTGAAGCCGACCAGCTTGTCGGTGATGTGGTGGGCTATCGCGTTCCAGCACGCGTGCGTGACGGCGGCCAGCAGGACCGCCGACGCCACGAGGGGGGTCACTCGGACGTCTCGCGCACGTCCACCAGCGTGGCGCCCGCGTGGGCGATCAGCGCCTTGGGAGAGGTGGGGAAGACCGCGTAGGGGGTACCGGCCGCCGCCCACACCTCGTCGTGGGCGAGGAGCGAGCGGTCGGCGAGGACACGGGTCCGGTTCGCGTGGCCGAAGGGCGGTACGCCGCCGATCGTGTAACCCGTCGTCTCCTTGACCACGTCCGCCTTGGCCCGGGTGACCTTCTCCGCGCCCAGCTCCCTGCGCACCAGCTCCAGGTCGACGCGGGACGCGCCGTCCATCAGGACCAGCACCGGCACGCCGTCCGCCGCGAAGATCAGGGACTTGCAGATCTGGCTCAGCTCGCAGCCGACGGCGGCCGCGGCCTCCTGTGCGGTACGGGTCTGCTCGGGGAAGCGGCGGACCCGGCCGAGCAGCTCGGCCAGGCCCAGTTCCCGCAGGGCGGCGGCGAAGCGGGGGTGCGCCGGGGACTCGGGTTCAGTAGCGCTCATACCCCGCACGCTAGCGGTCCGTGTACCGGACACGCGACCGCGTATCCAGGTGGTGGACGCACGGTCCCCGCCCGCCGGGGCCCGGCTCTCAGCCGCCCGCCAGCAGCATCGCCCGCACCAGGGGCCCCGCCGAGTCGCCGCCGTGGCCGCCCTGCTGGACGACCGCCGCCGACGCCAGGTCGCCCCGGTAGGCGGTGAACCAGCCGTTGGGCTTCTTCTGGCCGTCGACCTCCGCCGAGCCGGTCTTGGCGCCCGTGTCGGAGCCGAGGCCCGACATCGGCTCGGCCGCCGTACCGGCCACCGCCGTGTAGTGCATCAGCTCCCGCAGCCCCGAGAGCGTGGCGCCGGACATCTTGCGCGGCGCCGTCGCCAGTTCGCGGTCGTCGACGTCGGGCGAGACCAGGTAGGGCTGCTTGAAGGTGCCGGACTTCACCGTCGCCGCCACCGACGCCATGTTCAGCGGGTTCATCCGCACCCCGCCCTGTCCGATCAGCGAGGCGGCCATCTGGGCGTCGCTCTGCACCGGCACCGCGCCGTCGAAGGTCGGCACGCCGATCGACCAGTCGTCGCGGCCGAGCCCGAAGACCTCCTGCGCCTGCCTGGTCAGGGAGTCGTTCTCCAGCTTCTTGGCCCGGGTGATGAACGCCGTGTTGCAGGAGCGCGCGAAGCTCGCCTTGAACGTGCCGTTCTTGATCTGGAACTTGTCGTCGTTCTGGAACTTCCACCCCCCGTACGTCGCGTACTTGGGGCACGGGTGCTTCTTGTCGACCCCCGCGAGCTTCTTCTCCAGGAGCATCGACGCGCTGACGACCTTCATCGTCGAGCCGGGCGCCAGCGACCCCTGGAAGGCCACGTTGAACCCGGTGGGGTTGGAGTTGGCGGCGGCCAGGATCTCGCCGGTGCTCGGCTTGACGACCACGACCGACGCCCGCTGCCGCTCGGCCGTCTCGCGCTCGGCCGCGGCCTGGAGCGAGGGGCTGAACGTGGTCTTCAACGTGCCGGGCGTACCGGGCGAGAGCGTCAGGAGCGTCTTGTCGGGCGCCGACTCGGAGTCGTCCTCACCCGCCTTCTTCTTCGCTCCCGCCGAACCGGCCGCCCCGGTGGACTTCTCCTCGTCCGCCCGCACCACCCGCAGCTCGACGCCCGCCCTGCCGCCCGCCTTCTTGCCGTACTTCTCCCGCAGCCCGTCCAGGACCGTGCCGAGCGAGGGGTACTCGGCCGCCGTCAGCTCGCCGCCGTCCCGGTCCACCGCCTTGATCGGCGGGTCGCCCGCCTCGCCCGTGACCAGGCGGTCGCCCTCCTTCAGCTCCGGGTGCACCACGGAGGGCCGCCAGCCGACCAGCGTCCTGCCGTCGCTCTTGCTGCGGACCACCGTCAGTTCGGACTCGTAGGCGAAGGGCTTGCTCCTGCCCTTGTACGCGACTGTGGCCGCCGCCTTGAACGGCACGTCGGCGCCCGAGCGCCTGCCCGGGGTCAGCTCGGTGTCCGTGAAGTGCCCGTCCTCGCGGAACGAGGTCAGGGCCCTCTTCGCCGCCGCACGGTCGTCCGTGAGCGCCGCGGCCCCGGCCACGTCCCCCTCGGCCCACGCCGCGAGGAACTTCCGGGCGGTCGTACGGACCTCCGCCGGCGTCGGCGGCCCCGTGGCCACCTGCTTGTCGTCGGTGTGCGACCCGTCCGCCCCGCCGGACAGCGCGAACGCCGCGGCCCCCACCCCGCACACGACGACGGCCGCCGCCCCGCCGATCACGACGGGGTGCACTCTGCCGTTCCCGATGCTGACGCCCTTGCGCTCGCTGGCGCGCCTCCGCTTGCCCACAAACCCTCCGCTGTTCCCCGAAGCCCCAGCCCCCGGCTCCTCGATCGAAGCCCACCTTAGAGCCGTACGGGGAGGCCCTTGACCACTTCACCGCCCGGCCGGACGGCCTTCGGGCGGACCCTCTACCCTGCGCGCAGTACGTCCGCGACGATCGGGCCCGCCGCGTCGCCGCCGTGGCCGCCGCGCTGCGTCATCGCCGCCGCGGCGACATCGCCCCGGTAGCCGGTGAACCAGCTGTCGGACTTCCGCCGGCCGTCCACCTCCGCCGAGCCCGTCTTCGCGCCGGTGTCCCCGCCGAGCGACGCCATGACGCGCGCCCCGGTGCCCCGCACCGCCGTGCGGTGCATCATCTGCCGCAGCTGGGCGGCCGTGGACGCCTTCAGCCCGTCGGCGGTGGCCAGTTCGCGGCCGTCGAGCGAGCGCGGCACGATCACCGGCTGCCGGAACGCCCCGGTCTTCGCCGTCGCCGTCACCGACGCCAGCGCCAGCGGGCTCATCTGGACCTGGCCCTGGCCGATGGCGTTGGTCGCGCGGTCGGGGCCGGGCGAGGCGGGCACGGAGCCCTCGAAGGACGGCAGACCGACCTTCCAGTCGCCCCTGCCGAGCCCGAACTTGTCCTGCGCCTCCTCGGTGAGGGAGGAGTCCGTGACGCCGTCCTCGTCGATGAGCTTCACGAACGCGGTGTTGCAGGAGCGCGCGAAGTCCTCGGCGAACGTGGCGGACTCGTTCGGCGCCAGCCCCTTGAGGTTGCCGATCGTCTGGCTCTGCCAGGTCGCGGTCGGCGGGCAGGGCGCGGTGCCGTCCGCCGTGGTGACCCCCTTGTCGATGAACATCGCCGCCGTGACGATCTTCATGGTCGAACCGGGCATCACCTTGGCCTCGAACGCCGCGTTGAAGGCGTCCCCGCGGTTGTTGGCGACCGCGAGCACCTCGCCGGTGCTCGGCTTCAACGCCACCACGGACGACTCGTCGTACCGCAGGACCGCCCGCTCGGCGGCCCTCTGCACGCCCGCGCTGAGCGTCGTGCGCAGCGTGCCCGGCTTGCCCTTCGAGAGGGTGAGCAGCGTGCGGGCGGCCCCCTCGGAGCCCTCGCGCCGCACGTACAGCTCCACGCCGGGGGTGCCGCCCGCCTCGTCCCCGTACCGCCGCCGCAGCTCGTCGATGAGCGGGCCGAGCGAGGGGTGGTCCTTCTTGCGCAGGACGGTGCCCGCGCGGTCCACGGCCTGGACGGGCGGGGTGGGCGCCTCACCCGTGGCCAGGGACTCCCCCTTCTCCAGGGAGGGGTGGACCACCGACACCCGCCAGTCGACGAGGGCGCGCCCCGTGGTCTTCCGGCGCACCACGGTCAGCTCGGATTCGTAGCTGAGCGGCTTGCTCTTGCCCCGGTACGCGACCGTGGCCGACACGGTGAACGGGACCCGCGCGCCGGACGCCCGCTTCGGGGTGATCCTCACCTTCGTCAGGTGCGCGTCCTCGCGGTAGCCGGTCAGGGCCGCCCCGGCCGGCGCGGAGTCGTTCGTGTACCCGGCGGCCTGCCGTGCGTCCCCCTCCGCCCACGCGGCGAGGAAGTTCCGCGACGTCTCGCGGACCTCGGCGTCGGACGGCGGCCCCGTCCGCACCTCGCCACCGCCCTCACCGCTCGGCCCGGCGGCGGAACCCCCGTCGTCGGAGAAACCGCTCACCAGGCTGAACGCGCTGTAGCCCGCGCCCCCCACCATGACGACGAAGACACCGCCGACCAGTGCGACCTTGACCCCTTTGCGCATGACTGCGCCCCCTCCCCAGGAGCCTTTCCGAAGTGAGTTCGGAAAGGGCATACGCGCCCGACCTTATGGGGCGGGAGAGAAACACGGGCCGGCCGTTATCCGAAGGTGTCCGTATCGAGCCGTGCGGATCAGACCCAGGTGTCGAGCCACATCCGCGACCGCCAGGAGTCGATGGGAATGGCCGTGCCGGTGTAGATCGGCCAGAAGTAGATGAAATTCCAGAAGATCAGCAGGACCAGGACGCCCGAAGCGGCGGCGCCCACGACCCGGCGCCGCTCGCCGGAGCCCGGCGGGCCGAGGACCGCGCCGATCAGCATCGCGAGCGCCAGGCAGAGGAACGGCACGAAGACGACCGCGTAGAAGTAGAAGATCGTCCGCTCCTGGTAGAAGAACCAGGGCAGATAGCCCGCGAGCACTCCGCACAGGATCGCGCCGGCCCGCCAGTCGCGCCGGAACGCCCACCGCCACACGACGTAGAGCAGCGCGAACGCCGCCGCCCACCACAGCAGCGGCGTGCCGAGCGCGAGGACCTCGCGGGCGCACTTCTCCGTGGTGTCCGCCGGGCAGCCGTCGCGGCCGGGCGCAGGGGACTCGTAGAAGTACGAGACGGGCCTGCCGTCGACGATCCAGCTCCAGGGGTTGGACTGGTAGGTGTGCGGCGAGGACAGGCCCACGTGGAACTCGTACACCGCGTGCTCGTAGTGCCACAGGCTGCGCACCCAGTCCGGCAGCCACGTCCAGTTCCCGCCCCGCCCGGCCGTCGCCGCCCAGTCGCGGTAGTAGCCGCCCGAGCCGTCCGTCGGCGAGAGAATCCAGCCGAGCCAGGACACGACGTACGTGGCGACGGCCACCGGCACCGTCGACACGAACGCCGGGAGCACATCGCGCCGCAGGACCGCGCGGTAGGGCCGCACCGCCCCGGCGACACGGCGCGCCCCGACGTCCCAGAAGACCGTCATCAGGCAGAGGAAGACCATCACGTACAGGCCGTTCCACTTGGTCCCGAAGGCCAGGCCGAGGCAGAGCCCCGCCGCCCACCGCCACGGCCGCGGGCCGAGACGCAGCGTCTCCGCGACGTACGCGTCCGGGCGCACGATCCCGTCCTCGTCGAGCGGCAGCGCGGCGGCGAGCCGCGCCCGCGCCCTGTCCCGGTCGATCAGGAAGCACCCGAAGGCGGCCAGCACGAAGAACATCAGCACCTGGTCGAGCAGCGCCGTCCTCGACATCACGAAGTGCAGGCCGTCCACCGCGAGCAGCGCGCCCGCCAGGCAGCCGAGGAACGTGGAGCGGAACAGCCGCCGCCCGATCCGGCACAGCATCAGGACGGACAGGGTGCCGAGCACCGCCGTCATGAACCGCCAGCCGAACGGGTCGAAGCCGAACAGCCACTCGCCGGCGCCGATCACGTACTTGCCGACCGGCGGATGCACCACGTACGCCGCGTCGTGCGGAATGGCGATGCCGCCGCCCTGCCGCAGCACGTCGTCGTTGATCTTCTCCGGCCAGTTGACCTCGAAGCCGCGGTGGATCAGCGCCCAGGCGTCCTTCGCGTAGTACGTCTCGTCGAATATCACGGCCTTCGGACTGCCGAGGTTCCAGAACCGCGTCACCCCGGCGACCAGCGTGATCAGCAGCGGCCCCAGCCAGGCCGACCGGCGCACCAGCTTGGCCGCGCCCGCCTCGGACACCCCGAGCGCCGCCCACAGCCGGGGACCCGGCTCGGTGTACGGGGGCACGAGCCGCGCCCCGACGTCCTCACCGGGCCGCGCCACGTGCCCGAATCGGCGCAGCCGCCGCTGCCACGAGAGCTGCTGCTCCTCGGCCTGCTGGCCCTCGCGGGTGTCCGGGGAAGACGCGGTACTGGTCACCGCGCCATCGTAGGGAACCCGACTGTGCGAGTCCCGCTCGCAGGCCCTGCGAGGATGGATACGTGACAGGAAGCGCAGATTCCCCCGGAACCCTCGTCCTGGCGGGCACGCCCATCGGCGACGTCGCCGACGCCCCGCCGCGCCTCGCCGCCGAGCTGGAGGCGGCCGACGTCGTCGCCGCCGAGGACACCCGGCGGCTGCGCCGGCTCACCCAGGCGCTCGGCGCGCAGGTCGGCGGGCGTGTCGTGTCCTACTTCGAGGGCAACGAGTCGGCGCGCACGCCCGAACTCGTGGAGGCCCTCGCGGGCGGCGCGCGGGTGCTCCTGGTGACGGACGCGGGGATGCCCTCGGTCTCCGACCCCGGCTACCGCCTGGTCGCGGCGGCCGTGGAGCGCGACATCCGCGTGACGGCCGTACCCGGCCCCTCGGCGGTGCTCACCGCGCTCGCCCTCTCCGGCCTGCCCGTCGACCGCTTCTGCTTCGAGGGCTTCCTGCCGCGCAAGGCCGGCGAACGGCTCGCGCGCCTGAAGGAGGTCGCCGACGACCGCAGGACGCTGGTCTACTTCGAGGCGCCGCACCGCATCGACGACACGCTCGCCGCGATGGCCGAGGCGTTCGGCGGCGAGCGCAGGGCGGCTGTCTGCCGCGAGCTGACCAAGACGTACGAAGAGGTCAAGCGGGGCCCGCTGAAGGAACTCGCCGAGTGGGCCGCCGACGGAGTGCGCGGCGAGATCACTGTCGTCGTCGAGGGCGCCCCCGAGAAGAGCGCCGCCGAACTGGGCCCCGACGAGCTGGTGCGCAGGGTGCGCGTGCGCGAGGAGGCGGGGGAGCGGCGCAAGGAGGCGATCGCCGCCGTCGCCGCGGAAGCCGGCCTTCCCAAACGCGAGGTCTTCGATGCGGTCGTGGCGGCAAAGAATGCGGATCGGAGCGGCCCATCGGAGGGCAAAGGACTATCGTGAAAGGCAAAGCGTGAGCCGCGCACCAGGCATTCTTGCCATGAAATAGTTAAATCGGCTCCAATGCTCGACAGGCTTGATGCGCCGGCTCGGGGAAAAGCGTCCACTGGTCGAGGGGACGCACCCGTTCCCAGGCTGCCGGGTCCAGGGCAGGGCCCGCATCCCCGGCAGTGCTTGTCCCCCGGGCAAGAGGAGCACTGGCATGAGTGACATCGCGGAATCCGGCCACCCCACCACGGCGCTCGACGTCGGTCACGAGTCGTACGCCTTCGCCTGCATGGGCTGCGGGCACGGCTGGGAACAGTCGTACGAGATCGAACACCATGTGGACGGCAAGGGGCAGCAGTTCGTGAGGTACATGGCGGACGGACGGCACGTGCCGTCGCCGCTGTCCCGCCCGACGTGCCTGAACTGCGGTGGCCATGTCGTGCGGATCATGCGGGCGGGGCAGGTGTCCTCGGTGCTCGACTGCATGCGGCGGCAGCGGGAGAGGGGCGGCGGCGGGGCCGCCGGGCCGGCCGCCGTGGCCGAACCGGCCGCGGCCCCGGCCGCCGAGGGGGCCGGGGGTTCCGAGGGGCGGGAGCGGCAGCGGCGTCCTCAGGGGCATCACTGGCACCTGTCGGATCTGCTGCATCCCTTCGCCCACCGCAAGGGGCAGTGAGTCCTCCGCTCCGGGGCTCGGGCGGCTTCGCGGGCCGTGGGGCTCAGGGCTTCGCAGGACGCAGGGCTTCGCAGGACGCAGGGCTTCGCAGGATTCAGGGCTTCGTAGGATCGGGGCATGCCTTCGAAGAACGCCGACGTACCGCCGCCCCTGCCCGCACCGCTCCGGGTGGCGGTCGCCGACTCCCACACCCACCTCGACATGCAGGCGGGCACGGTGGAGGAGGGCCTCGCCAAGGCCGCGTCGGTCGGGGTCACCACGGTCGTCCAGGTGGGCTGTGACGTACGGGGCTCGCAGTGGGCGGCGCGGACCGCCGCCGAGTACGAGAGCGTGCACGCCGCCGTCGCCCTCCACCCGAACGAGGCGCCCCGCATCGTCCTCGGCGACCCCGACGGCTGGTCGCGGCAGGGCGCGCGCGAGGCGGGCGGCGACGCCGCGCTCGACGAGGCGCTCGCCGAGATCGACCGGCTCGCCGCGCTGCCGCACGTCAAGGGCGTCGGCGAGACCGGCCTCGACTACTTCCGTACGGGCCCCGAGGGCATGGCCGCCCAGGAGCGGTCCTTCCGCGCCCACATCGAGATCGCCAAGCGGCACGGCAAGGCCCTCGTCATCCACGACCGCGAGGCGCACGAGGACGTCCTCAGGGTCCTGAAGGAGGAGGGCGCCCCCGAGCGCACCGTCTTCCACTGCTACTCCGGTGACGCGGCGATGGCCCAGGTCTGCGCCGAGCACGGCTACTTCATGTCCTTCGCGGGCAACGTCACGTTCAAGAACGCGCAGGGGCTGCGGGACGCCCTGGCCGTCGCCCCGCTGGAACTCGTCCTCGTGGAGACGGACGCGCCCTTCCTGACGCCGGCGCCGTACCGCGGACGGCCCAACGCGCCATATCTCATTCCGGTCACGCTGCGCGCGATGGCCGAGACGCGGGGCATCGACGAGGACGCCATGGCCGCGGCCGTCTCGGCGAACACGGCGCGCGCCTTCGGTTACTGACGGCGCGGTCACGTCCGGGCCGGTTCGTTACGAACTGTAGCGGTATGACTTTGGAGAGTCACGGCGGCTCCGCTAGGTTCTGTGCGCCCGTCCGGACCTCTGGAGCGTCATCGTGAGCAATTCGTCGCCGTATGAGCCCTGGCCGTATGGGTCGTACGCGCCGTACCCGTCGTACCCGTCGTACCCGTCGTACCCGTCGTACCCGTCGTACCCGTCGTATGGGTCGTATGGGTCGTATGGGTCGTATGGGGAGGGTGAGGGGGGCTCCGGGTACGGAGGTCCCCGCGACGTGGCGCCGCATGACGCGCCCACGGAAGGGGCCCTGCCCCGGCAGCGCGCCGGGCGGGCCGAGACCCGGCGGGCGGCGCGGCGGCGGCGGACCACCTGGGGGGTGGGGAGTCTCGGGGGTTTCGGGGTCTCTCCCGGCGGTTCGTCCACCGCCCGGAGCGAGCCGCTGCGGCGCCTCGTGCCGCAGGCCCTCGTGGTCGCCTTCCTCGCGGGCGGGACCTCCGCGTTCGTCGCGAACGACAAGGCCGTGCTGCTCAGCGTCGACGGCGAACCCCGCTCGCTGCACACCTTCGCGGACGACGTGGGGGAACTCCTCGCTGAGGAGGGGCTCGGCGTGGGCGCCCACGACATCGTCGCGCCCTCCTCGGCGACGGCCCTGGCCAGCGGTGACGAGATCGCCGTCCGGTACGGCCGGCCCGTCGGGCTCACGCTCGACGGTGAGCGGCGCGAGGTGTGGACCACGGCGCGCACGGTGGACGGCGCCCTGCGGCAGCTCGGGGTGCGGGCGGAAGGGGCGCACCTGTCGACCTCCCGCGGCCGGCGCATCGGCCGGCAGGGCCTCGAACTCGCGGTCCGCACCGAGCGCACCGTCACGATCATGGCGGACGGGCGGGAGCGGACGATCCGTACGAACGCGGCGACCGTGCGGGACGCGGTCGCGGAGTCCGGGGTGACACTGCGGGGGCAGGACACGACGTCGGTCGCGCCGGACAGCTTTCCCCGTGACGGGCAGACGGTCACCGTCATGCGGATCACCGGGTCGAGGGAGACCCGGGAGGAGGTGATCCCCTTCGACGTGGAGCGGACCGAGGACCCGACGTTGTTCCGCGGCACGGAGGTCGTGGCGCAGCCGGGGCGGCTCGGGGTGCGGCGGGTGACGTACGCGGTGCGGACGGTGAACGGGGTGCGGCAGCGGCCGCGGCTGATCGGCTCGGAGGTCGTTCGGGAGCCGCAGCGGCAGATCGTCAAGGTGGGGACGGGGCGGCAGCCGGATTCCGTGGCCGGGGCGGACGGGCTGAACTGGGGGGCGTTGGCCCGGTGCGAGTCGGGTGGGCGGCCGGGGGCGGTGGACGCGTCCGGTACGTATGGGGGGCTGTACCAGTTCGACACGCATACGTGGCGGTCTCTCGGGGGGTCGGGTCGGCCGCAGGACGCGTCGGCGCCGGAGCAGACGTATCGCGCGAAGAAGCTGTACGTGCGGCGGGGCGAGAGCGCGTGGCCTCACTGCGGCCGGCGCCTCCACGGCTGACGCCCGGGGGGTGCGGGCGGTGGTCGTGCCGGTCGCTGGGCCTTTGGCTCGGGTCGGTTTGGTCGTGCCGGTCGTTGGTTCTTCGGCTCGGGTCGGTTTGGTCGTGCCGGTCGTTGGTTCTTCGGCTCGGGTCGATTTGGTCGTGCCGGTTGCTGGTTCTTTGGCTTGGGTTTGTTTGGTCGTGCCGGTCGTTGGTTCTTTGGCTTGGGGCTGTTTGGGGCGTGCCAGTCGTCGGTTCCTTGTTCGGGTTGTGCCCGGTTGCTGGTTCTTCGGCTCGGGTCTGTCGGGGCGTGCCGGTTCGTGGGGGTGCCTCGCTGGTCTTTGGGGGCGGGGCCGCGCCGGTATGTCCGTCCTCGCTATCGCCTGCGTGACCGGAGGGCCGCTTCGGGGCTGCGGAGCCGTGCGTGCCGTGCTCCGGGCGGACATACCGACACGTCCCCTCCGGTATCGACCCGGCCCGCCCACGCCGCGACGGCTTGCTCTCACGGCTCCCTCGCCCATGCGTCACCGCGGAGCAACGGGGCGGGTGGATGGGATCAGGGGGTACCCGGCAGAGGTCTTGGCGGGGGTAGGGGGTGAGGAGGTGGGGCGAGGCCCAGGGGCCAGGGACCGTAACCTGGGGGCGTGAGCACAGAGCACGGCGACCTCCTCGGCCCCGCCGACATCCGCGAACTGGCCGCTGCCCTCGGCGTACGCCCGACCAAGCAGCGCGGCCAGAACTTCGTCATCGACGCCAACACCGTCCGCCGCATCGTCCGCACCGCGGACGTCGGCCCGGACGACGCGGTCGTCGAGGTCGGTCCGGGCCTCGGTTCCCTGACGCTGGCCCTGCTGGAGACCGCGTCCCACGTCACCGCCGTGGAGATCGACGACGTACTCGCGGGCGCGCTCCCCGCGACGATCGAGGCCCGCCTCCCGCACAAGGCCGGCGCCTTCGACCTGGTGCACAGCGACGCCATGCTGGTGAGCGAGCTGCCGGGGCCCGCCCCGACCGCGCTCGTCGCCAACCTCCCGTACAACGTCGCCGTCCCCGTACTGCTGCACATGCTCGACACCTTCCCGAGCATCGAGCGCACCCTCGTGATGGTGCAGGCCGAGGTCGCCGACCGGCTCGCCGCGGGGCCCGGCTCGCGGGTGTACGGGGTGCCGTCGGTGAAGGCGAACTGGTACGCCGAGGTGAAGCGCGCCGGTTCCATCGGGCGGAACGTGTTCTGGCCCGCCCCGAACGTCGACTCCGGCCTCGTGTCGCTGGTGCGGCGCGCCGAGCCGGTCAAGACCAGCGCGTCCAAGCGCGAGGTCTTCGCCGTCGTCGACGCCGCCTTCGCGCAGCGCAGGAAGACGCTGCGGGCCGCCCTGTCCGGCTGGGCCGGCTCCGCCGCGCGGGCCGAGGCCGCCCTGGTCGCCGCCGGCGTCTCGCCCCAGGCGCGCGGCGAGGCCCTGACGGTGGAGGAGTTCGCGCGTATCGCCGAGCACAAGGAGGCCGCCGCGTGAGCGTGACGGTGCGGGTCCCCGCCAAGGTCAACGTCCAGCTCGCCGTGGGCGCCGCCCGCCCCGACGGCTTCCACGACCTCGCCAACGTCTTCCTCGCCGTCGGGCTCTACGACGAGGTCACGGTCACCCCCGCCGACGAGCCGCGGATCACCTGCGAGGGGCCTGGCTCCGACCAGGTGCCGCTGGACCGCACGAACCTCGCCGCCCGCGCCGCCGGCCTGCTCGCCGAGCGGCACGGGATCGGCGGGGCGGTCCACATCCACATCGCCAAGGACATTCCCGTCGCCGGCGGCATGGCGGGCGGCAGCGCGGACGCCGCGGGCTCGCTCGTGGCGTGCGACGCGCTGTGGGGCACCGGGGCCACGCGTGAGGAACTGCTCGGCCTCTGCGCCGAGTTGGGCAGCGACGTGCCGTTCAGTCTCGTCGGCGGAGCCGCGCTCGGGACCGGGCGGGGCGAGAAACTGGAGCCCATGGAGGTCGGAGGCGACTTCCACTGGGTGTTCGCCGTGGCCGACGGAGGGCTCTCCACGCCCGCCGTGTACCGCGAGTTCGACCGGCTCACCCCGGCCGCCCCGGCCCCCGAGGCGTCCCCCGCGCTGCTCGAAGCCCTGCGCAAGGGCGACGTCGAGGCCCTCGCCGCCTCGGTCGCCAACGACCTCCAGCCCGCGGCGCTCTCCCTGTTCCCCTCGCTCTCGGAGACCCTCGCCGCGGGCACGGCGGCCGGCGCCCTGGCCGCGCTGGTGTCGGGGTCCGGGCCGACGACGGCGTTCCTCACGGCCGACGCCGCGTCCGCGCGCACCGTGGCCGACGCCCTCACCACCTCCGGCACCTGCCGCGCGGCACGGGTGGCGGACTCCCCGGCCCCGGGCGCCACCCTGCTCTGAGGGTCCGCGTACTCAGGCGCACATCTGAGTACGTGCGCGCTGACGCCCCGGCCGGCGGCGCGCGAACGTACGTACATGGGATCAAGCGTTCGCGAACTGGCCGAGAAGACGCCCGCCGGGCGCGACCGGTACATCGACCTGCTGCGCGTCGCCTCGCTCGGCACGGTCGTCGCCGGGCACTGGCTGATGGCGGCCGTGACCGTCGGCGACGACGGCCGCACCGAGGTCGGCAACCTCCTCGCCGTCGTGCCCGGCCTGCAGATCCTCACCTGGGCACTCCAGATCATGCCGGTGTTCTTCTTCGTCGGCGGCTTCTCCCACGCCCTGTCCCACCGCTCGCTCAGCCGCGGGTCCGAGGGCCCCGCCGCCTACTCCGCCTTCCTCCGGGCCCGCCTCCAGCGGCTGCTGCGGCCCACCATGGTCTTCATCGGGGTGTGGGGCGCGGTCGCGCTGGCGCTGCAACTCCTCGGGCAGGGCGGCGGACTCCTCGACGTGGCGTTGCGACTCGTCGCGCAGCCGCTGTGGTTCATCGGCGTCTACCTGGCGATGGTCGCCCTCACCCCGCCGCTGCTGCGGCTGCACGAGCGGTGGGGCTGGGGCGCCTTCGGGGCGCTCGTGGCGGCAGCGGGCGCGGTCGACGTGGCACGCTTCGCGCTCGGCGTCCCGTACGTGGAGTTCCTGAACTTCGCCTTCGTCTGGCTCGCGGTGCACCAGCTCGGCTTCCTGCGCGCGGACGGCAGGCTGCGGATGCCGTCCGCCCTGGCCGGTACGGGGCTCGCGGGCGCCGCGCTGCTCGTCGCCCTCGGCCCGTACCCCCTCTCCATGGTCGGCATGCCGGGCGAACGCGTATCGAACATGGCGCCGCCCACCTTCGCCCTCCTCTGCCACGGCCTGTGGCTGGTCGGCGCCGTGGAACTGCTGCGCGGGCCGGTGACCCGGTGGCTGGCGCGACCGCGGGTGTGGCGCGGCGTGGTCGCGGCCAACGGCGTCTCCATGACCGCGTTCCTCTGGCACCTGACGGCGATGCTCGGCGTGTACGGGGCGCTGCTCGCCCTCGGCGTCCCGCTGCCGGAGCCCGCGAGCGCGGCCTGGTGGGCGCAGGCGCCCCCGCGGATGGCCGCGGCCGCGGCTCTGACGGCGGTGCTCGTCGCGGCCTTCCGCCGCTTCGAACGGCCTGGGGCGGCGCGGGAGCCGGACGCGCCGGGCCGGGTCTCCGGACGCGCCGCGGCGGTCGGCGTCACGCTCTGCCTGTTCGGGGTGCTCGGTCTGTCGATGGTCGGCTTCGGCGGGCTCCTCGAAGGGCGTACGGCGACCCTGGTCGCCGTCCACGTGACGGCGCCGGCGGCGGTGGCGATGGTGCTCGTGGGGTGGCTGCTGGTGGAGCGGGCGCCCCGAGGTCGACGGGCCGCCTCCCGGGGCGACTACGCTTGAGGATCGATCGATCCCCCCTGTCAGGAGTGAAATGGCCGCCGTCAATCTGGTCAATGTCGAGGCAGTCAGCAAGGTGTACGGCACCCGTGCCCTGCTCGACGGCGTCTCACTCGGCGTGTCCGAGGGGGACAGGATCGGGGTCGTGGGGCGCAACGGCGACGGGAAGACCACCCTGATCCGGATGCTCGCCAAGCTGGAGGAGGCCGACACCGGGCGGGTCACGCACAACGGCGGGCTGCGGCTCGGCGTGCTGACCCAGCACGACTCCCTCGACCCCGAGGCCACCGTGAGGCACGAGGTCATCGGCGACCTCGCCGACCACGAGTGGGCGGGCAGCGCCAAGATCAGGGACGTGCTCACCGGCCTCTTCGGCGGGCTCGACCTGCCGGGCTTCCCGCAGGGCCTCGACACCGTCATCGGCCCGCTCTCCGGCGGCGAGCGGCGGCGCATCGCGCTCGCCAAGCTGCTCATCGCCGAGCAGGACCTGATCGTCCTCGACGAGCCCACCAACCACCTGGACGTCGAGGGCATCGCCTGGCTGGCCGGGCACCTGCGCGCCCGCCGCTCGGCGCTCGTGTGCGTCACCCACGACCGGTGGTTCCTCGACCAGGTCTGCACCCGCATGTGGGACGTGCAGCGCGGTTCCGTCTTCGAGTACGAGGGCGGCTACTCCGACTACGTCTTCGCCCGCGCCGAGCGCGAGCGCATCGCGGCCACCGAGGAGACCAAGCGGCAGAACCTCATGCGCAAGGAGCTGGCCTGGCTGCGCCGCGGCGCCCCGGCCCGCACCAGCAAGCCGAAGTTCCGCATCGAGGCCGCCAACGAACTGATCGCGGACGTCCCGCCGCCCCGCGACCGCAGCGAGCTGATGAAGTTCGCCACGACGCGGCTCGGCAAGACCGTCTTCGACCTTGAGGACGTCTCCGTGCAGGCCGGCCCGAAGCTGCTGCTCAAGCACCTGACCTGGCAGCTCGGCCCCGGCGACCGCATCGGCCTGGTCGGTGTGAACGGCGCGGGCAAGACCTCGCTCCTGCGGGCCATGGCCGACGCGGCGCGCAGCGACGGCGACGTCCAGCCCGCGGCCGGGCGGATCGCCGTCGGCAGGACGGTGAAGCTGGCCTACCTCTCGCAGGAGGTCGCCGAGCTGAAGCCGACGCTGCGGGTGCTCGAAGCCGTGCAGCAGGTGCGCGAGCGCGTCGACCTCGGCAAGGGCCGCGAGATGACCGCGGGCCAGCTCTGCGAGACGTTCGGGTTCAGCAAGGAGAAGCAGTGGACGCCGGTCGGCGACCTCTCCGGCGGTGAGCGGCGCAGGCTCCAGCTCCTGCGGCTCCTGATGGACGAGCCGAACGTCCTCTTCCTCGACGAGCCGACCAACGACCTCGACATCGAGACCCTGACGCAGCTGGAGGACGTGCTCGACGGCTGGCCCGGCTCCATGGTCGTGATCTCCCACGACCGGTTCTTCGTCGAGCGCACGACGGACAAGGTGTACGCGCTCCTGGGCGACGCCACGATGCGGATGCTGCCGCGCGGCATCGACGAGTACCTGGAGCGGCGGCAGCGGATGACCGAGTCCGCCCCCGCCCCGCAGTCCCCGGCGCCCGCGCGGCCGGCCGCGGCGAAGACGGTGTCGGCCGCGGACGCCCGCGCCGCCAAGAAGGAACTCCAGAAGATCGAGCGGCAGCTGGACAAGGTCTCCGAGAAGGAGAGCAAGCTGCACGCCCAAATCGCCGACAACGCCACGGACTTCGAGAAAGTGGCCAAACTGGACGCCGAGCTGCGTGAATTGACCGGCGAGCGCGAGGAGTTGGAAATGCGCTGGCTGGAGCTCGCGGAAGACGCGTAGAGCTCTGGTGGAAGTCGCGTAACGGACGCATCACGGGCCGGTCCTCCCTTGGGAACAGGGGCAGGACCGGCCCCGTCTCGTACGGGTTCAGGGTGATAGAAAGGCTGACCTGAAAGCACCCTCTGGCGTGCCGAAAATCAGTGAAGGGGGAAGCGCTGATGACTCAGCCGCCCAACCAGCCGCCGTCCGGCGGCTTCGGAGCTCCGCAGGACCCACGGCAGCAGCCGCCGGGCGGGCCGCCGCAGCAGCCGCCCGCCGCCCCTCAGGAGGGCCAGCCCCAGCCGGGCTACGGCTACCCGCAGACCCCGCCGCCGCCCGCGGACCCGTACGGCCGGCCGGCCCAGCCCCAGCAGCCGGGCCCGTACCAGCAGCCCGGCCCCTACGGTCAGCAGCCCGGTCCCTATGCACAGCAGCCCGGCCCCTATGGGCAGCAGCCGGGCCCCTACGGCGGGCCCCAGCAGCCGGGCCCGTACGGGAACCAGCCGCAGTACGGGTACCCCCAGCAGCCCCCGACGCAACCGCAGTTCCCCGCGGGACCGGGCGGCGGCGGGGGCGGGCGCAGGAAGCCCGTGGTGATCGTCGCCGCCGCCGTGGCCGCGCTGCTGGTCGCGGGCGGGGTCACGTACGCCGTCGTCGGCGGTGACGACGGCGGGAAGAAGCCCGAGTCGAAGAACAAGGACCCCAAGCCCTCCGTCTCCGCCCCCGCCAATCCCGGTACCGGCGACGGCGACGGCAACGAGGGCAAGGAGGACCTCAACGAGGGCCGCAAGCCCGGCGAGGCCAAGGTCCTCTGGTACAAGGAGGCCCCCAAGGTCCCCGGCTCCGGCGGCGACGCCCCGGGCATGTGGATCGAGGGCGACACGGTCGTCAAGGCCGCGTACAAGCAGCTCTTCGCCTACGAGGCGGGCTCGGGCGACGTCGCCTGGGACCCCATCACGTTCCCGCAGAAGATCTGCGCCGCCACCGAGAAGGCCACCGACGACGGCAAGATCGTGGTCGCCTTCAAGGAAGGCACCAAGAGCACCGCCAAGTGCAACCAGCTCCAGGTCATCGACCTGAAGACGGGCAAGAAGGGCTGGGGTAAGCCGGTCAAGGAGGAAGGCCTCTTCGACTTCGCCTCGCAGAGCACCCTCACCCTCGTCGGCGACGTGCTGATGGTCGGCCGCGACCAGTCGGGCACCGCGCTGCGGATGAGCGACGGCAAGAAGCTCTACGTCTCGGAGAAGAAGGACGAGGGCACCTGCTTCCCCAACGGCTTCGCGGCCGAGGGCAAGAAGCTCGTACGGGCGCTGTCCTGCGGGGCGAGCACGGACAACGAGCACGACGAGCTCCAGCAGCTCGACCCGCGGACCGGCAGGGCCCTGTGGACCAAGAAGTTCCCCAAGGGCTGGCGCGTCAAGAAGCTCTACTCGGTCAGTCCGACGGTCGTGTACCTGGAGAACGAGGACAAGAACAAGTGGAACGTCTCGGTGCTGAAGCCCAACAGCGACGAGACCCGCTCCGAACTCGTCACCAAGGACGGCTTCGCGCCCGAGTGCGACTCCTCCATCCTCAGCCGTGACCTCACCGGCTGCCTCGGCGCGGTGACCGGCGACGGGTACCTCTACCTGCCGACGGACGAGAAGAGCGGCGCGAACGAGGTCGTGGCGTTCAGCCTGTCCACCGGCAAGGAGGCCTGGCGCGTCAAGTCGCCGCTGGAGGAAACGATGCTCCCGCTGAAGGCCGAGGACGGTGAGCTGATCTCCTACGTCACCCCGTCCTACGCCTCCGCCGGCCGGGTCGTGTCCATCGCGACGTCCGGTTCGCACACGCCGAAGACCCTTCTCCAGCACCCGAAGGGCACGTCGAAGATCGAGAGCGGCTTCTACTCGAAGGCCGTCGACTACGTGGACGGGCGCTTCTACATCTCCACCACCAGCATCACGGGAACGTCGGGCCGGTCCAAGCTGATGCTGGCCTACGGCAAGTGATCCCGCGCCGCGCCCGGTGAGCGAGCGCCGCACCCAGTCCACCCTCCCGAACCCGGGGCGTCCCCCAGGCGCCCGCCCGAGCTCCTCAAGCGTCCCCAAGGAATAGACGACGTCATGACCCAGCCGCCCCAGCCTCCGCAGCAGCCGCCGAACGAGCCCCCGCAGGGCGGCTTCGGCGCGCCCCAGGAACCGCCGGCCGGCGGTTTCGGCGCCCCGCAGGACCCTCCGCCCGGAGGCTTCGGCAAGGCCCCGGAGCCGTCCTACGGCTACCCGCAGGCCCCCGGCGCCCCGCAGACGCCCCCGCCCGCGCAGCCCCCGGGCCCGCCGCAGACCCCGCCGCCCGCCGCCCCGCCGGCGCCCCCCGCGGGCCAGCCGAACTACGGGTATCCGCAGGCGCCCCAGGCCCCCCAGCAGCCCCAGGGCTACGGCTACCCGGCGCAGCCGGCGCAGCCGCAGTACCAGCAGGGCTACCAGCAGCCGCAGTACCAGCAGGGCTACCAGCAGCCGTACCAGCAGCCCCCGACCATGCCGATGCAGCCGCAGCCGGGCGGTTCCGGCGGTGGCGGCAAGAAGTTCGGCGGCACGACGGCGATCATCGTCGCGGCGGTCGTCGCGATCGCGCTGATCGTGGGCGGCGGCGTCTTCTACGCCTCGACCAAGGACGACGACTCGAAGAACACCGCCCAGGGCACGGACGAGAAGGGCGGCAAGGGCGGCAAGAACGGGAAGGGCGGCGACTCGTCCCCGCCCGGCCAGGGCGCGGCCAAGGAGAAGGCCCCCGGCGACCCCTCGGCCAAGGTGCTCATGCAGCTCCCGCAGCCGGAGATCCCCAAGGACCAGATCTGGACCGCGACGGGCTCGGTGCTGACCGAGGACGTCTACGCCAAGGCCGGCGTCAACGAGCTGAACGGCTACGACCCGGACACCGGCAAGGAGAAGTGGTCGATCCCGCTGCCCGGCATGACGTGCGCCATGTCGCGGGAGGTCACCGACGACGGCATCGCGGCCATCGTCACGGAGGAGGCCGAGCGGGGCAAGAAGGGCGACTACGAGCCGTGCTCCAAGGTCTCCGCGATCGACCTGAAGTCCGGCAAGAAGCTGTGGACCGAGGGCGTCGAGACCAACGGCGTGCAGGCGACGTTCAAGGAAGTCACCATCTCCGGCACCACGATCGCCGCCGGTGCGGGCGTCTCCAGCGGCGGTGCCGCCTGGGACGTGACCGGCAAGTCGCTGTGGAAGCCGAAGGTCGGCAAGTGCGAGGACGTCGGCTACGCGGGCGGTGACCAGCTGGTGGCCGTGCGCAGGTGCGGCAGCTACGGCGACTACAAGCTGAAGGTCCAGCTCCTCGACCCCAAGACCGGCGACGACAAGTGGACCTACCCGCTCGCCGACGGCATCGACAACGCCAAGATCATCTCGACGAACCCGGTCGTCTTCGGCCAGGACACCACCGAGATCACGGCGACCGGCGTGACGGACGTCTTCTCCCTCGGCACGAACGGCAAGCTCCGTGCCAAGATCGCGCTGGAGGAGGGCAAGTACGACCACGACTGCGGCGTCAACATGGTCAACGACTGCCGTGCGATCGCGGTCGGCAACGACCGGCTCTACGTCCCGACCCGCCAGCACGACGGCAGCGGCGAGAGCTACAGCCAGACCAACGAGATCGTCTCCTTCTCGCTGGCCACCGGCAAGCCGACCAGCGACCGCGCCACCGCGGGCGAGGACGGCGAGATCTTCCCGATCCGCATGGACGGCCCCAACGTCATCGCCTACAAGGCGCACGGCTACCAGCAGGGCGCCCAGGTCGTCTCGCTCGACGGCAAGACGATGAAGGAGACCAAGCTCCTGGTGACCCCCTCCTCCGAGGCGGTCACCGACGCGATCAGCGGCATGGTCCCGAAGTCGAACGAACTCCTGTACGGCGACGGGCACCTGTTCCTGGGCAAGAAGCTCCTGAGCAAGCCGTACTCCAAGGACGAGAAGGAGTACGTGGCCATCGGCTTCCGCGCCGAGTAGCCACCGCTCACCACGCGGCAGCGGTCGCCCCCTCGCGTCATGAGGGGGCGGCCGCTGCCGTTCCCGTACCACCTCGCTCTCCCGGTCGCCCGCGCATGGCAGGGATTCAGGCATTCCGGGCCGCTTCTGCCGGATAGGGGGCGCGCAACGTCGAACAAGCGTGTAGCTTCCGGGGGAATGGAGGGCCGGGGGGCCCGCGGTCCGCGGGGAGCGGCAGGACGCGCAGCCGGTGGACCAGGGGATCAGTGGGGGGAAGTGGGGGTTTGCCATGGGTGTGCGGCTCATGGTGGTCGACGATCACCGACTGCTCGCCGAGGCACTCGCCTCGGCGCTGAAGCTGCGCGGCCACCGGGTGCTCGCCGCGGCCGCGCCCGCGGCGGGAGCGGCGGACCTGGTGATCAGCCGTGCCCCGGAGGTCTGCCTCATCGGCACGGCCACGCCCGCGGAACCGGGCATGTTCGACCCCGTGGTCCGGATCAAGCGGGAGCGCCCGCAGGTGGCGGTCGTGGTGCTGGGGCCGGTGCCGAGCCCCCGCGGGATCGCGGCGGCGTTCGCCTCCGGCGCCTCCGGTTACGTACGCCATGACGAGCGCATCGAAGGAGTGGAGCGCGCCATCATGAAGGCGCGCGCCGGGGAAGCCGCCGTCGCGCCCCAGTTGCTGCAGGGCGCCTTCAGCGAACTGCTCAATCCGGCCGCGCAGCCCGACGACGAGGGGCAGCGCCTGCTGCAGATGCTCACGCCCCGCGAGGTGGAGGTCCTGGTGCGGGTCGCGGACGGCGAGGACACCCGCCTCATCGCGGCCGGGATGGGGATAGCGCCCAGCACGGCGCGCACGCACGTGCAGCGCGTCCTCATGAAGCTCGGCGTCGGCTCGCGCCTGGAGGCCGCCGCCCTCGCCGCGCGCACGGGGCTCCTCGACCGGGCCGAGCGCCCGGCGTCGGCGTACGCGGACGGTGGCGCGGAGAGCGGCGCGGACATGGCGACGGGGCCCGAGCCACCGCGGTGACCCGGGCCCCGTCGGGGCCGGTCAGCCGTCCGTGGACTCCGGCGCGGGCGCGGCGACGGTGGGGCGCAGCCACAGCCAGCCGAGGAAGAACAGGCCGAGGGCGAGCATGCCGAGGCCCGTCCACAGGTTGATGTTGATGCCCTCGGCCTTGTCCAGGTCGGCGTCGGACACGGCGATCCCGGCGATCGTCACGATGATCCCGTACACGACGAACAGGCCGCCGATGATGCGCCGGATGTCGAAGAGGCGGGCGGCCGTCGCGGACTCGCGCTCCAGCTCGGAGACTTCTTTGTGCAGATCAGACATGGTGTCAGGTCCTCCGATCAGTTCTGGCTAGAGCGAGTACGGCAGGTAGCAGGCGGCGGCGAGGACGACGGCGCCCCAGCCGAGCAGGGCCGGCCTGCGGTACCAGGCGTCGTCGCCCTCCTCGGCCCCGTCGTCCTCCAGGCCGGGCGAGGCCGTCCCGTAGACGAGGCCGGCGAGTTCGGCCTCCGGCTTGGGCGCGGTGAAGAGCGTGACGACGACCATCACGACGGCACCGGCGACGAAGCCGACGATCGCCGAGACGAAGTTGGCGCCCTGGTCGGTCGGGATGTCGATGACGCCCTGCTTGTAGATCCAGAAGTAGTTGACCATCGCGGCGGTGGTGCCCGCGACCAGCCCCCACACGCCGGACTTCATGGACGCCCGCTTCCAGAACATGCCGATGATGAAGACCACGAACATCGGGACGTTGAAGAAGGAGAACAGCGTCTGGAGGTAGCCCATGATGTTCGAGAACGACGACGCGATGAAGGCGGTGCCGATCGAGGCGAGCACACCGATCGCGGTGATGAGCCGCCCGAACTTCAGGTAGTAGCCGTCCTCCCGGTCCCTGACCACGTACTTCGCCCAGATGTCGTACGTGAACACGGTGTTGAAGGAGGAGACGTTGGCCGCCATGCCCGCCATGAACGCGGCGAGCAGACCGGTGACCGCGATGCCGAGGACGCCGTTGGGCAGCAGTTCCTGCATCAGATAGGGGATCGCGTCGTTGTAGGTGAGGTCGGAGCCCGGCGTGCCGATCTTCGGGACGAGGACGGCGGCGACCAGGCCGGGGATCATCACCAGGAAGACGATGAAGATCTTCGGGAAGGCCGCGATCAGCGGGGTGCGCCGGGCGGCGCTGAGGTTCTTCGCGGAGAGCGCGCGCTGCACCTCGGCGAAGTTGGTGGTCCAGTAGCCGAAGGAGAGCACGAAGCCGAGGCCGAGGACGATCGTCAGCCAGTTGGCGCCGAGCGGGTTGGCGTCGCCTATGCCGGTGCCGCCCCAGGCGGTCATGAAGTTCTCGCCGTGCTGCTTCTCGATCGAGCCGGTCAGACCGTCCCAGCCG
This sequence comes from Streptomyces sp. NPDC050703, assembly GCF_040654435.1. Taxonomy (NCBI): domain Bacteria; kingdom Bacillati; phylum Actinomycetota; class Actinomycetes; order Kitasatosporales; family Streptomycetaceae; genus Streptomyces; species Streptomyces sp. NPDC050703. The sequence continues at coordinate 98,401 of NZ_JBFAHX010000017.1, forward strand.
CCGGCCTTCTTCAGGCCGATGACGCAGATCGGGATGAGCGCGGCGAGGATCACGAAGAACTGGAGCACTTCGTTGTAGATCGCCGAGGAGAGGCCGCCGATCGTGATGTACGCGAGCACGAAGAAGCCCGCGACGACGATCGCCACCCACTGCGGCCAGCCGAGCAGCGCCTCGACGACGATCGACAGGGCGTAGAGGTTCACGCCCGCGATCAGGATCGCCGCGAAGGCGAAGAGCGCCGAGCTGAGCAGGTGCGCCGACCTGTCGAAGCGCTGGAGCAGGAACTCCGGCACGGAACGGACCTTGCTGCGGTAGTAGAACGGCATCATGACCAGGCCGAGGAAGACCATGGCCGGGATGGCGCCGATCCAGTACCAGTGGACGACGGCGACGCCGTACTGCGCCCCGGTGGCGGCCATGCCCAGGATCTCGGTGGCGCCCAGGTTCGCGGCGACGAAGGCGAGGCCGGTGACCCACGCGGGCAGCGAGCGGCCCGAGAGGAAGAAGTCGAGGCTGGTTCTGACGGAGCGGCGGGCGGCGAAGCCGATGCCGAGGACCACGGCGAAGTAGATCGCCAGGATCGCGTAGTCGAGGCCGTTGGTGGGCAGCCGAAGCCCCTCGGCCAGGGTCTGTGTGGGGGACTGCATGCGTGAACTCGCTTCGTTGCGCGAACGGATCAGACGGGAACCTACGCCTTTACCGTCAAGAACTGAACAGTTCTGTTGGTGTTCTTTGTTTGATTGTGATCGAGCGCCCCGATTCCGCCCGGCGTCGACGGGAAACGCCTGACGGGATCTCGGGCATTGACGAAGCTGTTGCCTTGTGGTTAGTTATGTTTGATTCTGTTGGGTAGGTGGTGAGGAGCCCCTGACGTGAAGAAGACCTCGACCCGTCTCGCCGACGGTCGTGAGCTCATCTACTACGACGAGCGCGACGACGCGGTCCGCGAGGCCGCCGACGGCCGCCCGCTCGGCCCCGTCTCCACGACCTCCGAGATCCGCGAGGACCGCCTCCTCGGCGACGCGGTGGCCATCGCCTCCCACCGCCAGGGCCGCACCTACCACCCGCCGGCCGACGAGTGCCCCCTGTGCCCCTCCTCGGGGGACCGGCTCAGCGAGATCCCCGACTCCTCGTACGACGTCGTCGTCTTCGAGAACCGCTTCCCCTCGCTCGCGGGCGACGCCGGGCGCTGCGAGGTGGTCTGCTTCACCGCCGATCACGACGCGTCCTTCGCCGACCTCACCCCCGGGCAGGCCCGCCTCGTCCTCGATGCCTGGACCGACCGCACCGCCGAGCTCTCCCACCTGCCCGCCGTGAAGCAGGTCTTCTGCTTCGAGAACCGGGGCGCCGAGATCGGCGTGACCCTCGGCCACCCGCACGGCCAGATCTACGCGTATCCGTTCGTCACGCCCCGCACCGGCCTGATGCTCCGTTCCCTCGCCGGACACAAGGAGCGCACCGGCGGCCGCAACCTCTTCGACGACGTCCTCGCCGACGAACGCGCGGGCGAGCGCGTGGTCCTGGAGGGCGAGCACTGGGTCGCCTTCGTCCCGTACGCCGCGCACTGGCCCTACGAGGTGCACCTCTACCCCAAGCGCCGCGTGCCCGACCTGCTCGCGCTCGACGAGGCGGCGCGCACAGAGTTCCCACAGCTCTATCTGGAACTCTTGAGGCGCTTCGACCGGATCTTCGACGAGGCGGTGCCGGACGGCGCCGACGGGACGGTGCCGTCCGGCACGCGGTCCCCCACGCCCTACATCGCCGCCTGGCACCAGGCGCCCTTCGGGGCGCTGGAGGGCCACGAAGGCGTCACCCGTGACGACTTCGCCCTCCACCTCGAACTTTTCACGATTCGCCGCACTTCGGGCAAGCTGAAGTTCCTCGCGGGTTCCGAATCCGGCATGAGCGTGTTCATCAACGACGTGCCGCCGGAAGCCGCGGCCGAGCGACTGCGAGAGGTAGCGAGTTCATGAGCGGTAAGTACCTGGTCACCGGCGGCGCGGGCTATGTCGGGAGCGTGGTGGCGCAGCACCTGATCGAGGCCGGGCACCAGGTGACCGTCCTCGACGACCTCTCCACCGGCTTCCGCGAGGGCGTCCCCGCGGGCGCCGCGTTCATCGAGGGCGACATCCGCGATGCCGCCAAGTGGCTGGACCCCTCGTACGACGCCGTGCTGCACTTCGCCGCCTTCTCGCAGGTCGGCGAGTCCGTCGCCAAGCCCGAGAAGTACTGGGACAACAACGTCGGCGGCACCATGGCGCTGCTCGCCGCCATGCGCGACGCCGACGTGCGCAAACTCGTCTTCTCCTCGACCGCCGCCACCTACGGCGAGCCGGTCGGCACCCCCATCACGGAGACCGACCCCACCGCGCCCACCTCGCCCTACGGCGCCTCGAAGCTCGCCGTCGACCACATGATCACCGGTGAGGCCACCGCCCACGGCCTCGCCGCCGTCTCACTGCGCTACTTCAACGTCGCGGGCGCCTACGCCACGGCGTCAGGTGTCATGTTCGGCGAGCGCCACGACCCCGAGTCGCACCTCATCCCGCTCGTCCTCCAGGTGGCCCAGGGCAGGCGCGAGGCCATCAGCGTCTTCGGCGACGACTACGCCACCGAGGACGGCACCTGCGTACGCGACTACATCCACGTCGCCGACCTCGCCGAGGCCCACCTCCTCGCCGTCGCCGCGGCCACCCCCGGCGAACACCTGATCTGCAACCTCGGCAACGGCAACGGCTTCTCCGTGCGCCAGGTCATCGAGACCGTCCGCCGGGTCACCGGGCACCCCGTCCCCGAGGTGAGCGCCCCGCGCCGCGACGGCGACCCGGCGGTCCTCGTCGCCTCCGCCGCCACCGCGCGCGAGAAGCTCGGCTGGCACCCGTCCCGCGCGGACCTCGCGGGCATCGTCGCCGACGCCTGGGCGTTCGCCCAGCGAAAGGGGTAAGCCATGGGTACGGCATCCGAAGTCGCCGGGCAGTTCGAGGATTTGTACGGGCGCGTGCCCGACGGGGTCTGGTCGGCCCCCGGCCGCGTCAACCTCATCGGCGAGTACACGGACTTCAACGAGGGCTTCGTGATGCCGCTCGCCCTGCCGCACACCGCCGTCGCCGCCGTCGCCCGGCGCGACGACGGCGTCCTGCGGCTGCACTCCGCCGACGTCGACGCCCCGCTCGCCGAGCTGCGCGTGGACGAGCTGACGCCGCTGTCGGACGGCGGCTGGGCGGCCTACCCCGCGGGGGTCGTCTGGGCCCTCCGGGAAGCCGGGCACCCGGTGACCGGAGCTGACCTGCACCTCGCCTCGACGGTCCCCACGGGCGCGGGCCTCTCCTCGTCCGCCGCCCTTGAGGTCGTCACCGCGTACGCCCTGGACGAGCTGTTCGGCCTCGGGCTGACCGGCCCCGAACTGGCCGTCGCCGCCCAGCGCGCCGAGAACGCCTTCGTCGGCGTCCCCTGCGGCGTCATGGACCAGATGGCGTCGGCGTGCTGCACCGACGGCCACGCCCTGCACCTGGACTGCCGCGACCTGTCGATACGCCAGGTCCCCTTCGACCTGGCCGCCCAGGGCCTGCGGCTCCTGGTGGTCGACACCCGCGTCAAGCACGCCCTCGGCGACGGCGCCTACGCCGAGCGCCGCGCGGGCTGCGAGGAGGGCGCCCGCGTTCTCGGCGTCAGCCACCTGCGCGACGTGGCGTACGAGGACCTGCCGGCGGCTCTGTCCCGGTTGACGGACGACAGGGTCCGCCGCTACGTCCGCCACGTCGTCTCCGACGACCACCGCGTCGAGCGGGTCATCGGCCTCCTGGACGCCGGCGATGTCCGCGCGATCGGCCCCGTCCTGACCGAGGGCCACGCCTCGCTCCGCGACGACCTGCGGATCTCCTGCCCGGAGCTGGACCTGGTGGTGAGCACCGCCGGCGCGGCGGGCGCGCTCGGGGCCCGCATGACGGGCGGCGGCTTCGGCGGCTCCGCGATCGTCCTGGTGGAGGCCGAGGACGCGGAGGCGGTCACGAAGTCGGTCCTCGACGCCTTCGTGACGGCGGGCTTCACGGTGCCGCGGGTCTTCCCCGCGGTGGCGTCGGCGGGGGCGCGCAGGGAGGTCTGAGGGTCCGCGGAAGTTCCTCCCCGGGGCGGTCACATTCTCCGTACGGGTTCCGTCATGGCAGTGAACAGCCACCGAGAACCCGAAGGAGCCCCCGATGTCCACCGCCCACGTCATCGTCACCGTCCTCGCCGCCGCGATGGTCGGCTTCTCGGCCGCCTCCGTCTTCCAGCGCGCGAAGTGGGTCGTCGGACCCATGGCCGACTACGGCATCCCCGAGTCCTGGCTCCCCTGGCTCGGCACCGCCAAGGCCGCGGGCGCGGCGGGCCTGGTGGCGGGCCTGTTCATCCCGTACGTCGGGGCGGCCGCCGGCATCGCCCTCATCCTGTACTTCCTCGGCGCGCTCACCTTCGTCCTCCGGGCCCGCTGGTACGCGCACGTCCCCTTCCCGCTGGTGTACGCGGCCCCGGTGGCCGCCGCGCTGTGGCTGGCGGCGTGATCCCGGCGGGCCAGGGGGCCTGGGCGGCTCAGACCGCGGCTTTGAGGCCGTCGACGAATGCGCTGAACGATGCGGTGGATATGGTCAAAGCGCTTCGGTGGAGGTCCTTGGAGTCGCGTACGCCCACTGCCGTCCGCCCGATGGCGATCTCCACGCATTCGTTGCCTTCCCCACCGCTGTAGCTGCTCTTGAACCACGCGGCGGCTCCCGGGACCGGGACGGTGCTCGACGCTGCAGTCATGGGCTACTCCTGTCGGGCTCTTGTGATGAGCCGGGATGACGCTTTCGTGTCCGCTGCCTGTGAACGAAGGTAGTCGAAGGTCAACTTATAGGCGGCGACGTCCTCGGCGTCGTCGAGATACAACCCTCGGCGGCGCATCTCGATGTACACGACGGCCATGGAGTTGAGCGGGTCCTTGTCGTCGTCACGGCCGAGGATCACGAAGTGCCCGGCTCCCGCCGCGTGGGCGCCCGCGCCGAACGGCAGTATCTGGATGTCGATGTTCGGGCTTTCGGCCGCCTCTTGCAGGTGCCTGAACTGCCGCGCCATGACGTCCGCGTCACCTACCGTTCTGTGGAGGACCGCCTCGTCCAGGATCGCCCACAGATGCAGTGCGGGGTCCCTCCTGAGGATTTCCTGACGCGCCACTCGGGCGTCCACCATCCGTTCGATGACGTCGTTCCCGCTGCGGACTTCGCGCGCCTGGTGGATGGCGAGTGCGTACTCCCTTGTCTGCAACAGGCCGGGAACCACGGTGTTGGCGTATACGTGCTCATAGGCCGCCTCGTGTTCGAAAGAGACGAGCGGGTCCATCCATTCAGGCACCGCGCTGTTACCGACCCACCAACCGTCGGCCTGCGACTTGGCGATGCGGACGAGTGCTTCCCGCTCCTGGGCGGTGGCCTCACATGCGTCGGCCAGGGCCCTCACCGTGGCCCAGCGGATGCGGGCCCGGTCCTGCCACATCTCGTAGCGACTCACCGTTGTGGTGCTGACGCCGGCGCGCTCCGCGATCTGGGCCTGGGTGGCCCCACAGCGTTCGCGCAGTGCGACGAGACCGCGTGCGATCTGCATCCTGCCGGCTGGGCCTGTCTGTGTGGCGGTCACGATGTCCTCGCCTTCTGGTGGTCGCCGGCCGGGGCGACGTGTGTCGAACGAGGTGAATCTATGAGTCCGGCGGGCCCTCGAACGTCGTTCGGCGCTCCCGTCACTCACATCGGTGAACCCTCATCCATAGATCTCCTGTCATGGGATTCCCGTGACAGGGTTCCCATGTCCTGCCGGACAGCCTTGAAGGAGAAGGCCCATGGTTCCTCGTACGCCCATGCGCACCCGTCGGTGCCCGATTGCCCCGCTGGTCGCGGGCAGTGTCATGCGGAGAGGGCCGGCCGACTGCGCGAGAGCCCGGCCCCTCGACGGCGGCGCCTCGCGGCTGGTCCGGCCCTACCTGGCGGCGTGGGAGGACGAGGAGAGGGCACGGCTGCGGCGCGACACCCTCCGGTGGGTCACGTACGGCGTGGATCTCGACGTCCGCGACATCCACCGCACGCTGGAGCCGGCATGACGTCGCAGTACACGGCCGGCCTGGAGCATGTGCAACTCGGGCTCGCCCGGCGGCTGCTGGGGAGGGCGCGGCACGTACTGGACGGGCCCCGCCCGGGAGCGGGGGAGCTGGCACCCCTGGCCGCCCAGCTCGCGTGCGCTCTGGGTGACACGCTGCTCATCGCCGAGACCCGGTGTGCGTACCCGGCCGGAGCACCCTCGGCCCTGGGCGGAGCCGCGCACCGGAGCGAGCCGGAGAGTCTCGCCGTGCGGCGGCTGCCCGGCACGGAGCCCGCCTCGGCTCCGGCCGCTCGCCGCTTCGTACGGAACGCCGCCCGCGCCTGGGAGGTGCCGCGGGACCTGGTGGACACCCTGGAGGTCGTCACCAGCGAGCTGGTCACCAACGCTCTCGTGCACGGCGGTGGGGAGACGGTCACGGTCGCCCTGGCGCTGACCGGCCGCGTGCTGACCCTCGGCGTCACGGACGAGGGGCGCGGCCCGGTGGGCGCGGCGGCGGGAGGGCTCCCTGAAGCGGCGCCGGACGAGGCCGAGTCGGGGCGGGGCCTGGTCATCGTCTCCGCGCTCGCCGACCGGTGGGGACGGTCCCGCGGGCCCGGAGGTCTGACCGTGTGGGCCGAGGTCGGCGTGGCCGGCGGGGACGCCGGGTGACAGGGTGACACCCGCTCAGGCCGGCGGGAGCAGCCGCTTCGTCAGGGTGAACTCCTTGACGCCCTCCGGGTAGTCCGGGATCACGCTCACCACCTCGTAGCCGTGGCTGCGGTAGAAGCCGGGGGCCTGGAAGTCCCACGTCTCCACACGGGAGTTGACGCAGGCCCGCTCCTCGTGGGCTATGCGTTCCGCCTCGGCGAGGAGGCGGGCCCCGAGTCCCGTGCCGCGGTGGTGGTCGTCGACCCAGAGGTGGTCCACATGGAGCCAGCGGCCCCAGGTGTGCGCGGCGAGACCGCCCGCGAGGGCACCCGAGGCGTCCAACACCCAGACGGCCAGCGGCACTTCCTGGTCGTCGACCGTGCCGCGCAGCGCGCGCAGCTCGGGTGACGCCGCCGTGTTCGTCTCGCTGAGCCGCGCCCGGAGCGCCGCCAGCCGTTCCTTGTCGACTCCTGTCTCCATACGAAACATGCGGCCCACCATAAACGCGTCGGTCTATCAGTTCTGCAAATCAGCTTCCCCTCCCGGCGTGCGGCCCTACTCTGAAGAACAGTGCCGGTGGGGGCCGGCACTGATCAGGGGGCGAGACAGTCGGGTACGGCGCCCGGCCCGGGGGAAGCACTCATCGCACGGCGGCGGCCGAGCGACCGTGGCGACCCCGGGTCACGGCGTCGTACCCGTACCGGCCGTTACCCGATGGGATCCCCCGCTCCTTCAGGGGAGCGTGGGGAAGGGGGTTTCTGTGGTTCGCATTCGAGTACTGGTCGTCGACGACCACCGCATCTTCGCCGAGTCACTCGCCGCCGCGCTCGCGGCCGAGCCCGACGTCGACGTGTCCGCGGCCGGCAGCGGCCCCGCCGCGCTGCGCTGCCTGGAGCGTGCGGTCACCGAAGGGCGCAGATTCGACGTGCTGCTCGTCGACGCCGACCTCGGCGCCACCGCGAGCGCGCTCCAGGGCGGCCTCCCCCAGCCTCTCGGCTTCGCACGCGCAGGGGGGACACCCGTCGCCACCCCCGTCCAGGAGGGCAGCGCCGAGGGGCTCGTCGACGGCATCTCCCTGGTCGCGGGTGTCCGCGCGGGCCAGCCCGCCGTGCGCACCGTCGTCCTCGCCGAGAAGGACGACCCGCGCCGCGCGGCCCTCGCGCTCCAGGCGGGCGCCTCCGGCTGGGTCGCCAAGGACTGCTCCCTGTCGCGCCTGCTCAGTGTCATACGGGGCGTCCTGCGCGACGAGACCCACCTGCCGCCCGCCCTGCTCACCGGCGTCCTGCGGGAGCTGACCGCGGCCCGCAAGCACCGCACCGAGTCCGAGCGCCTCGTGGAGTCGCTGACCCCGCGCGAGCGCGAGGTCCTGCGCTGCATGGTGGCGGGCCTCGGCAGGAAGGCGGTGGCGGAGCGGCTGTTCCTCTCCCCGCACACGGTGCGCACGCACATGCAGAACGTCCTGGGCAAGCTGGGCGTGCACTCCACGCTCGCGGCGGTCGCGCTCGCCAGGCGCGCGGGCGTGGGCCCGGTCGACCTAGCCGGGGATGTTGTCGAACGGGGCGGTCAACTGGCGTAGCAGCGCCGCCAGTTCACCGCGCTGGGCGCGGGACAGCTCGGCGAGGATCGCCCGCTCCTGCTCCAGGAGCCCGGCCAGGGCCTGGTCCGCGCGGTCCCGGCCCTCGGCGGTGAGCCGCACGAGGACCCCGCGGCGGTCGCTCGGGTCGGGCAGGCGCTCGACGAGGCCCTTCTTCGCCAGGCGGTCGATGCGGTTCGTCATCGTGCCGGACGTCACGAGGGTCTGCGTGAGGAGCTGGCCGGGGGAGAGCTGGTAGGGCGCGCCCGCGCGCCGCAGCGAGGTGAGCACGTCGAACTCCCACGGCTCCAGGCTGTGCTCGGAGAAGGCGAGTCTGCGGGCGCGGTCCAGGTGCCGCGCGAGCCTGCTCACGCGGCTGAGCACCTCAAGCGGCTCCACGTCGAGGTCCGGGCGCTCCCTGCGCCACGCCGCGACCAGCCGATCGACCTCGTCCTCCATGACGATCAGTGTAGGGGGTATGTCGACGTGAAGTCTCTTGACGTCAAGATACCTCGGGGGGAGGATGGCCGCAGACCAGCCCCGCACGCCGCCGAGCCCGGCGGCAGACCCGCCGCCGCACGCCGAGGAGGCCCCCGTGTCCACCGCCGCCACCTGGGACCCGGCCCAGTACCTGCGCCACTCCGACCACCGGGCCAGGCCCTTCGTCGACCTGCTCGCCCGCGTCCCCGCGCTCCCCGGCCCGGCCGCCGGACCCCCGCGCATCGCCGACCTCGGCTGCGGCCCCGGCAACGTCACACGGCTCCTCGCCGAGCGGTGGCCCACGGCGCACATCACCGGCTACGACAACTCCCCGCGGATGCTCGCCGAGGCCGAGCGGTTCGCGGGGCCCACCCGCGAGGGCGGGCGCCTCGACTTCGCCGCCGCCGACGCCACGGACTGGACCCCCGCCCCCGGCACGTACGACCTGATCGTCTCCAACGCCACCCTGCAGTGGGTCCCCGGCCACCCCGACGCCTTCCCCGCCTGGGTCGACGCGCTCACCCCCGGCGGCACCTTCGCCTTCCAGGTGCCCGGCAACTTCGACGCCCCCAGCCACGTCCTGATGCGGGAGCTGACCGAGTCGCCCCGGTGGCGGGACCGGCTCGGCGGGCGGCTGCGGCACGCCGACGCGGTGCTGTCACCGGGGGCCTACCTGGAACGGCTCGCCGCACTCGGCTGCGAGGTCGACGCCTGGGAGACCACCTACCAGCACCTCCTCACGGGCGAGGACCCCGTCCTCGACTGGGTCAAGGGCACCGGTCTCCGGCCGGTCCTCACGGCCCTCGCGGACGACGCGGACGCCACACGGCGCTTCCTCACCGAGTACGGGGAGCTGCTGCGCGGGGCCTACCCGGCGACGGAGCACGGCACCGTCTTCCCCTTCCGCCGCGTCTTCGCGGTGGCCCGCAAGGACGGCGGCGCCCGGTGCTGACGGCGATCGACCACGTCCAGCTCGCCGCCCCGCCCGGCAGCGAGCCCGCCCTGCGCGCGTACTACGTCGGCGTCCTCGGCATGACGGAGGAACCGAAGCCGCCGGCCCTCGCGGCGCGCGGCGGCTGCTGGTTCGCGGCGGGCGGCGTCCGGCTGCACCTCGGCATCGAGACCGACTTCCGGCCCGCCCGCAAGGCCCATCCAGGACTGCGGGTCGCCGGCATCGAGACCTTCGCCGAACGCCTGGCCTCCCACGGCGCCGACGTCACCTGGGACCACGACCTGCCGGGCCACCGCCGCTGCTACGCCCACGACCCGGTCGGAAACCGGCTCGAATTCCTCGAACCCCTGGCCTGACCCGGCTCTCAGCTCTTCCTGTGGCCTATCAGCCGAGGCTTCGGCTCCAGGCCGTCCAGGCCGTGCCAGGCCAGGTTGACCAGGTGGGCGGCCACCTCCGCCTTCTTCGGCTTGCGGACGTCCAGCCACCACTGACCCGTCAGGGCGACCATGCCGACCAGCGCCTGCGCGTACAGCGGGGCCAGCTTCTGGTCGAAGCCGCGGCCCTTGAACTCCTGGCCGAGGATGTCCTCGACCTGCGTGGCGATGTCGGAGATCAGGGACGCGAAGGTGCCGGTCGACTGGGCCACCGGGGAGTCCCTGACCAGGATGCGGAAGCCGTCCGTGTACTTCTCGATGTAGTCAAGGAGGGCGAACGCCGCCTGCTCAAGGAGCTCCCGCGGATGCCCGGCCGTCAGCGCGCTCGTCACCATGTCGAGGAGCTGGCGCATCTCGCGGTCGACCACCACCGCGTACAGGCCCTCCTTGCCGCCGAAGTGCTCGTACACCACCGGCTTGGAGACCCCGGCCTTCGCCGCGATCTCCTCCACCGACGTGCCCTCGAAGCCCTTCGCCGCGAACAGCGTGCGGCCGATGTCCAGCAACTGCTCCCGGCGCTCGGCACCCGTCATCCGCGTACGCCGGGTACGCCGGGGCTGCTTCTCTTTGCCGGCAGGGCTTGCATTGCTGGAGTCGGTCGCCACGTCGTCCATCATGCCGCGTCGGCGGAGTGCGCCTCGCGGCGGGAGTCGGCCGCCGCCGGGGCACGACGGGCCTCGATGCGCGCCTTCGACGGCCACCGCACGTCGTACGCCCAGCCCAGCTTCTCGCACCAGCGGATGATCCGCGCCGAGGAGTCGACCTGGCCGCGCATCACGCCGTGCCGCGCCGACGTCGGGTCGGCGTGGTGCAGGTTGTGCCAGGACTCCCCGCAGGACAGGACCGCGAGCCACCACACGTTGCCCGAGCGGTCACGGGACTTGAAGGGGCGCTTGCCGACCGCGTGGCAGATGGAGTTGATCGACCACGTCACGTGGTGCAGCAGCGCCACGCGGACCAGCGAACCCCAGAAGAAGGCGGTGAACGCGCCCCACCAGGACATCGTCACCAGACCGCCGACCAGCGGCGGAATGCCGAGCGAGACGATCGTCCAGAGCAGGAACTGCCGGGAGACGCGACGGATCGCCGGGTCCTTGATCAGATCGGGCGCGTACTTCTCCTGCGACGTCTGCTCCTCGTCGAACATCCATCCGATGTGCGCCCACCACAGGCCCTTCATCAGGGCCGGCACCGTCTCGCCGAAGCGCCACGGCGAGTGCGGGTCACCCTCCGCGTCGGAGAACCTGTGGTGCTTGCGGTGATCGGCCACCCAGCGCACCAGCGGCCCCTCCACGGCCATCGACCCCGCCACCGCCAACGCGATCCGCAGCGGCCGCTTCGCCTTGAACGAACCGTGCGTGAAGTACCGGTGGAAACCGATCGTGATGCCGTGGCAGCCCAGGTAGTACATGAACACCAGCAGACCGAGGTCCAGCCAGCTCACCCCCCAGCCCCAGGCCAACGGCACCGCCGCCACCAGGGCCAGGAACGGAACGACGATGAACAGCAGCAGGGTGATCTGTTCGAGGGAACGCTTCTGTTCACCGCCCAGCGTCGCGGACGGAACGGCGGAACCCGCCCGTCCCGCCCCGGAAGCGTCGTCGATCACACCGGCGTCGGAGGGCGCATCGGAAGTTGTCGTCATGGGCAGTCCCCTGAGAGGTCGAGGGTTCAGGTGGGAGTGAGCGCTCGGGCACGGCGCCGCCGCACGCGGGGAGCCACCGTCCGGCACACTCCCGCTGTGATTCTTGCGTTTCCTACGGTTCCGTAACCTACGGCGACGTAAGTATGGCAGCGCGGAGCCTCGCGGCAAGAGGCCGCGAGCCCGTGCCCTGGAGTGACACCTATCCTTAGGAACGGTCGGACAGCGCGGTCCGCTCTGTTTATCCCCGGGCCCACACCCGGGTCCCCTCCCAGACGTGCTTCAACACTGCAAGGAGCCGCACCTGTGAGCAGTGCCGACGACCAGGGCCGCCAGGCCACCAGCACAGCCAGCACCGAGCTGCGCGCCGACATCCGCCGCCTCGGCGACCTCCTCGGCGAAACCCTCGTACGCCAGGAGGGCCCCGAGCTCCTCGAACTGGTCGAGAAGGTGCGCAGCCTGACGCGCGAGGACGGCGAGGCCGCCGCCAAGCTCCTCGGCGGCACCGAACTGGAGACCGCGGCCAAGCTGGTCCGCGCCTTCTCCACCTACTTCCACCTCGCGAACGTCACCGAGCAGGTCCACCGCGGCCGCGAGCTGCGCGCCCGGCGCGCCGCCGAGGGCGGACTCCTCGCCCGCACCGCCGACCGCCTCAAGGACGCCGACCCCGAGCACCTGCGCCAGACCGTCCGCCACCTCAACGTGCGGCCCGTCTTCACCGCACACCCCACCGAGGCCGCCCGCCGCTCGGTGCTCAACAAGCTCCGCCGCGTCGCCGAACTCCTCGAAACCCCCGTCATCGAGTCCGACCGGCGCCGCCACGACACCCGACTGGCCGAGAACATCGACCTCGTCTGGCAGACCGACGAACTCCGCGTCGTACGCCCCGAGCCCGCCGACGAGGCCCGCAACGCCATCTACTACCTCGACGAGCTGCACGCCGGCGCCGTCGGAGACGTCCTCGAAGACCTCACATCCGAACTGGAGCGCGTCGGCGTCGAGCTGCCCGAAGGCACCCGCCCCCTCAGCTTCGGCACCTGGATCGGCGGCGACCGCGACGGCAACCCCAACGTGACACCCGCCGTCACCTGGGACGTCCTCATCCTCCAGCACGAGCACGGCATCAACGACGCGCTCGCCATGATCGACGAGCTGCGCGGCTTCCTCTCCAACTCCATCCGCTACACCGGCGCCACCGACGAGCTGACGGCGTCCCTCCAGGACGACCTGGAACGGCTCCCCGAGATCAGCCCCCGCTACAAGCGGCTCAACGCCGAAGAGCCCTACCGCCTCAAGGCGACCTGCATCCGGCAGAAGCTGGAGAACACCAAGCAGCGCCTCGCCAACGGCACCACCCACGAGCCGGGCCGCGACTACCTCGGCACCGCCGAACTCCTCGCGGACCTCACACTCATCCAAGCCTCGCTGCGCGAGCACAAGGGCGGCCTCTTCGCCGAAGGCCGGATGAACCGCACCATCCGCACCCTCGCCGCCTTCGGCCTCCAGCTCGCCACCATGGACGTACGCGAACACGCCGACGCCCACCACCACGCCCTCGGCCAGCTCTTCGACCGCCTCGGCGAGGAGTCCTGGCGCTACGCGGACATGCCCCGCGAGTACCGCCAGAAGCTGCTCGCCAAGGAACTGCGCTCCCGGCGCCCCCTCGCCCCGTCCCCCGCACCGCTCGACGCGGCGGGCGAGAAGACCCTCGGCGTCTTCCACACCGTCAAGCGCGCCCTGGAGGTCTTCGGACCCGAGGTCGTCGAGTCGTACATCATCTCCATGTGCCAGGGCGCCGACGACGTCTTCGCCGCCGCCGTCCTCGCCCGCGAGGCCGGCCTCATCGACCTGCACGCCGGCTGGGCCAAGATCGGCATCGTGCCGCTCCTGGAGACCACCGACGAACTGCGCGCCGCCGACGTCATCCTCGACGAAATGCTCGCCGACCCCTCCTACCGCAGGCTGGTCGCGCTCCGCGGCGACGTCCAGGAGGTCATGCTCGGCTACTCCGACTCCTCCAAGTTCGGCGGCATCACCACCTCCCAGTGGGAGATCCACCGCGCCCAGCGCAGGCTGCGCGACGTCGCCCACCGCTACGGGGTGCGCCTGCGCCTCTTCCACGGCCGCGGCGGCACCGTCGGCCGCGGCGGCGGCCCCTCGCACGACGCGATCCTCGCCCAGCCCTGGGGCACCCTGGAGGGCGAGATCAAGGTGACCGAGCAGGGCGAGGTCATCTCCGACAAGTACCTCGTGCCCTCACTGGCGCGCGAGAACCTGGAGCTGACCGTCGCCGCGACGCTCCAGGCATCTGCCCTGCACACCGCGCCGCGCCAGTCCGACGAGGCCCTCGCCCGCTGGGACGCCGCCATGGACGTCGTGAGCGACGCGGCCCACACCGCCTACCGCGAACTCGTCGAGGACCCGCACCTGCCCGCGTACTTCCTCGCATCGACACCGGTGGACCAGCTCGCCGACCTGCACCTCGGCTCCCGGCCCTCCCGCCGCCCCGGCTCCGGCGTCTCGCTCGACGGCCTCCGCGCCATCCCGTGGGTCTTCGGCTGGACCCAGTCGCGGCAGATCGTCCCCGGCTGGTTCGGCGTCGGCTCCGGCCTCAAGGCACTGCGCGAAGCCGGACTCGACACCGTGCTCGACGAGATGCACGAGCACTGGCACTTCTTCCGCAACTTCATCTCCAACGTCGAGATGACGCTGGCCAAGACGGACCTGCGGATCGCCAGGCACTACGTCGACACCCTCGTCCCCGACGAACTCAAGCACGTCTTCTCCGCCATCGAGGCCGAACACGACCTGACCGTACGGGAGATCCTCCGCATCACCGGCGGCCAGGAACTGCTCGACTCCAACCCGGTGCTCCAGCAGACCTTCGCCATCCGCGACGCCTACCTGGACCCGATCTCCTACCTCCAGGTCGCGCTGCTCAAGCGACAGCGCGACGCCGCGGAGAGCGGCGCCGAGCCCGACCCCCTGCTCGGGCGCGCACTCCTCCTCACCGTCAACGGAGTCGCGGCCGGACTGCGCAACACCGGCTGACCCGGCGCCACGAAGGAGGGGGCGCCCCGCCCGGGGCGCCCCCTCCTTCGCGGTTCAGGAGTTGTACGTGCTCTGCGCCCGCTCAAGCCCCTCCGAGACCAAGGACTCCACCGCGTCGGCCGCCCGGTCCACGAAGTAGTCGAGCTCCTTGCGCTCGGCGGACGAGAAGTCCTTCAGGACGAAGTCCGCCACCTGCATACGGCCCGGCGGACGCCCGATGCCGAACCGCACCCGGTGATAGTCCGGGCCCATCGCCTTCGTCATCGACTTCAGGCCGTTGTGCCCGTTGTCACCGCCGCCCAGCTTCAGCCGCAGCGCGCCGTAGTCGATGTCCAGCTCGTCATGGACCGCCACGATGTGCTCGGTCGGCACCTTGTAGAAGTCGCGCAGCGACGTCACCGGACCCCCGGAGACGTTCATGTACGACATCGGCTTCACCAGGATGACGCGACGGCTCGCGGGACCCGGCGGACCGATCCGGCCCTCGACCACCTGGGCCTGCGCCTTCGCGGCCCGCTTGAACCTGCCGCCCATGCGCTCGGCGAGCAGATCGGCCACCATGAAACCCACGTTGTGCCGGTTCATCGCGTACTCGGGCCCCGGATTGCCCAGACCAGCGATCAGCCACGGCGCACTGGCATCGGTCGTCACCTGCATGTCTCCTTCATACGCGGCAGCCGCCGCCCCCCGAGGGAGCGGCGGCTGCCGTGCCGGATGTACGCCGCGAGGATCAGGCCTCGGCGGACGCGTCGCCCTCGGCGGACTCGGCCGGGGCCTCCTCGGCCTGCGCGGCCAGGACCTGCAGGACCACGGCGTCGCCGTCGATCGCCAGCGTGGAGCCCGACGGCAGCGGGACATCCTTGGCGAGGACCGACGCACCGGCCTCCAGGCCCGCGATGGAGACCGTGACCTCGGTCGGGATGTGGGTGGCCTCGGCCTCGACCGGAAGCGTGTTCAGGACGTGCTCCAGCAGGTTGGAGCCCGGGGCCAGCTCACCCTCGGTCTGGACCGGGATCTCGACCGTGACCTTCTCGCCGCGGTTCACGAGCAGCAGGTCGACGTGGGTCAGGATGCCCTGACGCAGGACGTCACGCTGGACGGCCTTCGGGATGGCGAGCTGGGTCTTGCCGTCCACGTCCAGGGAGATCAGGACGTTCGGCGTACGCAGGGCGAGCAGCAGCTCGTGACCCGGCAGCGCCAGGTGGACCGGGTCGGTGCCGTGACCGTAGAGAACGCCGGGAACCTTGTCCTCACGGCGGATGCGGCGGCTGGCGCCCTTGCCGAACTCCGTACGGGTCTCAGCGGAGATCTTGACCTCGGACATGTGCACTCCTCGTACAACAGGTGTCGGATGGGGTTACCCGGCCATACGACTGGCCTGCTACGAAGAGCGCGTCGATAACGGACCACCGCACCGGAAAAAAGTGCGGCCTCCCTCGCCGAGCAACTCCACGAGTCTACTCGGCCGGGAGGCCACACCCAAAAGGATCTTCAGGAGCCGGGGCTCCGGCGTCCTACTGCTCCTCGAAGAGGCTCGTCACCGAACCGTCCTCGAAGACCTCACGCACCGCGTTGGCGATGGTCGGAGCGATCGACAGGACCGTGATCTTGTCCAGCTCCAGCTCACCCGGCGTCGGCAGCGTGTCCGTGAACACGAACTCGCTCACCTTCGAGTTCTTCAGCCGGTCCGCGGCCGGACCCGACAGCACACCGTGCGTCGCCGTCACGATGACGTCCTCCGCACCGTGCGCGAACAGCGCGTCGGCGGCGGCACAGATCGTGCCACCCGTGTCGATCATGTCGTCCACCAGGACGCAGACACGGCCCTTCACCTCACCGACCACCTCGTGCACGGTGACCTGATTGGCGACGTCCTTGTCACGGCGCTTGTGCACGATCGCCAGCGGCGCGCCCAGACGGTCGCACCAGCGGTCGGCGACCCGCACCCGGCCGGCGTCCGGCGAGACGACCGTCAGCTTCGAACGGTCGACCTTCGCACCCACGTAGTCCGCCAGGATCGGCAGCGCGAACAGGTGGTCCACCGGGCCGTCGAAGAAGCCCTGGATCTGGTCCGTGTGCAGATCCACCGTGAGGATGCGGTCCGCACCCGCCGTCTTCATCATGTCGGCGATCAGACGCGCCGAGATCGGTTCACGGCCACGGTGCTTCTTGTCCTGCCGCGCGTAACCGTAGAACGGCACGATCACCGTGATGGAGCGGGCCGACGCGCGCTTCAACGCGTCGATCATGATCAACTGCTCCATGATCCACTTGTTGATCGGAGCGGTGTGGCTCTGGATCAAGAAGCAGTCCGCGCCACGCGCCGACTCCTGATAACGGACGTAGATCTCACCATTGGCGAAATCGAAGGCCTTCGTCGGCACGATGCCGACACCCAGCTTGTGTGCGACCTCCTCGGCCAACTCGGGGTGGGCGCGGCCGGAGAAGAGCATCAACTTCTTCTCGCCGGTCGTCTTGATCCCGGTCACAGCACTGTCTCCTCAGAGAGTTCTTCCCGCTGCCGTACCCACGCGTCCCGGTGCGTCGAGCCGGCCGAATATGTGCACCTATCACGGTACGCCGTGTCAGACGCACCCGTTTCCGGTCAGCTTGTGCCGTCCGTCTCCCGCGACGCCGCCTCCGCCGCCTTCGCAGCCGCGCTCCCCGGACGCTTACGGGCCACCCAGCCCTCGATATTCCGCTGCTGGCCCCGCGCCACGGCCAGCGAACCCGCCGGCACATCCCTCGTGATCACCGACCCCGCAGCGGTGTAAGCACCGTCCCCGACCGTGACAGGCGCCACAAACATGTTGTCCGAACCGGTACGGACATGCGACCCCACCGTCGTGTGGTGCTTCGCCTGACCGTCGTAGTTCACGAACACACTCGCCGCACCGATATTGGACTGCTCACCGATCGTCGCGTCCCCCACATACGACAGATGCGGCACCTTCGAGCCCTCGCCCAGCGACGCGTTCTTCATCTCCACGAACGTACCCGCCTTGGCCCTCACACCCAGCCGCGTACCGGGCCGCAGATACGCGAACGGGCCGACGACCGCCCCCTCGCCCACCTCCGCGTCGTTCGCCACCGTGTTGTCGACCCGCGCCCCGGCACCCACCTTCGTGTCCGTCAGCCGCGTGTTCGGCCCCACCTCGGCACCCCTGCCCAGACTCGTCGAACCATGGAGCTGCGTCCCCGGATGCACGACCGCGTCACGCTCGAAGACGACCGTCGCGTCCACCCACGTCGAAGCCGGATCGACCACCGTCACACCGGCCAGCATGGCCTCCGTCAGAAGCCGGTCGTTCAGCGTCCTGCGCGCCTGCGCCAACTGCACACGGTTGTTGATGCCGGCGATCTCCTCGTGGTCGTCGGCCACCGCCGCGCCCACCCAGTGACCCGCCTCACGCAGGATGCCGAGAACGTCCGTCAGGTACTCCTCGCCCTGGCTGTTGTCCGTGCGCACCTTGCCGAGCGCCTCCGCGAGGAGCCGCCCGTCGAACGCGAACACCCCCGAGTTGATCTCACGGATCGCACGCTGCGACTCGGAGGCGTCCTTGTGCTCGACGATTGCGGTGACCGCGCCGTTGGCACCGTCGCGCACGATGCGGCCGTAGCCCGTCGCGTCCGGCACCTCGGCGGTGAGCACCGTCACGGCGTTGCCGTCACCGCTGTGCGTCTCGGCCAGCTTGCACAGCGTCGCGCCGGTCAGCAGCGGGGTGTCGCCGCACACCACGACGACCGTGCCGTCGACGGTGCCGCCCAGCTCCTCCAGACCGATGCGGACGGCGTGCCCCGTGCCGTTCTGCTCCGCCTGGTAGGCGGTACGGACCTGGGGGGCGACGGCGGACAGGTGCTCACGGACCTGCTCGCTCTGGAAGCCGACGACGGTGACGAGCTGCTCGGGCGAGAGCGCGTAGGCGGCCTCAAGGACGTGGCCGATGAGGGAACGGCCACAGATCTCGTGCAGGACCTTGGGGAGGTCCGACTTCATACGGGTTCCCTCACCCGCAGCGAGGACGACGACGGCGGCCGGGCAAGTTGCGCTCACGGAGGGTGCCCTTCGGCTTCGGATGGGTTGGGGTTCCTCTGGGGGAGGACATCCGCAGGATACCGGGGCGTAGGGGGGTGGAAACGGGAGCGGGTCCCGACCTGGTGGTCAGGACCCGAACGTTGTGGCTCCGCCGGCTGGATTCGAACCAGCGTCTCAAGGCTCCAAAGGCCTGCGGGATGCCGCTACCCCACGGCGGAACGCCGCGTCAGACCTTACCCGAGGAAGACGAGACGTTGATCGTGGTCGCTGAAACCACCATTCCAGTCCACCACCCCTCGATGCGCCGGTACAACTCGGCTGCCTGTGCCACGCGGATCACGAGGCACCCGCGGTAGTCCTCGCCCACGTTCTTGCGGACGGTCCTGGGGTTGTGCTTCTTGATCGTCGTCTTCTGCAGCGCTCCGGGGTCGACACCGACGAGGTCCGCCCAGTACCGCTCGGCGGCGGGTACGTCGGCCGTCATATGGATCATCACCCGGAACCGCAGCCGCTCCGGCTCCACACCCAGCAGGGCCAGCCAGGCCAGGAACAACCGGATCACGCCCGGGTCGCTGTTGACGAACGTGACGGTCTCTCGGCGGGCGTAGGTCTTGTCCTTGGTGCCCTCCGCCCAGTAGAGCGCGACCCCCGCGGCCCAGAGTTCCCCTTCGGTCATGGTGCGGAACTTCTCGGCGGCCTCCTCCTTGGTCGCCAGGCGCTTTGTGTCCCGCAGGGCGAGCTCGTGCTCCCACCGCTTCCGCGCAGCCAGTCTCGCCTGGTCCGAGGCGTCCCGGCGCTCCGGCTTCGGCAGGTCCCGTACCCACAGGGAGATCGAGCTCTTCGAGCAGCCGAGCTCCAGTTGGATGCGGTCGTACGTCATGCCCTGGAGCCGCAGCTCACGGGCGCGTGCCCTGAGGTCGTCCTTGGCGTTCGGGCGCCTGGTCCATGCCGGTGCCGGCTCGCCGTCCAGGAGGCGGTTGAGGATGTCGTTGTTGTACACGTGGAGCCGGTCGCGGATCTGGCGGCGGCTCAGTCCCGCCCGCCGCAGGGCGACCGCCCGCTCGCGCAGTGCTTCGAAGTCCTCGTGCCCGTCCGTGATCTCCGTCATGGAAAGACCGTCGTCCGGAATGCGTGCCTCCGGCCAGGAATGAGCCTCGGATCAACAGTTCGAGGGATACCGGCACGTTTCGCTTCCGCTCGAACGCCGCGTGTGCTGGATCACCGAGCCGGAAACTCGCCGGAAAACCGCGGCGGAACGCCCGTACGCTGGAAGGCATGACCACGACGGGGGACGACCGCACCACGGCCATGACCGGGCCGTGGTGGTGGGAGCGGTGGCGCGGGGCGGCGCTGGATGTGGGGCTCGCGGCGCTGTCCGCGGCGGAGTGCGGCGCCGAGGGGGTGGCGTTCGCCGCGGACGCGGGACTGCCGGCGCCGGTGGGCGTCGGCTTCGGTGCGCTGGCGGGTGCGGCGCTGCTGATCAGGCGGCGCTGGCCGGTCGCGGTGGTGCTGATCGCGATCGCGATCACGCCTGCCCAGATGGGGGTGCTCCTGACGATCGTCGGCCTGTACACGCTGGCGGCCTCGGAGCTGCCGCGCCGGATCACGGGCGCGCTCGCGGGCATGTCGATGGCGGGGACGTTCATCGTGACGCTGGTGCGGGCCAGTCAGGATCTCGCGGGGGAGGGCGCGCACTCGCCGATCGGGAGTGAGTTCCTGCCGTTCTTCGCGGTGGCGGGGTCGATCGGGGTGACGGCGCCGCCGGTGCTGCTGGGTCTGTACGTGGGGGCGCGGCGGCGGTTGATGGAGTCGTTGCGCGAGCGTGCGGACGATCTGGAGCGGGAGCTGCAGTTGCTGGCCGAGCGCGCGGAGGAGCGTGCGGAGTGGGCGCGGAACGAGGAGCGGACGCGGATCGCGCGTGAGATGCACGACGTGGTGGCCCATCGGGTGAGTCTGATGGTGGTGCACGCGGCGGCGTTGCAGGCGGTGGCTCGTAAGGACCCGGAGAAGGCCGTGCGGAACGCGGCGCTGGTGGGGGACATGGGCCGGCAGGCGCTGACGGAGTTGCGGGAGATGCTCGGGGTGCTGCGGGCGGGGGACGACGGGGTGAAGGGCGCGGGGGGTGCGCGGCCGGTGGAGCCGGTGCCGTTGGCGGCGGTGGGGCATGCCGCGGCTGCGGCGGCCTCGCGTGCGGTGGATGAGGACGGGCCTTCTCTGGCGGAGCTCGACGAGTTGGTGGGGCAGTCGCGTGCGGCGGGGATGGCCGTGGATCTGTCGGTGGAGGGTGAGCCGAGGGATTACGCGGCGGATGTGGAGCAGACGGCGTACCGGGTGGTGCAGGAGGCGTTGACGAACGTCCACAAGCATGCGGCGGGTGCGAAGACGTATGTGCGGCTCGCGCACCGGGGGGCGGAGATCGCGATGCAGGTGGAGAACGGGCCGCCGCCGGAGGCGGGTTCCACGGCGGACGCGCGGTTGCCGAGTGGGGGCAATGGTCTGGTCGGGATGAAGGAGCGTGTGACGGGTCTGGGCGGTGTGTTCGTGTCGGGTCCGACGGATGTCGGTGGTTTCCGTGTCTCGGCGGTGCTTCCCGCGGCGGTTCCGGCGGTGGGTTAGGGCCCTGCCGTCCAGGTCCCGCCCGGGTCCGTCCGGGTCTGTCAAGTCTTGTTCGGGTCTGTCGCGGTCTGTTCGGCTTGGCGGGGTCTGCGTTTGTGTGGGGGTGTGTGGTGTTCGGGCCCTGGGCTGCCGGGGGTGGGGGTCAGCTCGCGGTGAGGCGGGTGGGGTTGGCGCCGGTGAAGAGGGTCGTCAGGGCGTGGTCGATGTGGGCGCCGAGGAACCAGTCGCCGCTGTGGTCGAGGCTGTAGACGCGGCCCTGGGTGTCGATGGCGAGGAGTGCCTGGGTCTCGGTCTCCTCGCCGATGGGGCTCAGCTCGGTGCCGAGGGCGCGGCCGAGGTCGCCGAGGGTGCGGGCGAGGTGGAGTCCGTACATGGGATCGAGGTGGACGGTGGCGGGCGCTATTTCCCGGCCTGTCCCCTGAGGGGTGATGTGGAGTCCGCCGAATTCGGCCCAGGCCTCGACGGCGGCGGGGAAGACGGAGTGCCGGTGTCCGGCGGGTGAGGTGTGGCGGCGGAGGGCGTCGGCCCAGATCTCGGCCTGTTTGATGTCCCAGCGTCCGGGCCGCCAGCCGGCGGCGCGGAGGGCGGCGTCGACGGGAACGGGCAGGGGGGTGCCGCCCGCGCGCGGGGTGTGGGCGGCGGTGGCGGGGTGGTCGGCGTGCATGGGGTGGGCCCTTGTTCGGTCGGGTGGACGGGCGGGCGGACGGTGGTGGTGCGGGTCCGGCCGGGTCCTGTGTGTGCTCCGGTGGGGGTCAGGCTTCGGTGGTCGTCGGGTCGACGACGCGTACGCCGAAGTGCGCGGTGAGGGCGGTGCAGGAGCGGCACGGCGGGGCGAAGGAGCCGTGCAGGGGGTCGCCGTCCTCGCGGATGCGACGGGTGGTCAGTTTGGCGTGTTTGAGCGCTTTGCGGGCTTCGCCGTTGGTCATGGGCTTGCGCTGGGCGCGCTTGGAGCGGCCCGCGTCGGCGGCGGCGATGTGCCGGGAGACGAGGATCGCCTCGGCGCAGCGTCCGGTGAAGCGTTCGCGCTGGCCGCTGGTGAGGGCGTCGAGGAAGTCCTGGACGAGCGGGTGGAGCGCGGGGGGTTCCTCGCCGCGGCCGGGGGTGCAGGTGAGGGTGGTCTGGCCGCGTACGGAGAGGGCGGCGGCGACGGTGGGCAGGATGCCGTCGCGGCGTTGGCGCAGGACGGGTGCGTGGGCCGCGGTGCTGCTCCAGCCGACGCGCGGGTCGCCGAGGGGTCCGGCCGCCGGTGCGGGGGCGGAGTCGCTCGGTGCGGTGGATCCGGCTGTGGTGGCCACGGTGAGTCCTGCCGTCGGGCCCGTGCCGGCCACTGCCGCGGACGCCTTGGTGGGCGCCGTCGTGGACAGCGTGTGGGCGGTCATGTCGCTTGGTGCCGTGTGCATGTGCTGTGTCCCCTCCCCCTGCTCCGCGGTCGTCACCGCGGGTGCCACGCCCCCGCGTTGCGGGGGACAGCCTGCCAAATGGGGCGGGTGGTGCGGTAGCTGGGGCTCTGCGACACGCCTGGCTCTCCGTCGGGTTTCGTCGCACGGTGACCGTCCGGTGGCTGCTGGTCATGGAACCGGAGGCCCGGTGACCGGTGCCGTCCCACCGCATAGGCTGTGTCGACATCCGCCGTGCCGGAGGCCGTGGAAAGCGAACGACCGCGGACCGGAACGCGCAGATCATGACATGCAGAAGACATGCAGAAGACATGCAGAATCAGCAGCAGAACCAGAACCTTTCACAGTGCCGCAGGGGGCAATCGCCATGACGACAGGTCGGCTGGGGCAGCAGTCCGCGCCGCCGAACGCGGCGTACGCCGGGCAGGTCGTGCACTTCCCGGACCCGGTCCGCGCCGCCCGCCATCCCAGAGGTGTGCGGGTGGACGAGCACGGCTATCCGGACTTCTCCTCGTACGCGCGTGCCGCGGCCGAGATCGCCGAGCCGCCTGAGGGTTTCGGCGTCGACGAGCTGCGCCTGACGGATTACGTGTCGGCGAACGCGGCGCTCGCGGCGGACGGTCATGAGCTGTGGGACACGATTCCCGCGGTGGCGACGCCGCACGGCTGGACGTGGCATCACGTGCCGGGCGGCCGTCGGCTCGAACTCGTGCCGGTCGAGGTGAAGGCTCTGCTGCGGCACCACGGTGGTATCGCGACGACGGCCGTGGACCAGGAGAAGCGGGGGACGCGGCCGTTGCAGGAGACGCGGCCCGCGCACTTCGGGCTGCCGAAGGCCGCGGTCGCGGTGACAGAGCAGCAGGTGCAGGGTGTCGAGGAGGACCTCGGCTACCGGCTGCCGGGCGCCTACCGTTCCTTCCTGAAGGCGGCGGGCGGGTGCGCGCCGGTGGGCGCGGCGCTCGACGCGGAGCTGGGTCTCCTGGTGGACCAGCCGTTCTTCACGGTGCGGGACCAGGCGGCGGTGAACGATCTGGTGTACGTCAACAAGTGCCTGCGCGACCATCTGACCAAGGATTACCTGGGGGTCGGGTTCGTGCAGGGCGGTCTGCTGGCCGTGAAGGTCAGGGGTGACCGGGTCGGTTCGGTGTGGTTCTGCGCGTACGACGACGTGCGGGACCAGGACGCGTGGCCGCCCGCGGAGCGGGTGCGGCGGCTGCTGCTGCCGTGCGGCGACGACTTCGACGCCTTCCTGTCGCGGCTCGCGGGCAATCCGCCGGAGCTGGAGACCGTGGCGAACCTGATGGTGGACGGCGGCTTCGCGCGCGCCGTCCCCGTGTCCTCGGCTGGGGAGTGACGCAAGCATGGTGACCTTCGCGCAGGCGCAGGAGCGCGCCGAGGAGTGGATCAACGGTGACGTGCCGGGCTACCAGCACCGCGAGGTGCGGGTCCGGGAGTTCGATCTGGGGTTCGTGGTCTGGGCCGAGGACCGGGAGAACGGTCCCGTCTCCGACGGCGGCGACCAGCGGCTCGTCATCGCCAGGGACAGCGGTGAGGCCACGTTGTGGCCGGGGCTCGCCGTGGGCGAGGTGATCCGTCGGTACGAGGAGGAGTACGGCCTGGCGGCCACGGCGCCGCGGGATGCGGCTCCGCCGCCGCCGGAGCGGGTGGATCTCAATCAGACGTCCTTCTTGTTGAGCCCTCCGGAGTGGCTCCAGGAGGCGGCGGACAAGCTGGGCATTCCGGACCGGCGGTCGGAGGGGTCGTCCTCGGCGGCGGCTTCCGGCTCGGCTTCGGGCTCGGCTTCGGCCGAGGGTGCCCCGGTGGACGCGGAGCCGGCTGACGCTCCGGCTCCGGAAGCGCCCGCGGCGTCCGCCGTGCCGGGGGGCGGTACGCCGTGGCCCGCGGCCGGTGGCTCCGACGGTGACGGCGACGGCGCGCCCGAGCGCGACGACAGCCTGCCCGTGACGTCACCGGGCGTGCCGGCGGGGGCGACCCCGTGGGCCGGTACGGATACCAACGCCGATGGCGGCGAGGACCACTCGGTCCCGCTGCCCGCCACGGTGTTCTCACCGCCGCTCGCCGGTCTGGACGGGAGCGGCACCCCGCCGCCCGGCGTCGCACCCGAGGCCAAGACGGCCCTGATGCACGGCGGCAGCCACCTGCCGGCGACGGCCATCGCCCCGGCCCTGGACGGCCCCGGCACACCGGACTCTCCGCAGCCCGGAGCCCCCAATGCCCCACAGCCGCCCGGTGCGCCTGATGCTGCCGCGTACGGCTATCCGCAGGGTCCGGCTGCTCCGGCCCCTGGTGCGCCGCTGCCGCCCGCCGGTGCTCCGGTGCCGAACGCTCCGCAGCCGCCCGGTGCGCCTGGTGCCGCCGCGTCCGGCTATCCGCAGGGTCCCGGAGCCCAGGGTCCCGGTGCGCCGGTGCCGAATGCCCCGCAGCCGCCCGGGAGGTCGGCGACACCGCCGCCCGGTGCGCCTGATGCCGCCGCGTACGGCTATCCGCAGGGTCCGGCTGCTCCGGCCCCTGGTGCGCCGCTGCCGCCCGCCGGTGCTCCGGTGCCGAACGCTCCGCAGTCGCCCGGGGCTTCGACGACGCCGCCGCCCGGTGCGCCGGGTGCCGCCGCGTACGGCTACCCGCAGGGCCCTGGTGCCCAGGGTCCCGGTGCTTCGGTGCCGAACGCTCCGCAGGCGCCCGCGGCTTCCGCGGGGTCCGGCGTCGGGGACATCGCCGATGCCGCCACCAGCAAGGCGGAGGGGCCGCCGCGCGGGGCGCGGGGAGGCGGTGCCGCGCCGCCGCCTCCCGGCCCGCCGGGTGTGCCCGGAGGTGCGCCGCAGGCTTCGGGGCCCGGTGCTCCCGGTACGCCCGCCGGCGGCTACGTCCCGACCCAGCTCGTCTCCTCGCTCGGCCCCGAGGGGCCGCAGCCGCCCGCGGCTCCCGGCGCGCCGCAACCGCCCGGTCCGCCCGGTCCGCCCGGTGCGCCCGGCGCTCCGGGTACGCCTCCCGGCGGTGTGCACCATGCCGCGACGATGCTCGCCGACCCCAGTCTCGGTGGCGGGGTCAAGCCGCCGGGTGCGCCCGGCGCCCCGCAGCCTCCGGGGCCGCCGCAGCCGCCCGGTCCTCCCGGTGCTCCGGGTACGCCTCCCGGCGGTGTGCACCATGCCGCGACGATGCTCGCCGACCCCAGCCTCGGTGGCGGGGTCAAGCCGCCGGGTGCGCCCCGGCCGCCCGGCGCGCCGCAGCCCCCCGGTGGCTCCGTGCACCATGCCGCGACGATGCTGGCGGGGCCCCCGGTCGGCGGTCCCGGTATGCCGCCGCCGGCCGCGCCCGGTCAGCCGTACGGCTATCCGCAGCCGCCCGCCGGTCAGCCGACCGTCGGCCCCGGCTACCAGGCCGTGCTGCGCTACCGCGCGGCCGACGGTTCAGAGCAGCAGCTCATCCGCCGCTCGGCGCCCGGCACCCCGCACCCGGAGTGGCAGATCCTGCACGAGCTGCGCGGCATGAACGTGCCTCCGCAGCAGGTGCTCGAACTCCACACCGAGCTGGAGTCCTGCGAGCTGCCGGGCGCCTACTGCGCCCGGATGATCCGCGAGACCTGGCCGCAGGCGCGGATCACGTCGATCGCCCCGTACGGCAGGGACCACGCGTCCCGGCAGCAGGGCATGCAGCAGCTCCTCGCCCACCAGGGCGAGCTGCACCAGGTCGCGGACGGCCCGGCCCGCCCGGCGCCGGTGCGCGCCCCGCTGCAGCAGCTGCCGCCGGCCCAGCCGATCCCGCCGGAGGGCATCGCGCAGGAGCTGGCGGGGGCCTTCGGGCCCGGCGTCTTCCGCTTCGACCAGCGGGCGGTGTCGCGCCAGGGCGTGCCGGACATCGTGGCGCACACCCTGGTGGTGGCGGGGCTGCCCCTGGACTTCGGGCCGTTCTTCTGGGCGCAGGCCCAGCCGGGGCGTCCGGTGCCGACGCTGGCGGAGCTGGCGCGGGAGCGGGGTGTGCAGCCGGCGGCCGACGCGGGCTCGTACCTGGTCATGGGCAGTGACTTCGGCCGGGCGCTCTGCGTCCAGTACGGCACGGCGAACATCGTGGCCGTGCCGGTGGAGGCCGGTCCCGGCGGCGCTCCGGTGCCGCCGCAGTTCGTGAACACGGGCCTGCCGGAGTTCGCGCGCTGCATGGCGCTGCTGGGCCGCATGTGGCGGCTGCGCTTCGGTCTGAACCAGGAGCAGGCGGGCCGCTGGACCGTCGACTTCCAGAACCAGCTCGCCGTCCTGGACCCGGCGGCGCTGGGTTCGCCGGAGAGCTGGTGGTCGGTCCTGCTCGAACAGATGTGGGACGGCCTGCTGTAACGGTCGCGCCGGGGTCTGGCCCGGACGTGTGAGATCGGGGCGTTCGACCCGCGTGACGGGTCGGACGCCCCGATCATGCGTTGCGGCACTGAAAAACGACATCCCGATTGCGGCTTCGGGCACGAAGGGGCGCATCCTTGGGCAGGGTGGACTGGGCGGAGTGTCGCGTTATGAGTGCTTCGGTTTGATCCATCAAGATGTGCGCCAATCGTGCGCTACGCGCGTGGTGTGTCGGAGAGGGGTCCAGGATGAGCAGCAGCGGTGTGCCGTCGTCGCACGGGTTCACCACCGTGCGCGGGCGCGGCTACCGTCCCGAGCAGGCCGAGGCGTACGCCGACGGGATCTCCCGGGAGCGGGACGACGCGTGGGAGCGCGCGGCACGGCTGACCGTCCTCGCCAGGGAGATGGAGGCGGAGGCCGAGCGGCTGCGCGAGGTGGTCTCGCGGCTCGCCCCGCAGACGTACGAGGAGCTGGGCGAGCGGGCCCGGCGTCTGCTGGCGCTCGCCGAGGAGGAGGCCGAGGAGGTCCTCGACGCGGGGCGGGCGGACGCGCGGGACGTGAACGAGGCGGCGGAGGCCGGGGCCCGTGAGGCGCGGGAGGCCGCTCGCGCGTACGCGGACTCGGTGGCCGCGGACGCCGACGAGTGGGTCGGGCGGCGGGAGCTGGCCGACCGTACGGCGGCGGACGGGGCGCGGGCCGCCGCCCGGCGTGAGGCGAAGGAGGTGCGCGGGGAGGCGCTGGCGGCGCTGCGGGAGACGCGGCAGCGGTGCGAGGGGCTGCTCGCCGGGCAGGAGAGGGAGCAGGAGGAGCGGCGGGAGGCCCTGGAGCGGGAGATCGCGGAGCGGACGGCCGCGTCGGACGCGGTGGACGCCGAGCGGATCGCCGCGGCCGAGGCGCGCCTGTCGGAGGCGAAGCGGGCCTTCGCCGACGAGGAGGAGGCCGCGCGGCACGGTCAGGAGGACGCGTCGGCCCGCGCGGCGGAGATCGTCGCGGAGGCGCGGCTCCAGGAGGAGCGGATCGGCCGTGAGACGGAGCGGGTGCTGCGGGAGCACGGCGAGGAGTGGGACGAGGTGCGGGGGCACATGGACCATGTGCGGAGCAGCCTCGCCGCGCTGACGGGGCGGGCGTCGGTGGAGTCGTAGGGGCCGGGCCGGGCCGGGCGCGGGCGCCCAGGCGGGGCGCGGGCGCTCAGTCCGCCGTCTGCCGTGTGGGCCGGTCGTCCGGCTGCGGGCCCTGCTGTCCGTCGCGCAGGACGGGGAAGCGGCGCGGGGCCAGGAGCAGCAGGGTGAGCAGGGCCAGGGCGGCAGCGACGGCGGCGCCGGTGTAGACGGCGTCGACGGCGGCGTCCACCGCGCGGCGCAGCCGTTCGGGGTCGGCGACGGAGCCGGGGTCGTCGAGGACGCGGGCCACCGAGTCGAGCGAGCCGGAGCCGCCGAGCCGTGCGCTCAGGACGCCGTTGGCCACCGCGCCGAAGAGGGCGGCGCCCAGGGTCTGGCCGATCTGGCGGCAGAAGAGGATGGAGGCGGTGGCGGTGCCGCGCTCGGCCCAGCCGACGGTGGACTGGACTCCCACGATGAGCGGCAGCTGGAAGAGGCCGAGGGCCGCGCCGAGGAGCAGCATGATCAGGGCGGGCTGCCAGGCCGCGCCGGGGTAGGGGAGCAGGGGGAAGGCCAGCAGGACGAGGCAGGCCGCCGAGATGCCGGCGATCGCGGTGTTCCGGAAGCCGATCCTGCGGTAGACGTGCTGGCTGAGGGCGGCGGAGACCGGCCAGCTCAGGGTCATCACCGAGAGCACGAACCCGGCGGCGACGGGGGCGAGGCCGAGGACGGACTGGGCGTAGGTCGGCAGGAAGACGGTGGGGGCGACCATCAGGAGGCCGAGCGCGCCGAGTGCGAGGTTGACCGCGGCGATGGTGCGGCGCCGCCAGACCCAGCCGGGGATGATGGGCTGCTCGGCGCGGCGTTCGACGAGGACGACGACGGCGACGAGGGCGAGTCCGGTGCCGAACAGGGTGAGGGAGGGCGCGGAGAGCCAGGCCCAGGCGACGCCGCCCTGCACGAGCGCGGTCAGGAGGACGCCGCCGCAGGCGAAGACGGCGAGCGCCCCCGGCCAGTCGACGCGTCCGCGCGGCACGGTCTCGCGTTCCGGCTCGTGGAGGTGGCGTGCGATGAGCCAGAGGGCGAGCGCCCCGACGGGCAGGTTGATGAGGAAGATCCAGCGCCAGTCGGTGTACGAGGTGATGAGGCCGCCGAGCGCGGGCCCCGCGACGGCCGAGGTGGCCCACACGGTGGAGAGCCTGGCCTGGATCTTGGGGCGTTCCTTCAGCGGGTAGAGGTCGGCGGCGAGGGTCTGCACGGTGCCCTGGATGGCGCCGCCGCCCAGGCCCTGGACGACGCGGAAGGCGATGAGCGACTCCATGTCCCAGGCGAGGGCGCAGAGGGCGGAGCCGAGCAGGAAGAGCAGGCAGCCCGTGATGAGGACGGGTTTGCGGCCGAAGGTGTCGGAGAGCTTGCCGTAGACGGGCAGGGTGACCGTGGCCGCGAGCAGGTAGCCGGAGAAGAGCCAGGAGAAGATCGGGAAGCCGCCGAGTGAGCCCACGATCTGGGGGACGGCGGTGGAGACGATGGTGGAGTCGATGGCGGCGAGCGCCATCGACAGCATGAGCGCGGCGACGACCGCGCCCCGGCTCCGGCCCCGTATCGCGCCCTTGGCGCCTTGTCCGCCCCGCCCGTCCACGAAGGTCCTTTCCTGTTGCACCAGTTGCTGCGGGCCACCTTCTCACCAGGTCGGGGGTGGAGGGCAGGGTGTAGTCAACCCTGAGTCCATGTCCACCGACGGGGGGAGTCCCCCTAGGGGAACCTCCGTACTGCGGACCGGGGAGGGTTCGTACCGCCGGAGGATGAGCGGGCCCGTGACCGCTTCTTAGATTGTCCTTACGACGTACCGCACCGACGGGGGCGCCGAACCCCACCCCGAGGGTGGGGTTTTCCCCCCGGGAAGACTGCGCTGAGCACCAGCGCGCCGGAGCCGGTCGTCCCACCAGACTTGAGCGCGCGGCGGACACGCCGACGCACCGCGTGACCGACATAGGAGACTTACCGTGACAACGGCTGTGACCACACCCAGGCACGGGGGCACTGGAGGGCGTACGGCCGTGGCGGCACGGGCGCGCCAGGTCGTGAAGGCGTACGGATCGGGGGAGACCCGCGTCGTCGCGCTCGACCACATCGACGTCGACATCGTCCGCGGCCAGTTCACCGCGATCATGGGCCCCTCGGGCTCCGGCAAGTCCACCCTGATGCACTGCCTCGCGGGCCTCGACACCGTCAGCAGCGGACAGATCCACCTGGACGAGACCGAGATAACCGGCCTGAAGGACAAGAAGCTCACGCAGCTCCGCAGGGACCGCATCGGCTTCATCTTCCAGGCCTTCAACCTGCTCCCGACACTCAACGCCATCGAGAACATCACGCTCCCGATGGACATCGCCGGCCGTAAGCCGGACCGCGGCTGGCTCGACCAGGTCGTGGAGACCGTCGGCCTCGCGGGGCGCCTCAAGCACCGCCCGACCGAACTCTCCGGCGGCCAGCAGCAGCGCGTCGCCGTGGCGCGCGCGCTCGCCTCGCGGCCCGAGATCATCTTCGGTGACGAGCCGACCGGCAACCTCGACTCCCGGGCCGGGGCGGAAGTCCTCGGCTTCCTGCGGCGCTCGGTGACCGAGCTGGGCCAGACCATCGTGATGGTCACGCACGACCCGGTCGCCGCCTCGTACGCGGACCGCGTCCTGTACCTCGCGGACGGCCGGATCGTCGACGAGATGCACCACCCGACCGCCGACCAGGTGCTCGACCGCATGAAGTCCTTCGACGCGCGGGGGCGCACGTCATGACCGTCCTCAAGACGTCGATGCGCAACTTCCTCGCGCACAAGGGCCGCATGGCGCTCTCCGCCGTGGCCGTGATCCTGTCGGTGGCGTTCGTGTGCGGCACGCTCGTCTTCTCCGACACCATGAGCACCACCTTCGACAAGCTCTTCGCGGCGACCTCCGCCGACGTCACGGTCTCCCCCAAGTCCGCCGAGGACGCCGGTCAGGCCCCGGACAGCGGCAAGCCCGAGTCGATGCCCGCATCCGTCGTGAGCCGGGCGCGGCAGGCGGACGGCGTCAAGACCGCCGAGGGCGCGGTCAGCAGCGAGAGCGTGACCGTCGTCGACAGCCGGAACGAGGACGTCGGCCCCACCAGCGGCGGCCCGACCATCGCGGGCAACTGGACGCGCAACGACCTGCGTTCGATGGAGATCACCTCGGGGCACGCGCCGCGCGGCCCCACCGAGGTGATGATCGACGCCGACACCGCCGACAAGCACGGCCTGAGGATCGGCGACGAGCTGCGCACCATCGCCGCCACCGGCGACCACACCGCGAAGATCTCCGGCATAGCCGCCTTCAAGGTGACCAACCCCGGCGCGACCGTCGTCTACCTCGACACGGAGACCGCCCAGCGCGAACTGCTCGGCACCACGGGACGGTTCACCCACGTCAGCGTCACCGCCGCCGCGGGTGTCAGCGACACCGCGCTGAAGGCGAACGTCGCGAAGGACCTGGACAAGGGCGCGTACGACATCAAGACGCAGAAGGAGACCGCGGACGACAACCGGAAGTCCGTCGGCGGCTTCCTGGACGTCATGAAGTACGCGATGCTCGGCTTCGCCGGGATCGCCTTCCTCGTCGGCATCTTCCTCATCATCAACACCTTCTCGATGCTGGTCGCCCAGCGCACCCGCGAGATCGGCCTGATGCGGGCCATCGGTTCGAGCCGCAAGCAGGTCAACCGCTCCGTCCTGGCCGAGGCCGTGCTGCTCGGCGTGGCCGGCTCCGTCATCGGCGTCGGCGCGGGCATCGGACTCGCGGTCGGCCTGATGAAGCTGATGTCCGGCATGGGCATGGAACTGTCCACCGGCGACCTCACCGTCAACTGGACGACCCCCGTGGTCGGCATGGTGCTCGGCGTCGTCGTCACCGTCCTCGCCGCCTACCTCCCGGCACGCCGGGCCGGCAAGGTCTCCCCGATGGCCGCGCTGCGCGACGCGGGGACCCCGGCGGACGGCCGCGCGAGCGTGCTGCGCGCCGTCATCGGCCTGGTCCTGACCGGCGCGGGCGCCTTCGGGCTCTACGCCGCGTCGCAGGCCGACAAGGCATCGGAGGGCTCGCTCCTCCTGGGCGGCGGCGTCGTCCTCACCCTCGTCGGCTTCGTCGTCGTCGGCCCCGTCCTCGCCTCCGGCGTGGTGCGCGTCTTCAGCGCCGTCCTGCTGCGGGCCTTCGGCTCCGTCGGGCGGATGGCCGAGCGCAACGCCCTGCGCAACCCGCGCCGCACCGGCGCGACCGGCGCCGCCCTGATGATCGGCCTCGCCCTGGTCGCCTGCCTCTCCGTGGTCGGCTCCTCGATGGTCGCCTCGGCCACGGACGAGCTCGACAAGTCGGTGGGCGCCGACTTCATCGTCCAGTCCGGCAAGGGCGCCCCGATCACCGCCAAGGCCGCCGAGTCGCTGGAGAAGGCCGAGCACATCGGCCACATCACCCGCCTCAAGGGCATCGAGGCCGACATGACCACGCCCGACGGCAAGACCGTGGACGGCGTCGGCCTGAGCGCCGCCGACCCGACGTACGCCAAGGATCTGCGCCGCGAGACGGTCGCCGGCGAGCTGTCGGCCGCGTACGGGAAGAACGCCATGTCGGTCGGCGACAAGTTCGCCGAGAAGCACGGGCTCGGGGTCGGCGACGAGGTGAAGGTCGCCTTCGAGCACGGCAGAACCGCCGAACTGCGGATCGCCGCCGTCACCAAGGACGACGGCGCCCTCGACAACGGCGCGATGTACCTGAACATCTCGACGCTGGAGAAGTACGTCCCCGCGGACCGGATCACGCAGAACGACATCATGTTCGCCACGGCCGCCGAGGGCCGCGACGAGGCCGCCTACCAGTCGCTCAAGGACGCCCTCGCGAAGTACCCGCAGTACGAGGTGATGGACCAGACCGACTTCAAGGAGACCCTGAAGGACCAGGTCGGCCAGCTCCTCAACATGGTCTACGGCCTGCTCGGCCTCGCCATCATCGTCGCGGTCCTCGGTGTGGTGAACACGCTGGCCCTCTCGGTGGTCGAGCGCACCAGGGAGATCGGCCTGATGCGGGCGATCGGCCTCTCCCGCCGCCAGCTGCGCCGCATGATCCGCCTGGAGTCCGTCGTCATCGCCCTCTTCGGCGCCCTGCTCGGCCTCGGACTCGGCATGGGCTGGGGGGCCACGGCCCAGAAGCTCCTCGCCCTTGAGGGCCTGAAGGTCCTGGAGATCCCGTGGCCGACGATCATCGCGGTCTTCGTCGGATCGGCGTTCGTGGGCCTGTTCGCCGCGCTCGTCCCCGCCTTCCGGGCGGGCCGGATGAACGTCCTGAACGCCATCGCCACCGAATAGCCACCGTCACGGGGGAACGGGGGAGACGGCCCCCGGCGGACGCGCGACACGTCCGCCGGGGGCCGTCCGCCGTCACCGGGCCGCCGTCACCGGGCCCGGCGGAGCAGGACGTACCCGTGGACCTCGGCCTCAAGGACGTACCGGGTGCCCGGGTGCAGCTGCCGGGCGTACGCGACCGGGTCCTTGGCCCAGCCGGAGCGGTTGTCCAGGGCCAGGTACCGCGGCACGACGGGGCGGGCCGCGCCGACCCAGAAGACGCGGGCGCGGGAGGTCAGCCGGCTGACGGGCCCGATGTTCGCCTCCACGGTGGCACCGTCGGGGATGCGGTCGAGCATCCGCTCCACGTCGATGACCTGCCCGCTCTTCTCGTACGTACGGGCCTCGGTGAGGGTGGAGACCGGCAGCGAGGTCGTCAGGGCGAGGGCCGCGGCGGCGGCGCAGGCCGGGAGCAGTTCGGCGTACCGGCGCAGCCACGGCCGCTCGCTGCGGCGGGCGCCGGCGACGGCGTCGGCGAAGGCGAGCAGGAGCACCGGCATCAGGACGGCGCTGTAGTGCCAGTCGGTGCCCCAGTAGTGGTCGTCGGCGGAGAGGAAGCGCCAGCCGATGGTGGGCAGCGTGATCAGGACCAGCGGCGAGCGCAGGGCGAGCAGCCCGGTGGTGGGGATCAGGAGCCAGCCGAGGGTGCGGACCTTGGTCCAGAAGCCGTCGAAGAGGACGGGGAGCCCACCGCCGTCACCGACCTTGTCCCAGTAGTCGTAGGCGCCGACGGAGTTGAAGGCGGGGATGATCAGCGTGAGCGTGGCGGCGGTGGCGAGGGCACCGAAGGCGGCGACGCCGAGCGCGCGGGGCAGGGCCTTGGGGTCGGTGCGGCGGCAGCGGATCGCCACGACGACGGCGATGGCGGCGAGGGTCACCCCCAGGTCCTCCTTGACGAGGACCAGCGGCAGCGCCCAGTACAGCGCGGCCCGCCACCGCAGCCGCAGCAGCGCCTCCAGCGAGAACGCGATCAGCGGCACGGCGAAGCAGATCTCGTGGAAGTCGAAGTCGGCGGCGCGCTGGATGCCCCAGGAGAGTCCGTAGGCGATGCCGACCGCGAGCCCGGAGCCGCGCCCGAGGAGGCGGGTCGCGGCGCGCGTCACGGGGATCGCGGAGACGGCGAAGAGCAGGGCCTGCGCCACGAGGAGCGTGAGGGGCGTGGGGAAGAGGCGGTAGGCGGGCGCGAGCAGGGCGGTGACGGGGCTGAAGTGGTCGCCGAGGATGTTCGCGCCGGGCCCCTTGAGGTCGGCGACGGGCACCTGGAGGTGCGCGTAGGCCCGCACGGCCTGCTCGAATATCCCGAGGTCCCAGGAGCGGCTCTCCATCTGCCGGTACCGCCCGACGGACACCATGGCGTACGCGAGGAAGAGACCGGCGGCGAGGATCAGCGGAGCGCGGTCCCACACCCCGCCGCTCCCCGTGGCGGGGGCGGCGGCACGGTCCCGCCCGGGTATCAGCTCGTCGGCACGCTCCAGGGCGGGGGCGTCGGTCTGTGCTCCGGGCATGACGTGGCTTTCTGATCGACGGCGGTGGTGCGGCGGGCTTCGCGGGGCGTACAGGTTTTCGTACCGGCGTATTCGGGACATTGTGCGGGAAGGACCGGGCGGCACCCGAGGCGGGCACGCCGTGCCGCGGCCCCGGGCGGTGTGGCGCGCGCCGGTCCGAGCCGCGCGTGTCGGTCCCAGGTCGTACGCTGGAGCCCCCCGGCCCGTGCGACGTGCCGGGCGGTTCGCGTTGCCCATCGCAAAGCCCGCTCACACCGGTACCTGGACGGAAAAAGCCCACATGAGCCTGCACGGTCTGCTCGACGCCGTCGTCAAGGACGCCGCACTCGCCGAAGCGGTCGAGGCCGCGGGCGACGGCCACCGCATGCACGTCGACCTGGTCGGTCCGCCCGCGGCCCGCCCGTTCGCGGTGGCGGCGCTCGCCAGGGACGCCGGCCGTCCCGTCCTCGCCGTGACGGCCACGGGACGCGAGGCGGAGGACCTGGCCGCCGCGCTGCGCACGATCCTCCCGCCCGACGGCGTGGTGGACTTCCCCTCCTGGGAGACGCTGCCGCACGAGCGCCTCTCGCCGCGCTCCGACACCGTGGGCCGCCGCCTGGCCGTGCTGCGCCGCCTGACGCACCCGCGGGCGGACGACCCCGAGACGGGCCCGGTCTCCGTCGTCGTCGCCCCGGTCCGCTCGGTCCTCCAGCCGCAGGTCAAGGGCCTGGGCGACCTGGAGCCTGTCGCGCTGCGCGCCGGACAGAGCACCGACCTCAACGAGATCGTCGAGGCGCTCGCGGCAGCCGCGTACGCCCGGGTGGAGCTGGTCGAGAAGCGCGGCGAGTTCGCGGTGCGCGGCGGCATCCTCGACGTCTTCCCGCCGACCGAGGAGCACCCGCTCCGGGTGGAGTTCTGGGGCGACGACGTCGAGGAGATCCGTTACTTCAAGGTCGCCGACCAGCGCTCCCTGGAGGTCGCCGAGCACGGTCTGTGGGCGCCGCCCTGCCGTGAGCTGCTGCTCACCGACGAGGTGCGCGAGAAGGCGGCGGCCCTCGCCGAAGACCACCCCGAACTGGGCGAACTGCTCGGCAAGATCGCCGAGGGCATCGCGGTCGAGGGCATGGAGTCCCTGGCGCCCGTCCTGGTGGACGAGATGGAGCTGCTGATCGACGTCATGCCGAAGGGCTCCATGGCGGTGGTGTGCGACCCGGAGCGGGTGCGTTCGCGCGCGGCCGACCTGGTGGCGACCTCGCAGGAGTTCCTCCAGGCGAGCTGGGCGGCGACGGCGGGCGGCGGCGAGGCCCCGATCGACGTGGACGCGGCGTCCCTGTGGGGCATCGCGGACGTCCGCGACCGCGCCCGTGAGCTGGGCATGATGTGGTGGTCGGTCAGCCCCTTCGCCGCGGATGCTGAGCTCGACGAGGACACCCTGAAGCTCGGCATGCACGCCCCCGAGACCTACCGGGGCGACACCGCGAGGGCGCTCGCGGACACCAAGGGCTGGCTGGCCGACGGCTGGCGCACGGTGTACGTCACCGAGGGCCACGGCCCCGCCGCCCGTACGGTCGAGGTCCTCGGCGGGGAGGGCATCGCGGCCCGCCTCGACGGCGACCTCGGCGAGCTGACGCCCTCGCTCGTGCACGTCTCCTGCGGCTCGATCGACTACGGCTTCGTCGACCCCGCCCTCAAGCTGGCCGTCCTCACCGAGACCGACATCTCGGGGCAGAAGGCGGCCGGCAAGGACGGGCAGCGCATGCCCGCGCGGCGCCGCAAGACGATCGACCCGCTGACCCTGGAGTCCGGGGACTACATCGTCCACGAACAGCACGGCGTCGGCCGGTACATCGAGATGGTGCAGCGCACCGTCCAGGGCGCCACCCGCGAGTACCTGGTGGTGGAGTACGCCCCCGCCAAGCGCGGCCAGCCCGGCGACCGCCTGTACATCCCCACCGACCAGCTGGAGCAGATCACCAAGTACGTGGGCGGCGAGGCCCCCACCCTGCACCGGCTCGGCGGCGCCGACTGGACGAAGACGAAGGCGCGCGCGAAGAAGGCGGTCAAGGAGATCGCCGCCGACCTCATCAAGCTGTACTCCGCCCGCATGGCCGCCCCCGGCCACGCCTTCGGCCCCGACACGCCCTGGCAGCGCGAGCTGGAGGACGCCTTCCCGTACGTGGAGACGCCCGACCAGCTCACCACGATCGCCGAGGTCAAGGACGACATGGAGAAGACGGTCCCGATGGACCGCCTGATCTGCGGCGACGTGGGCTACGGCAAGACGGAGATCGCGGTCCGCGCCGCCTTCAAGGCCGTGCAGGACGGCAAGCAGGTCGCGGTCCTCGTCCCCACGACGCTCCTGGTGCAGCAGCACTTCGGCACGTTCTCCGAGCGGTACTCGCAGTTCCCGGTCAACGTGAGGGCGCTCAGCCGCTTCCAGACGGAGACCGAGTCCAAGGCCACCCTCGAAGGGCTGCGGGACGGCTCGGTGGACATCGTCATCGGCACGCACCGCCTGTTCTCCTCGGAGACCAAGTTCAAGGACCTGGGCCTGGTCATCGTCGACGAGGAGCAGCGCTTCGGCGTCGAGCACAAGGAGCAGCTGAAGAAGCTCCGCGCCAACGTCGACGTCCTGACGATGTCGGCGACCCCCATCCCCCGGACGCTGGAGATGGCGGTCACCGGCATCCGCGAGATGTCCACGATCACCACCCCGCCCGAGGAGCGGCACCCGGTC
The DNA here is from genome assembly GCF_040654435.1 of Streptomyces sp. NPDC050703. Classification (NCBI taxonomy): domain Bacteria; kingdom Bacillati; phylum Actinomycetota; class Actinomycetes; order Kitasatosporales; family Streptomycetaceae; genus Streptomyces; species Streptomyces sp. NPDC050703. The sequence continues at coordinate 136,376 of NZ_JBFAHX010000017.1, forward strand.
CTGACCTTCGTCGGGCCGTACGAGGAGAAGCAGATCGGCGCCGCGGTCCGCCGCGAACTGCTCCGCGAGGGCCAGGTCTTCTACATCCACAACCGGGTGGAGTCCATCGACCGGGCGGCGGCCCGCCTGCGGGACATCGTGCCCGAGGCCCGTATCGCCACGGCCCACGGCCAGATGTCGGAGCAGGCCCTCGAACAGGTGGTCGTCGACTTCTGGGAGAAGAAGTTCGACGTGCTCGTCTCGACGACGATCGTCGAGTCCGGCATCGACATCTCCAACGCCAACACCCTCATCGTCGAGCGCGGCGACAACTTCGGCCTCTCCCAGCTGCACCAGCTCAGGGGCCGTGTCGGCCGTGGCCGCGAGCGCGGTTACGCCTACTTCCTCTACCCGCCGGAGAAGCCCCTCACGGAGACCGCCCACGAGCGCCTCGCGACGATCGCCCAGCACACCGAGATGGGCGCGGGCATGTACGTGGCGATGAAGGACCTGGAGATCCGCGGCGCGGGCAATCTGCTCGGCGGCGAGCAGTCGGGACACATCGCGGGCGTCGGCTTCGACCTGTACGTCCGCATGGTCGGCGAGGCGGTGGCCGACTACCGCGCCTCCCTGGAGGGCGGCGTGGAGGAGGAGCCGCCCCTGGAGGTCAAGATCGAGCTGCCGGTCGACGCGCACGTCCCGCACGACTACGCGCCCGGCGAACGGCTGCGCCTCCAGGCGTACCGCGCCATCGCCTCCGCCACCACGGAGGAGGACGTCAAGGCGGTGCGCGAGGAGCTGACCGACCGGTACGGCAAGCTGCCGGAGCCGGTGGAGAACCTGCTCCTCGTCGCGGGCCTGCGGATGCTCGCGCGCGCCTGCGAGGTCGGCGAGATCGTCCTCCAGGGCAACAACATCCGCTTCGCCCCGGTGGAGCTGCGGGAGTCGCAGGAGCTGCGCCTCAAGCGCCTCTACCCCGGCTCGCTCATCAAGGGCAACGCCCACCAGATCCTGGTGCCGCGCCCCAAGACCGCGAAGGTCGGCGGCAAGCCGCTGGTCGGGCGGGAACTGCTCGGCTGGGTGGGGGAGTTCCTGACCTCCATCCTGGGGTCGTAGCGGCGGGCCGGGCGCTACGGCTTGCACGCCTCGGCGATCGACAGGCTGTTCTCGTAGAGGTGGTGGCGGGTGATCCGCCCCTCCTCGACGGTGAGCCGCAGCGCGAAGGGCCCCGCGAAGGACTTGCCGGTGGCGCGGACGGTGCCCGCGAGGTGGCCGAACAGGACCGTGTCGGCGCCGTCCACCAGAAAGGTGTCGAGGGTGGCGCGGGCGTCCTCGGCGACGGTGTGCGCGGCCAGTTCCGCCGACTGGGCGGCGCATTCGGCGCCGGTGGAGCGCGGGCGTATCCACGGCACGCCCGGGTTGTCGGCGAGCAGCCAGTCGACCTCGTCGGCGAACAGCTCCGCCATGCGTGCGGTGTCCCCGGCCAGGCGGGCCTCGATGAACGCCTGCACGACGGCTCGGGTGGCTTCGGGGGCGGGGCGCTGGGTCGTCATGGCGTGCTCCTCGGGGCGCGGCGGGGGCTTCTCCTGCGTGCCCGATCCTGCCGAGGCGGGGCGGGCGGGTCGATTACCCCGGAGGTCATGCCGGTGGCGGGGGCCGGGCTGCGGTTACCGTGGGGGCCGGGAGAGTCCGCCCAGGGGAGGGGAGAGCGCAGTGACGCTCAAGGTCGTGGGTCTGCGCCGGTATCCGGTGAAGTCGATGCTCGGCGAGGAGCACGACCGTCTTGAGTGCGACGCGCGCGGCATCGTCGGCGACCGCCTCTGGGCGCTGCGCCACCCCGACGGCAAGCTCGCCAGCGGCAAGAACCACCAGCGCTTCCGCCGCACCCCGGGCATGCTGGAGCACCGCGTGACCTACGAGGCGGACGGCACGCCCGTCATCACCGCCCCGGACGGCGCGACGCTGCGCCCCGGCGATCCCCGTGTCCCCGAACGCTTCGGCGCGGGCGTCGAGCTGGTCAGGGAGGGCGAGGACAGCCACAAGGACGTGTCGGCCGTCTCGCTCGTCGGCACCGCCTCGCTGCGCGCGCTCGGCGACCTGCTCGGTGACGCGGACCCCGTCGACGTGCGGCGGCTGCGCAAGAACGTGGTCGTGGAGACCGACGAACCCTGGATCGAGGAGGACTGGGTGGGCCGGGAGATCACCATCGGCGCCGGCCGGGAGGCGGAGCCGCTGCGGCTGCGGGTCACCCGGCGCGTCGTGCGCTGCGTCATGGTGACGCAGGCCCAGCCGGGGCTGCCCGTGGACAACCGCGTCCTGAAGACCCTCACCGCCGCCCGCGGCATGTGCGTCGGCGTCCACACGGACGTCGTGACGCCGGCGCCGATGGCCCTCGGCGACACGGTGACCGTCCGATGAGCCGCCGCACCACGTCGGCGTTGCTCGCGCTGGTCGCCGTGCCCGCGCTGCTGACCGGCTGCGAGACCGGCGGCACGGCGGAGGGCGGCGCCGCGGGACGCGACGCGAAGACGGGCTCCGCGCTCGCCGCCGTGGACACGCTCACCGTCAAGGGCCGCGCCCCGAAGACCGGTTACGACCGGGCCCGGTTCGGCACCGCCTGGGCCGACACGGACTCCAACCATTGCCCGACCAGGGACGACATCCTCAAACGGGACCTGAAGGACGTCACGTACCAGGGCGGGGACTGCCGGGTCGCCGCCGGGAGGCTCGCCCCCGACCCGTACACCGGCAAGGACGTGACGTTCCGGCGCGGGCGCAGCCGGGTCGACATAGACCACCTCGTCGCCCTCTCCGACGCCTGGCAGAAGGGCGCAGCCCGGTGGGAGCCGGGCAAGCGGATCGCCTTCGCCAACGACTCGCTCAACCTCCTCGCGGTCGACGCCGGGGCCAACCGCGGCAAGGGCGACGGCGACACCGCGACCTGGCTGCCGCCGAACAAGGGCTACCGCTGTGCGTATGTGGCCGGGCAGGTCGCGGTGAAGAAGAAGTACGGGGTGTGGGTGACCGGCGCCGAGCGCGACGCCATGCGGGAGGTGCTCTCGGCCTGCCCGGAGGAGAAGCTGCCCGAGGGCGGCGCGCCGACCACCGCTCCCGGACGCTTCCGCGCGCGGTGACGCGGGACGGCGCCGGCGACGGAAAACGGGATGCCGGTGCGGGGCCCGCCCGTTAGCGTGCGCCGTATGGACCTCAAGATCACGACGCTCGCCGAGCGGCCCGAACTCGCCGGCCCCCTGTGGAACATGGCCGAGGACTGGCCGGAGTTCATCCTGTACGACCCGGTCGGCTGGTCGTTGATCGGACGCCTCCTCAAGGAGTTCCCCGAGTACGTCCTCGTCGCCACCGACGCCGGGGCCGACGGCAAGGTCGTGGCGCGGGCCTTCAGCGTGCCGCTCGGACTGCGTGCCCGCGCCGAGGGCGGGCTGCCCGACGGCGGCTGGGACCAGGTCATGCTCTGGGCCTTCTCCGACCTGCGGCACGGCAAGGACCCCGACACGGTGAGCGCGATCGAGATAACCGTCGACCGCGCGGCCCAGGGGAAGGGCGTCTCCGGGCTGATGCTCGCGGCGATGCGGGACAACGCGCGGGCGCGCGGCTTCGGTGAACTCGTCGCCCCCGTGCGGCCCAACGCCAAGCACCTCGAACCGGCCGCGCAGATCGACGAGTACGCGTACCGCACGCGCGAGGACGGCCTGCCCCAGGACCCGTGGCTGCGGGTGCACGTCCGCGCGGGCGGCGTGATCGAGAAGGTCGCGCACGCCTCCATGACGGTGTCGGGGTCGACGGCGCAGTGGCGCGAGTGGACGGGCCTGCCCTTCGACGCGGACGGTCCCGTCGAGGTCCCTGGCGCGCTGGTGCCGGTGCACTGCGAGGCGCGGCGGGGCTACGCGGTCTACGTCGAGCCGAACGTCTGGGTGCGGCACACGCTGTGAGCGGGCCGCACCCCTGACGGCGGGGGCGACGTTCCCGCCGCGGGTCAGCCCGCGAGCTTGTCCAGGTCGAGGACGTCCCCGGTGGGCGGGGTCGTCCGCACGGGCTTGTCGTAGTCGCCGAAGCTCAGGGACTCCGGCTTGCCGTCCTTGCCCACCGTGTCGACCCTGAGCAGGTACGGCTTGCCCTCCGTGGCGACGTAGAGCTCGTACTTCTCCTTGCCGTCGCTCTCGCTGAGCTTGATCGCGGGGGTGCCGTCGACCGTGGTGGTGCCGCCCCTGCGGGCCGCCGAGTGGACGTCGGTGAAGTCGGCGAGCACCGTGTCGAGGTCGCAGAAGCCGGCGATCTCCTTGGCGTCGGCGCTCGTCGCCTTCGTCTTCGCCCAGCGGTCGGCGAGCAGGTCCACCGCGGCCCGTACGTCGGCCGCGGGCTCTCCCTTGCTCTGCGAGCGCAGGAACTTCTCGTCGTACTTCATGTAGACGGTGCCGCCCGGGTTGATCAGCTGCATCTCGCCCTGCCCGCCCATGCCGATCGAGCCCGCGCACTTGCCGCCGGTGTCCAGGGCCATGTCCATCGAGATCAGGCCCGTCTCCTCGTCCGTGACCTCGCCCTTGATCCTCAATGACTCGGCGCCGGACGTCGCCTTGAGCGCCTTGTCGGCGATCTCGCCGCCGGTCAGCCCGGCGAAGGGTCCCTTCTTCTCCGCGGTCTGCCGCGCCGAGCCGGCCTTGCCGGTGTCGGTGCCGCACGCGGTGAGTCCGAGGGTCGCCGCGACGGCGAGGCAGGCGGCGGAGACGGCGGTGCGGCGCAGGCGGGTGTGGCGGAGCGTGTGGTGACGCATGGAATGTCCCCCAGGGGTGTCGTTCGTGGTGCCATCACAGCAGAAGGCTGTGAACCGAGTCAACACGACATCGTGTGAACAACGGGTTCACGCCCGTGAAGGAGTCCGTGCGGAGGGCTGGGTATGCTCGACGTCGCGACGAGGGGAGCTTCACCATGACGCCGCCGGACAAGTCGACCGAGGTCACCGCCGCGGGCATCGCCCGGCTCGCCGGCGTGGGCCGGGCCGCCGTCAGCAACTGGCGCCGCAGGCACGGCGACTTCCCCAAGCCCGTCGGCGGCACCGACACCAGCCCCGCCTTCGCCCTCGCCGAGGTCGAGCGGTGGCTGCGCGCCCAGGGCAAGCTCGTCGAGGTGCCCCTGCGGGAACGCGTCTGGCAGCAGCTCGCCGGGCATCCCGCGGGACCCTCCACCGCCCTCACGCACACCGGCCTCGCCCTGCTGCTGCTCCGGGACAGGCCCCCCGCCTGGCTCGCACTGAGCGCGGTCTCCGACGAGCGGCTCGCGGCGCTGCTCCCCGAGGCCCTGGACGAGGCGGTGACCGCGCGGTTCGGCATCCGCCGCAGACGGGCCGTGCGCGTCCCCGAGCCCGCCGAACTCCTGCCGTCCGTGCCGCTGTTGCGCGGCGCGGCCGAACTCGCGGCGGAGCTCGGCGCCCGCCGGACCTATGAGTTCCTGCTCGGCAGGCAGCTCGACGCCAACCCCCGCCAGTACACCCTCACGCCCGAGGGCCCCGCCGCCCTGATGGCGCAGATCGCGGGCCCCGCACGCACCGTCCTCGACCCCGCCTGCGGCACCGGCGCCCTGCTGCGCGCCGCCCCCGCCCGCCCCGACCAGTACCTGTACGGCCAGGACAGCGCGCCCGAACTGGCCGCCCTCACCGCGCTCCGCCTGGCCCTGCACTCGGACGCGACGGTGCGCACCATGGCCGCCGACACCCTGCGCGCCGACGCCTACGACGACCGCAGGGCCGACGCCGTCCTCTGCCACCCGCCGTTCAACGAGCGCAACTGGGGCCACGACGAACTGGCCTACGACCCCCGCTGGACGTACGGCTTCCCGGCCCGCGCCGAGTCCGAACTCGCGTGGGTCCAGCACGCACTCGCCCGCCTCGTCGACGGCGGCACGGCCGTGCTCCTGATGCCGCCCGCCGCCGCGTCCCGCCGCTCCGGCCGCCGCATCCGCGCCGATCTGCTGCGCCGTGGAGCGCTCCGCGCGGTCATCGCCCTGCCCGCGGGCGTCGCCCCGCCGTACAACCTGCCGCTGCACGTCTGGGTGCTGCGCAGGCCGGGGCCCGCCGTGCCGCCCGCGCCCGGACTGCTCCTGGTGGAGGCGGCGGGCGCCCCGGCCGCCGAGGGCCACGACCGGCACTGGCCCGCCGTGCAAGACGCCGTGCTCGACGCCTGGCACGCCTTCGACAAGCACGGCACGGCCGACCGCCCCGGGCTCGCCCGCAGCGTGCCGGTGCTCGAACTCCTCGACGACGAGGTCGACCTGGCCCCCGCGCGCCGCCTCCCGCCCCCGGCCGCGGACGGCGCCACCACCGACCTCGCGGCCGTACGCGACGGCCTCGGCGAGGCCCTGCGCCGGGCCGCCGACCTGAATCCCGCCCTCCCGCCGGGGGACCCCGCGGCGGCGCCGCGCCCGCCGCTGACCACCGTCGGCGAACTCGCCCGCGCCGGCGCCCTGTCCCTGCACACCGGTACCGGCACCGGAACGGGCGGCGTCCCCCTCCTCACCGACCACGACGTCCTGACCGGCGGCGCCCCCTCGGGAACGGCCCCCGAGGCCGCGGCGGACGACACCGCCGTACGCACCGAACCCGGCGACGTCGTCGTCCCCGTCTTCGGCGGCGGCGCGGCGGCCCGCGTCATCGACGGGGCCACCGCGGGCGCGGCGCTCGGCCGCGGCCTCACGCTGCTGCGCCCCGACCCCGCCGCCCTCGACCCGTGGTTCCTCGCGGGCTTCCTGCGCGGCACCGCCAACCACCGCAGGGCCAGCAGCTACGCCTCCACCTCCGCGCGCCTCGACGTCCGCCGACTCGAACTGCCCCGGCTGCCGCTCGCGGGCCAGCGCGGCTACAGCGAGCGGTTCCGCGAACTCGCCGCCTTCGAGGACGCCCTGCGCCGCGCGGCCGGACTCGGCGAGCGGCTGGTGCGCGGCATGCACGACGGACTGACGGAGGGCACGCTTCCGCCGGCGTGAGCACCGGAGCGGGCGGGCCGGCGCGGCAACCGGACGGAACCGGACCGCGGTCCGGCGGCGTGACCAGTACGGCAACGGTTCGGTACATCCCGGGACCGGTTCCCCCTGTCGGCCTATACGCTCGAATCCGCATCCGTTCGTCCTTCAGGTACCAGGAGCAGCCATGCACGGCCCCGGCTTCGCGCCGCAAGTCCAGCCGCCGACGTCCGGCGGCAACCCTGTGACGCTGCGCGTGGTCTTCGTGGCGCTCGCGGTGATGTCCTGCGGGCTGCTCGCGTGGGCGCCGATGCTGCGGATCGCGACCCTGACGCGCAAGTCCCACGACTGGGCGCTGTTCGCCGCGGTGACCGTGCTCGACCTCACGGCGTTCATCCTGATCGGCGTGGACCCCGGCAAGGACGAGTTCCAGCGCCCCGGCAACGCGGGCATGGTGGTGCTGCTCTCCACGATGACGGCCGCCGTCGCCTACTACCTCTTCGCGGACATACGCCACTTCAGCCGGAACCGGCAGCCGCACTTCACCGGCTACGCGCCGCAGCAGCCCGCCTACGGCTACCCCGCCCCGCACACCCCCGCCCCGCACACCCCCGTGCCCGGCCCGGCGCCCACGCACCACACCGCGCCGGCACCCGCCCCGACGCCGCCGCCCGCCTACCCGCGGCCCGACCAGCAGACCGCGCAGCCGCCCGCGCGCCCCGCGCCCGCCCGCATCCACCAGGTCAGGGCCGAACTCGACGAACTCAGCGACTATCTGCGCAAGCAGGAAGGCGGCAACTGACCGTGGCAGCGGGGACGCCGCCGGACGCGGCGGCGGGCGGCCGCGTCGTCGCCGGGCGCTACGAACTCTCCACCCTCATCGGCCAGGGCGGCATGGGCCAGGTCTGGACGGCGTACGACAAGCGCCTCGACCGCCGCGTCGCCGTCAAGCTGCTGCGGCCCGACCGCGTCGCGGGAGCCGAGGCCGAGGAGCTGCGCCGCCGCTTCGTGCGCGAGTGCCGCGTCACGGCGCAGGTCGACCACCCCGGCCTGGTCACCGTGCACGACGCGGGCAGCGAGCCGTCCGAGGACGGGGCCCTCTTCCTCGTCATGCAGTACGTCGACGGCGCGGACCTCGGCGACCACCTCGCCGAGCACGACCCCTACCCCTGGCAGTGGGCCGTCGCCGTCGCCGCGCAGCTCTGCGCCGTCCTCTCCGCGGTGCACGCCGTGCCGATCGTGCACCGCGACCTCAAGCCGCGGAACGTGATGGTCAAGCAGGACGGCACCATCTCCATCCTTGACCTCGGCATCGCCTCGGTGATGGACACCGACACCACCCGCCTCACCCACACCGGCTCACCGATCGGCAGCCCCGCGTACATGGCGCCGGAGCAGGCGATGGGCGGCGCGGTCGGCCCGTACACCGACCTGTACGCGCTCGGCGTGCTGCTGCACGAACTGCTCAGCGGCGACGTGCCGTTCTCCGGCGCCACCGCCCTCGGCGTGCTGCACCGCCACCTCTACGAACCGCCGCTGCCCGTCCGCCGGCTGCGCCCCGAGGTCCCGCAGGCACTGGAGGCGCTCGTCCTGCGCCTGCTCGCCAAGGACCCCCAGCACCGCCACGCCAGCGCCCAGGAGGTCTACGCCGACCTCGAACCGCTGCTGCCCGCGCGCGGCACCCCCTCGGGCGGGCCGCTCGACCCGACGCGGCCCTTCCTGCGCCCGCACGCCCCGTGGCCCGACCGGGCCGCGACACCCGCCGCCACGCCCGACATGCCCGCGCAGCCGGCGGGGGCGCCGCCGCAGCAGGACGTCGCCCGTGCCGTGGACGACGTCAAGCGGCTCCTCGGCGAGGGCCGCATCACCCAGGCCGTGGACATCCTCGGCGCGATCCTGCCCGCCGCCGCCGCGAAGCACGGCGAGCACTCACCCGTCGTACGCACCCTGCGCAAGCAGTACGCGGCCACGCTCATGGACGACGGCCAGTACCGCCGCGCCCTGCCGGAGCTGCGGCGCCTCGCCGACGAGCGGGCCGCCGAGTCCGGCCGGGCCGACCCGCACTCCCTCCAGTTCCGCTACGAGGCCGCCCAGTGCCTCGAACAGCTCGGCGAACCGGCCGCCGCGCTCGCCGAGTACCGCGCGCTGCTCCCCTACTACGAGAACCAGTACGCCACCGACGACCGCCGCCAGTCCCTGGAGATCCGCCGCCGGGTCGGCCATCTGCTGCTCGCCCTCGGCGACCGGCCCGCCGCCCACGACACCCTGGCGCGGCTGCTGCACGACGCGGAGCTGCTGCACGGCCCCGGCCACCCCTTCCCGCAGGAGATCAGGCGGACGCTCCAGTGGCTCGGACAGGTGCGCGGATAGCGTCGGGCGGGGGAGCGGGGCAGGGTGCCCCGGGTGACGCCGGGTGCCCGGAATCCCGGTGAATCGTTGGTCGAATGGCTGGCCGAGAAGACGGCCACTGCCTACCATCGATCACTGCCGGACTTTGTGCACCGAAGCACAAACTCGTAGCAGGGAGGCCCACCTTGCACCGCCGCAACAGCCGCCGCACCGCGCTCGTCCTCTCCACCGCCGCGCTCGCCGCGGCCCCCCTCCTGACCGCCTGCGGGAACGACGCGCATCCGGGCGCGGCCGCCGTCGTCGGCGACGACCGCATCACGGTCGCGCAGCTGGAGAGCCGGGTGAACGAGGTGCGCGACGCGCAGCGGGCCGCCATCCCCGACGACGCGCAGTACTCCCAGGCCATCGCCAAGTCCGGCGGCCTGACGCGCTCCACGCTGCACACGATGGTCCTCGACAGGGTCCTGCACCGCGCCGCGGCCGACGCGGGGGTGAGCGTCACGCGCCGCGACGTCCAGTCCATGCGGGCGGGCCTCGAACAGCAGGCGGGCGGGCGCGAGGCCCTGGAGGAGGGCTGGCTCCAGCAGTACAGCGTGGCGCCGGCCCGCCTCGACGACAGCCTGCGCACGGAGATCGAGGCGCAGAAGCTCGCGAAGGAGCTGGGCGCCGACATGAACGCGCCCGAGGGCCAGAAGCTGTTCTGGAAGTCGCTCACCGCGGCCTCGAAGAAGCTCGACATCGACCTCAACCCGCGGTACGGCACCTGGGACGTCGAGAAGAACAAGCGCGCCGACGCCAGGACCCCGTGGGTGCGCCAGGTGACCGACGCGAGCGCGGGAAGCGCCGACCAGCGGGCATAGCGCGAGGGCCCGGCGGGGCGGTGGCGTCCGCCCGGTCCGCGGGGCGGGTTACGTTCGACGGGTGAACGAGACCGATACCCCGTCCCCGGCGGCGGCCCCCGCGGGCCGCGTCGTCCTGCTGACCACCAGCCACCGCGTCGCGCCCGGCCTGCTGTCCTGGCCCGCCTGGCAGGCCCTGCACGGTGCCGACGCGGTGCTGTGCGCCGACGCGGAGCACCCGCAGCTGCCGTACCTGCGCGAGGCGGGCGTGAGCGTGACGCACGCCTCGCCGACCGCCGAGGAACTGGTCGGCGCCTGCGCGGGCGGCCGTACGGTCCTGGTCGTCGCCACCGCCGAGGGCGACCGCGCCCTCACCGACGGCCTGGCCCGCCTCGCCGGCTCGGGCCGCTTCGCCATGCCGGACCTGGAGCTGCTGCCCGCCTCGTACGACCTGCCGGGCGCGCGCCTGCTCGACCTGGTGCAGGTCATGGACCGCATCCGCGAGGAGTGCCCCTGGTCGTCCCGGCAGACGCACAAGGGCCTGGTGAAGTACGCGCTCGAAGAGGCGTACGAACTGGTCGAGGCGATCGAGGCGGGCGACCGGGAGGAGCTGCGCGAGGAGCTGGGCGACGTACTGCTCCAGGTGGTCTTCCACGCCCGCATCGCCGAGGACGACCCGGAGAGCCCCTTCTCCGTCGACGACGTCGCGGGCACCCTCGTGGAGAAGCTCATCCACCGCCACCCGCACATCTTCGGCGACGACTCCGCGCTGACCCCGGAAGAGGTCAAGGAGCACTGGCGGCGGACCAAGGCCGAGGAGAAGCGGCGCACGTCGGTCACGGAGGGCGTGCCGCTGGACCAGCCGAGCCTGGCCCTCGTGGCGAAACTGGCCGCTCGGGCGCGGACGGCGGGGCTCCGGGTCGAGGTCCCGCGGCAGGACGGCATCGCTCACGAACTCCTCGCGCTCGCCCTGCGCGCCGAGGCCGAGGGCGTGGACCCGGAGTCGGCGCTGCGGGCCGCCGCACGGGCCTACCGGGACGCGGTGCGCGCCGCCGAGGGGCGTCGATGACCCGGCCCGGCGCGGCGAGCGCCCCCGACGCCGCCGCCCCCGACGCCGCCCACGGCTCCCCGGGGCCGGAGCTGTTCACCTGGGAGTTCGCCAGCGACCCCTACCCCGCCTACGCCTGGCTGCGGGAGAACTCCCCCGTGCACAGGGCCACGCTGCCCAGCGGGGTCGAGGCATGGCTGGTGACGCGGTACGCCGACGCCAAGCAGGCCCTCGCCGACCAGCGGCTCAGCAAGAACCCCGCCCATCACGACGAGCCCGCGCACGCCAAGGGCAAGACCGGCATCCCCGGCGAGCGCAAGGCCGAGCTGATGACGCATCTGCTCAACATCGACCCGCCGGACCACACCCGGCTGCGCAGGCTCGTCGCGAAGGCGTTCACGCCGCGCCGCGTGGCGGAGTTCGCGCCGCGGGTGCAGGAGCTGACGGACGCCCTGATCGACGCGATCCTCGCCGGGAACGGTACGGAGCGGGGGGAGGCCGACCTCATCCACGAGTTCGCCTTCCCGCTGCCCATCTACGCCATCTGCGACCTGCTCGGCGTCCCGCGCGAGGACCAGGACGACTTCCGCGACTGGGCGGGCATGATGATGCGGCATGTCAAGCCGGGCCAGGGGGGCGGCCCGCGCGGCGGCGTGGCCCGGTCGGTGAAGAAGATGCGCGGCTACCTCGCCGAGCTGATCCACCGCAAGCGCCTGGAACCAGGCGACGACCTCATCTCCGGCCTGATCCGCGCCTCCGACCACGGCGAGCACCTCATGGAGAACGAGGCCGCCGCCATGGCCTTCATCCTGCTCTTCGCCGGCTTCGAGACCACCGTCAACCTCATCGGCAACGGCGTGTACGCGCTGCTGACCCACCCCGAGCAGCGCGAACGCCTGCAGAAGGCGCTCGCGGAGGGCGACACCGGGCTCCTGGAGACCGGCGTCGAGGAACTCCTCCGCTTCGACGGGCCCGTGGAGCTCGCCACGTGGCGGTTCGCCACCGATGAGCTGACCATCGGCGGACAGCGGATCGCCGCGGGCGACCCCGTCCTCGTCGTCCTCGCGGCGGCCGACCGCGACCCCGAGCGGTTCGAGGACCCCGACACGCTGGACCTGTCGCGCCGCGACAACCAGCACCTCGGGTACGGCCACGGCATCCACTACTGCCTCGGCGCCCCGCTCGCCCGCCTGGAGGGCAGAACGGCCCTCGCGACGCTGCTCAGGCGCCTGCCCGACCTGCAACTCGCGGCCGATCCGGCGGATTTGCGGTGGCGTGGCGGGCTGATCATGCGCGGGCTGCGGACGCTGCCGGTGACGTTCACACCCGCACAGGGACCGGCCGCGGCTGACGAGGCGTCACCATTGTGACTTTCGCGTGATCTCCGCTGCATCGACTTGTGACAAGCGTTCGACTGCGGCTACGTTCACGTCGACTCGGGCACCCCGCTGCCCCGATCGCCGCACCAGTCTCCTGAAAGGCAACCGCATGCTCTCCGGCAATGGTCGTCACCGACGCCCCCGCCAGGCCCCGGCCCTCATCGTCGCGGCAGGAGTCACCGGATCCGCCATCGCCATCCCGCTCCTCGGGGCGACCAGCGCGAGCGCCGCCCCCACGGCGACGTGGGACAAGCTCGCCGAGTGCGAGAGCGGCGGCGCGTGGAGCGCCGATCCGGGCAACGGTTACTACGGAGGTCTCCAGCTCTCCCAGGAGACCTGGGAGGCCAACGGCGGCCTCGCGTACGCGCCCAGCGCCGACGAGGCCTCCAAGTCGCAGCAGATCGCCGTGGCCGAGCGCATCCTCGACGCACAGGGCTCCGACGCCTGGCCGAGCTGCGCCCCGATCGCCGGCCTCACCGAGGACGCCCCCGCGGCCGACGTGGACCCGGGCAACCCGATCGTCCCCGAGTCGTCCGGACCGGCCGGCTCCGGCTCGTCGGGGTCCGAGGGCTCCGGCAAGAAGGACGAGCCGTCCGACGAGGCGTCAGAGGCCGAGAACAAGCCCTCGGACGACGCGAAGGACGGCGAGAAGCCCTCCGGCGACGCGAGCGACACGCCGGAAGCCGGCTCCGACCGGGAGAAGGGCCGCGAAAAGCTTGACAAGTCAGGCAAGCCCGACAAGTCCCCCGAGAAGGGCGAGAAGGGCGGGGCTGGCGACAAGGCCGGGGCGGACGACACGCCCGGGAAGGGCGCGCCGGACGGTTCCGGCAAGTCCGCCGACGACGAGGCGACTTCGCCCGCAGGCCGGGACGAGGAGTCCGCGGGCTCCACCGGCCGCCACCGCGGCGGCAGCGCCGAGGAGACCGCCGAGGACGCCACCGGGGCGGCGGCGGGCGACCGTTCGGGCCGGCACGCCTCACGCGGCGGCGAGCGGACGGACAAGCCGGCCGACGGCACGTACACGGTCCGCTCCGGGGACAACCTCTCGGCGATCGCCGACGACCACGGCATCGACGGCGGTTGGGACACGCTCTACACCGAGAACAAGAAGACCGTGGGGGACGACCCGGACCTCATCCTCCCCGGTCAGAGCCTCGATCTGGGCGAAAAGCAGCGGTAGTTGACGATGCGTCCGCGGGGCACTTCGTGCTGTATGCACCTTTTGGCGCGAGTGAGAGATGGGTCTCAGAAGCCCTGATCGTCTTTGAAATTCCGGTGGTCTCCTGTCTACGGTCGTGACCGCTCGCCACTGGTGGGCCCCGCCGGTCGGTACGCCGAATCCTGCCAACGGCCGGACGGGAACAGTCGTCGCTTCGAGCGCCGTGGGCAGGAGCGGGGGACCCAAGGTAAGCGCCGTGTCATGCGGCTAGGGGTGGAGCCGCACTCGGGAGAGTGCGGCCGGGCAACTTCACTGGCCCGAACCCGACAGCTCACCTCGCAGGCGTCGGTGAGGGGATCAACTCATGCTGTTTTCCGGCAAGGGCAAGCACCGCCGTCCGTCCAAGGCCACCCGTGTCGTCACGCTCGCCGGTGTCACCGGTGCCGCCGTGGCCGCCCCGCTGATGGCCGCCGGTTCGGCCTCGGCCGCCACCAACGCCGAGTGGGACGCCGTCGCCCAGTGCGAGTCCGGCGGCAACTGGTCCATCAACACCGGCAACGGCTACCAGGGCGGCCTGCAGTTCTCGCCGTCCACCTGGGCCGCGTACGGCGGCACGAAGTACGCGCCCAGCGCAGACAAGGCCACCAAGGCCCAGCAGATAGAGATCGCCGAGAAGGTCCTCGCGGGCCAGGGCAAGGGTGCCTGGCCGAGCTGTGGCGTCGGCCTCTCCAACGCCTCCAACGGCGGCGGCGCCCAGCAGCAGGCCCCGCAGCAGCAGGCGCCCCAGCAGCAGGCGCCTCAGCAGCAGAGCAAGCCGCAGCCGCAGCAGACGCAGCAGCAGGCCGCCCCGCAGCAGCAGGCCGCGCCCAAGCCGCAGCCCGCCCCGCGCGCCCAGACCGAGAAGACCGTCGAGACCCCGACCGGCAAGACGGTCGAGAAGGGCGACGGCGAGTACAAGGTCAAGACGGGCGACACCCTGTCGAAGATCGCCGAGGCGCACGACGTCAAGGGCGGCTGGCAGAAGGTCTACAAGCTCAACGGCGACATCATCGACAACGCCGACTTCATCTACCCGGGCCAGCAGCTGCACCTCAGCTGACCCGGCCGGCTCGGCCGTGCCTCGGCGGAGGCACGGCCGCCCCCGTCCCCACGGCCCCCCGCCCCGGTGCGCGTATCCCCCGTACGCACCGGGGCGGGGTCATGTCCGCACCGCCGTGTTCGCCTTCAGCGAGCTACCGGCCAGTAGAAAAGCGGGCTTCCGTCCCGATTCCCTGGTATTTGGGCGCTTGTACGTCCCACGGGGCGGGCGGTCGGCTGGCTGAAGGCTCCGGGCCGGTTAGGCTCAGGAGACGCAGGGCCGAAGCGGCCCCGCGTAAACGCGTCACATCCCAGAAGGAGATGCTCGTGCCGTCCATCGACGTCGTCGTAGCCCGGGAAATCCTGGACTCCCGAGGCAACCCCACGGTCGAGGTCGAGGTCGGCCTCGACGACGGCAGCACGGGTCGTGCAGCCGTTCCGTCCGGTGCCTCCACCGGAGCCTTCGAGGCCATCGAACTCCGTGACGGTGACCCCAACCGTTACCAGGGCAAGGGCGTGGAGAAGGCCGTCCTCGCCGTCATCGAGCAGATCGGCCCGGAGCTCGTCGGCTACGACGCCACCGAGCAGCGCCTGATCGACCAGGCCATGTTCGACCTGGACGCCACCGACAACAAGGGCTCGCTCGGCGCCAACGCCATCCTCGGCGTCTCGCTCGCCGTCGCGCACGCCGCGTCCGAGGCCAGCGACCTGCCGCTCTTCCGCTACCTCGGCGGTCCGAACGCGCACCTGCTGCCCGTCCCGATGATGAACATCCTGAACGGCGGGTCGCACGCCGACTCGAACGTCGACATCCAGGAATTCATGATCGCCCCGATCGGCGCGGAGTCCTTCTCCGAGGCCCTGCGCTGGGGCACCGAGGTCTACCACACGCTGAAGAAGGTCCTGAAGAACAAGGGCCTGGCCACCGGCCTCGGCGACGAGGGCGGCTTCGCGCCGAACCTCGACTCCAACCGCGCCGCCCTGGACCTCATCCTTGAGGCCATCAAGGAGGCGGGCTACGTCCCCGGCGAGCAGATCGCGCTCGCCCTCGACGTCGCCGCGTCCGAGTTCTACAAGGACGGCTCCTACGAGTTCGAGGGCAAGAGCCGCTCGGCCGCCGAGATGACCGAGTACTACGCCGAGCTCGTCGCCTCCTACCCGCTGGTCTCCATCGAGGACCCGCTGTTCGAGGACGACTGGGCCGGCTGGGCCACCATCACCGAGAAGCTCGGCGACAAGGTGCAGCTCGTCGGCGACGACCTGTTCGTCACCAACCCCGAGCGCCTGGCCCGCGGCATCGAGGAGAACTCGGCCAACGCCCTCCTCGTCAAGGTCAACCAGATCGGTTCGCTGACCGAGACCCTGGACGCCGTCGAGATGGCCCAGCGCAACGGCTTCAAGTGCATGATGTCCCACCGCTCCGGCGAGACCGAGGACGTCACCATCGCCGACCTGGCCGTCGCCACCAACTGCGGCCAGATCAAGACCGGCGCCCCGGCCCGCTCCGAGCGCGTCGCCAAGTACAACCAGCTCCTGCGCATCGAGGAGATCCTCGACGACGCCGCCGTGTACGCGGGCCGCAGCGCCTTCCCGCGCTACAAGGGCTGACCCGTGCCCCTGGCGTGAAGCCCGGTTACCTACGTCCCCGCACCCGGTCCCGTACCGTGTGCGGGGACGTAGTCACGTGCACGCGCTGCTTCGGGGAGGCGGAACCCATGGCCAAGGCCGGTACCAAGGACCGGTTCTCCACGGCTACCCGGCTACGGCTGCTCGGCGAGCAGACCGCCGAGCGCGTCTACCGCTCCCAGACCAGGCGCCAGGCCCGCCGCTCCCGGCTCACCGGCCGGGCCGCGCTCCTCGCGCTGGTGCTCTGCTCGCTGGTCGTGGTGCTCGCGTACCCGATAAGGCAGTACGTCTCGCAGCGGGCGGAGATCGACAACCTGCGCAGGCAGCAGAGCGAGCAGCGGGCCGACGTGGAGAAGCTCCGCGACGAGAAGGCCCGCTGGGAGGACGACGCGTACGCCGAGCAGCGCATCCGGGACCGCCTGCACTACGTGATGCCGGGCGAGACCGGCTTCACGGTGATCGACCCGGCGGCGGCCAGGAGCCGGCGCGCGGACCAAGGGGCGGCAGCGCGCCCCTGGTACTCGAACGTCTGGGACGGCGTCGACAAGGCCGACCGCCCCGCGGACTGACGTCGACCGCCCGACGACCGGCCTCGACCGCCCGACGACCGACCCTCGATCGCGCCGCCGATCGAACCACTGATGGAAAGACAGGCATGCACACGCCCCCGCCGACCACCCCGCGCACCGAGCCCACCGACGCCGACGTCGAGGCCTTCAAGCAGCAGCTCGGCCGCCCGCCCCGCGGACTGCGGGCCATCGCGCACCGCTGCCCCTGCGGCCGGCCGGACGTCGTCGAGACGGCGCCGCGCCTCCCCGACGGCACGCCGTTCCCGACGACGTACTACCTCACCTGCCCGCGGGCCGCGTCCGCGATCGGCACGCTGGAGGCCAACGGCGTCATGAAGGAGATGTCGGAGCGGCTCAAGACGGACCCCGACCTCGCCGCCGCGTACCGCAGGGCGCACGAGGACTACATCGCGCGCCGCGACGCCATCGAGGTCCTTGAGGGCTTCCCGAGCGCGGGTGGCATGCCGGACCGCGTGAAGTGCCTGCACGTCCTGGTCGGCCACTCCCTCGCGGCGGGCCCGGGCGTGAACCCGCTGGGCGACGAGGCGCTGGCGATGCTCCCCGAGTGGTGGGCCAAGGGCCCCTGCGTCACGCCGTGCGCCGCCGAGGGTGCCGCCGAAGGGGGCGCCGAGTGACCCGCGTCGCCGCCGTCGACTGCGGCACCAACTCCATCCGGCTGCTCGTCGCCGACGCCGACCCGGCCACCGGGAAGCTGGTCGACCTGGACCGCCGGATGACCGTCGTCCGCCTGGGCCAGGGCGTGGACAGGACGGGCCGCCTCGCGCCGGAGGCCCTTGAGCGCACCTTCGCGGCCTGCCGCGAGTACGCCGCGGTCATCGAGGAGCACGGCGCCGAACGCCTCCGCTTCGTGGCGACCTCCGCGTCCCGCGACGCCGAGAACCGCGACGACTTCGTACGGGGCGTGCGGGACATCCTCGGCGTCGACCCCGAGGTGATCAGCGGCGACCAGGAGGCGGAGTTCTCCTTCACCGGCGCCACCAAGGAGCTGACGGGCCGCGCCGACCTCGCCACGCCCTACCTGGTGGTGGACATCGGCGGCGGCTCGACGGAGTTCGTCGTCGGCACCGACTCCGTGCGCGCGGCCCGCTCGGTCGACATCGGCTGCGTCCGCATGACCGAGCGGCACCTCGTGCGTGACGGGGCGGTCGCGGACCCGCCCTCGCCGGAGCTGTTCGACGCGGTCCGCGCGGACATCGAGGCCGCCCTCGACCTCGCCGGGCGCACGGTGCCGCTCACGGAGGCGCGCACGCTGGTCGGCCTCGCGGGCTCGGTGACGACGGTCGCGGCCATCGCGCTCGGCCTCGACGAGTACGACAGCGAGGCGATCCACCACGCGCGCCTCTCCCACGAGCAGGTGCGCGCCATCACGCACCGCCTGATGACCGCCACCCACGCCGAGAGGGCCGCGATCCCCGCGATGCACCCGGGCCGCGTCGACGTGATCGCCTCGGGCGCCCTGGTGCTCCTGTCGATCATGGAAAGGATCGGCGCCGAGGAGGTCGTGGTGAGCGAACACGACATCCTCGACGGCATCGGCTGGTCGATCGCCTGAGCGCGTCGCGCAGCGTCTGAGCGGGCCGGAGAGGGGTCCGGAGGGGCTTCGGCGACAGTCCGTCGGGAAAGTTCGTGAAGTTCTTCACAAGAGATTCGGTGCGGATGGGCGAGGTTTTCCGGCTCCGGGCCCCCGAAAGGGGCGATCAAAGGCCCTCACGGCCTTCGGTCCAGGGGGTCCGGCGGTCGTCCGGAAGAGGGGGCCGCCCGGTGGTTCGGTCCGCGCCCGGCGGTGGATGGGCAGCTCACGAGGGGTGAGCAACGACTCGCGAGGCGCCGTGGTTCCCCTCGGGCGTCATGACCTCGGTCACGTGGGCGGCGAAGTGTAGCAGAGCCCCTCCCCATCCTTGTGAAGGGGCGCACGAGCGACCCCCCTGTGACAGGTGGATACTCGATGGCATGAGCACCACGGAGCGTCCCAGGATCCTCGTAGTAGGCGGTGGGTACGTAGGCCTGTACGCAGCTCGGCGCATCCTCAAGAAGATGCGCTACGGAGAGGCGACCGTCACGGTCGTCGACCCCCGGTCGTACATGACCTACCAGCCCTTCCTCCCCGAAGCCGCCGCCGGCAGCATCTCGCCGCGGCACGTCGTCGTCCCGCTGCGACGCGTGCTGCCCAAGGCCGAGGTACTCACCGGCCGGGTCACCACCATCGACCAGGACCGCAAGGTCGCCACGATCGCGCCGCTCGTCGGCGAGGCGTACGAGCTGCCCTTCGACTACCTGGTCATCGCGATGGGCGCGGTCTCCCGCACCTTCCCGATCCCCGGCCTCGCCGAGCAGGGCATCGGCATGAAGGGCATCGAGGAGGCCATCGGCCTGCGCAACCACGTCCTCGAACAGCTCGACAAGGCTGACTCCACGACCGACGAGGAGGTCCGCCGCAAGGCGCTGACCTTCGTCTTCGTCGGCGGTGGCTTCGCGGGCGCGGAGACCATCGGCGAGGTCGAGGACATGGCCCGCGACGCGGCCAAGTACTACAACAACGTGAAGCGCGAGGACATGCGCTTCGTGCTGGTCGACGCCGCCGACAAGATCCTCCCCGAGGTCGGCCCGAAGCTCGGCCAGTACGGCAAGGAGCACCTGGAGAGCCGCGGTGTCGAGGTCTACCTCTCGACGTCCATGGACTCCTGCGTCGACGGCCACGTGGTCCTGAAGAACGGCCTGGAGGTCGACTCCAGCACCATCGTGTGGACCGCAGGCGTCAAGCCGAACCCGGCGCTCACCCGCTTCGGTCTGCCGCTCGGCCCCCGCGGCCACGTGGACACCCAGACCACGCTCCAGGTGCAGGGCACCGACTACATCTGGGCCGCGGGCGACAACGCCCAGGTGCCGGACCTCGTCGGCCGCAAGGCGGGCAACGAGAACGCCTGGTGCCCGCCCAACGCCCAGCACGCGCTGCGTCAGGCGAAGGTCCTCGGCGACAACGTCATCTCCGGCATGCGGGGCTTCCCGCAGAAGGAGTACAGCCACGCCAACAAGGGTGCGGTCGCCGGTCTCGGCCTGCACAAGGGCGTCGCGATGATCGTCATGGGCAAGATGAAGATCAAGCTCAAGGGCCGTCTCGCCTGGTACATGCACCGCGCGTACCACGGCATGGCGATGCCGACGTTCAACCGCAAGATCCGCGTCTTCGCGGACTGGACGCTCGGCATGTTCCTCAAGCGCGAGGTCGTCTCCCTCGGTGCTCTGGAAGCCCCGCGCGAGGAGTTCTACGAGGCCGCCAAGCCGGCCCCGAAGCCGCAGGCCGCGGCCGAGCCCGCCCCGGCGGCGAAGGCCGAGGAGAAGGCCAAGGCCTCCTGACCCGGCGTCACTGATCCACCCCGAAGGGGGCCGTCCGCCATCCGTGGTGCGGGCGGCCCCCTTCGGCGTGCCCCGTTCCCCCTTCGGCGCACCCCGCGCGAAATTAGATGCCCCAGGCATCTTTTTTGCCGTTCCGTGACGCGATTGCGGGACTGCGTACCGTGCCCTTCGGTGTTTACGTGGTGTTGGACCGTTCCGGGACACGTCCCCGCGCGCGCGAGGACCCCCCCTTCCACGGAGGTGTGCGCCATGCAGGACGCCGCACTGCGGCTGAAGAACCTCGCCGAGCAGCTCATGAGAGCCCCCCTGCCGGTGCGCATCCGCGCCTGGGACGGTTCGGAGACGGGCCCGCCGGACACCCCCGTCCTCGTCGTACGCAACCGCCGCGCCCTGCGCCGCCTGCTGTGGAAACCCGGCGAACTCGGCCTCGCCCGCGCCTGGGTCTCCGGCGACCTCGACGTCGACGGCGACCTCTACACCGTCCTCGACCGGATGGCCGAGTTCATCTGGGAGCGCGGCGAGGACGCGAGGAGCCTGCGCCAGTCCCTGCGCGACCCCGCCGTGAGGTCCGCGGCCCGCTCCCTGCTCGCCCTCTCCGCGCCCTTCCTGCCGCCCGCGCCGCCCCCGGAGGAGATGCGCAGGCACGGCCGTCCGCACCTGCACACCAAGGGCAGCGACCGGAAGGCCATCAGCCACCACTACGACGTCGGCAACGACTTCTACGAGCTGGTCCTCGGCCCCTCCATGGTCTACTCGTGCGCCTACTGGGAGTCGCCCCGGGCCACCCTGGAGGACGCCCAGCGCGACAAGCTGGAACTCGTCTGCGCCAAGCTCGGCCTGCGGCCCGGCATGCGCCTGCTCGACGTCGGCTGCGGCTGGGGCTCCATGGCGATCCACGCGGCCCGCGAGCACGGCGTCACCGTCGTCGGCGTCACGCTCTCCCAGGAGCAGGCCGCGTACGCCAGGAAGCGGATCGCCGAAGAGGGCCTGACGGACCGCATCGAGATCCGCGTCCAGGACTACCGCGACGTGCGCGACGGCCCCTACGACGCGATCTCCTCCATCGGCATGGCCGAACACGTCGGCTCCGCGCGCTACCTGGAGTACGCCCGGAGCCTGCACGCCCTGCTCAAGCCGGGCGGGCGGCTGCTCAACCACCAGATCGCGCGCCGCCCGCAGGCCGACGAGTCCGCGTACTCCGTGGACGAGTTCATCGACGCCTACGTCTTCCCCGACGGGGAGCTGGCGCCCCTCGGGACCACCGTCGGGCTCCTGGAGCGCGCCGGGTTCGAGGTGCGCGACGTGGAGTCCATCCGCGAGCACTACGCCCTCACCCTGCGCGCCTGGGTCGCGAACCTGGAGGCGCGGTGGGCCGAGGGCGAGCGGCTGACCTCGCCGGGGCGCGCCCGCGTCTGGCGGCTCTACATGGCGGCCTCCGCGCTCGCCTTCGAGCGCAACCGCATAGGGGTCAACCAGGTCCTCGCGGTGAGGACCCCGCGGAGCGGCGCGTCGGGGACGCCGCTGCGGGCCCGCGACTGGCGCGCGTAACCCCCGGGTACGCGGGAGGGGCCCCGGACGGCGATCAGCTGATCAATGTGCCGCATCGGCCCCGGCGAGGGGGCCGTCGCCGGGGCCGGACCGGTCGGGGCGGGGTCCGCGGG
>NZ_JBFAHX010000018.1:0-153812 GCF_040654435.1 Streptomyces sp. NPDC050703
CCGCCGAACCAGGCCGCCATCCTCGGCATCGGCGCCACCGTCAAGCGCCCGGTCGTCATCAACCACCCCGACCTCGGCGAGACCATCGCCGTCCGCGACATGACCTACCTCTCGCTCTCCTACGACCACCGCCTGGTGGACGGCGCCGACGCCGCCCGCTACCTGACCGCGGTCAAGGCGATCCTGGAGGCCGGCGAGTTCGAGGTCGAGCTCGGCCTGTAGCACCGCCGCGCGAGACGTTGTAAGACTCGTCTCATCAGCGCCTGCGCCCCCCGTCCGGAGCCTTCCGGGCGGGGGCGCAGCCGTATTGTCTAGGGGTCACACGCCCTTGGGGTCCCGATGCCCCCGCCGGAGGAGCCCACATGACCGCGCCCGTTGTCCACTCGCTGCGCGACCAGATCCGCGAGCACATCGTGGAGGGGATCGTCAGCGGGCGCTGGAAGCCGGGCGAGCGCATCGTGGAGCGCCGCATCGCGGTGGAGCTGGAGGTCTCGCAGACCCCGGTGCGCGAGGCGCTGCGGGAGCTGGAGACGCTGCGGCTCATCGAGTCGGCGCCCAACAAGGGCGTACGGGTGCGGAATCTGACCGCGGCCGACCTGGAGGAGAGCTACCCGGTCAGGGCGGGCCTGGAGGCGATCGCCGCCGAGCTCGCGGCCGAACGCCTCGCCGAGGACTGCTCGGCCCTGGAGCCGCACGTGGCGGCCCTGTACGAGGCCGACCGGCTCGCGGACGGCACCGGGCAGGTGCGGCACACGGTCGCCTTCCACCGCGAGCTGGTGCGGGCGGCGGACAACTCCGTGCTGCTGCACACCTGGGAGGGCCTCGGCATCGAGGTCTTCACCGCGCTCTCCATCCGCTGGCTCGGCACGGTCCAGCAGTCCTACGCGGAGGAGCACGAGGCGCTGGTCTCGGCCTTCCGGGAGCGCGATCCCGCCATCGCGGAGCTGGTGAAGGCCCACGTCCTGGGCTGCGCACCGCGCGCCTGACCCCGCGGGACCGACCCCGCGGCCGGGCGCTCATGGTCTTCGTAGGCCGCTCATACGCGCTCCGACCTGCGCGAATCCTTCAAATCGAAGGCACGCGGTGCCCACTTTCATGGCACCGGATGCCGACTTTCTTCATCTGAAGAGATTTTGCCGTTCAAGCTTTGATCGATCATCGATCACGGGCTTACAGTCGACGACGGGCTCTGACCCGAGCCTCACGCCCTGTCCTGCCAGACATGGCACCCCCACCCCTTACCGAACAGGGGACCCCCTCCGACTCAGGAAGGCGGCGCAATGACCGACCCCTCCGCTATCCAGCCGAGCGAGCTCGACCAGCTCCCGGACCGCGACCCCGAGGAGACCGCCGAATGGCAGGCCTCCCTGGACGCCGTTACCCAGGCGGCCGGGCCGCACCGTGCCGCGTACCTGATGCGCCGCACGCTGGAGCGTGCCGAGGGCGCGGGCCTGGCGCTGCCCAAGCTCCTCGAAACGGACTACGTCAACACCATCCCCACCTCCGCCGAGCCGGCTGTCGACGGTGACGAGGAGATGGAGCGGAAGATCACCGCGTGGAACCGCTGGAACGCGGCCGCCATGGTCACCCGCGGCTCCAAGCACGGCGTCGGCGGCCACATCGCGACCTTCGCGTCCGCGGCCTGGCTGTACGAGACCGGCTTCAACCACTTCTTCAAGGGCAAGGAGGGCGATGGCTCCGGCGACCAGCTGTACATCCAGGGCCACGCCTCCCCCGGCATCTACGCCCGCGCCTTCCTCGACGGCCGTCTGAACGAGACGCAGCTCGACAACTTCCGCCAGGAGGCGGGCGGCAACGGCCTGCCGTCCTACCCGCACCCGCGCCGCCTGCCCTGGCTCTGGGAGTTCCCGACGGTGTCGATGGGCCTCGGCCCCCTCTCCGCCATCTACCAGGCGCGCTTCAACCGCTACCTCACCAACCGCGGCATCAAGGACGTCTCCTCCTCGCACGTGTGGGCGTTCCTCGGTGACGGCGAGATGGACGAGCCCGAGTCGACGGCGGCCCTCGCACTGGCCGCGCGTGAGGGTCTGGACAACCTCACGTACGTCATCAACTGCAACCTGCAGCGCCTCGACGGCCCGGTCCGCGCCAACTTCCGCGTGGTGCAGGAGCTGGAGGCCCAGTTCCGCGGCGCCGGCTGGAACGTCATCAAGGTCCTGTGGGGCAACGCCTGGGACGAGCTGTTCCAGCTCGACACCACGGGCGCGCTGGTCCGCCGCCTCCGCGAGGTGCCGGACGCGCAGTTCCAGACGTACGCGACGCGCGACGCCGCCTACATCCGCGAGCACTTCTTCGGTGCCGAGCCCGCCCTCGTCGAGCTGGGCAAGCTGCTCAGCGACGACAAGATCAGCGAGTGCTTCCACCTCTCGCGCGGCGGCCACGAGGCCCGCAAGGTCTACGCGGCCTACCGTGCGGCGCTCACCCACAAGGGCGCGCCGACCGTCATCCTCGCGCAGACCGTCAAGGGCTTCACCCTCGGCAAGGGCTTCGCGTCCAAGAACGCCAACCACCAGATGAAGAAGCTGACGGTGGACGAGTTCAAGGACATGCGGGACCTGCTCGGCCTGCCGATCCCGGACAGCGCGTTCGTCGACGGCCAGGTGCCCTACGGCCACCCCGGCGCCGACTCCCCCGAGGTCCGCTACCTCCAGGAGCGCCGCGCGGCCCTCGGCGGCCCGGCCCCGGCCCGCCGCACGCAGCCGCTGGCCCCGCTGCCCGCCGCCGCGGACAAGACCTTCGCCTCCTTCGACAAGGGCTCGGGCTCGCAGTCGGTGGCGACGACCATGGCGTTCGTACGCCTGGTCAAGGACCTGGTGCGCGACAAGCAGACCGGCAAGCGCTGGGTGCCGATCGTCCCCGACGAGGCGCGCACCTTCGGCATGGAGAGCCTCTTCCCGTCCCTCGGCATCTACTCGCCGAAGGGCCAGACGTACGAGCCGGTCGACCGCGACCAGCTGATGTACTACAAGGAGGCCAAGGACGGCCAGATCCTCAACGAGGGGATCACCGAGGCCGGTTCCATGGCGGACTTCATCGCCGCGTCGACGTCGTACGCGACGCACGGCGAAGCGATGATCCCGTTCTACATCTTCTACTCGATGTTCGGCTGGCAGCGCACCGCCGACCAGATGTGGCAGCTCGGCGACCAGCTCGGCCGCGGCTTCCTCGTCGGCGCCACGGCCGGCCGTACGACGCTGACGGGCGAGGGCCTCCAGCACGCCGACGGCCACTCGCCGGTGATCGCCGCGACGAACCCGGCGGCGCTCTCCTACGACCCGGCGTTCGCGTACGAGATCGCCGCGATCGTCAAGGAGGGTCTGCGCCGCATGTACGGCGAGGCGGCTCCGGGCGAGGACCAGGACGTCTTCTACTACCTCACGGTCTACAACGAGCCCATGCCGCAGCCCGCGAAGCCCGCGGGTGTCGACGAGGGCATCGTGCGCGGCCTCTACCGCTTCAACACGGCGGAGTCCGCGGGCCTCTCCCCCGCGGCCAACGCCGCGCGCATCCAGCTCATCGGCTCCGGTACGGCCATCCACTGGACGCTGGCCGCGCAGAAGATGCTGGCCGAGGAGTGGGGCGTGGCCGCGGACGTGTGGTCCGCGACCTCGTGGACGGAGCTGCGCCGCGACGCGCTGGAGGCCGACGAGGCACTCCTGCGCGGCGAGGAGCGCACGCCGTACGTCCGCCAGGCCCTCGAAGGCGCCCAGGGCCCGGTCCTGGCCGTCTCCGACTACATGCGCCAGGTCCCGGACCAGATCGCCCAGTGGGTCGAGCAGGACTACTCCTCGCTCGGCGCGGACGGCTTCGGCCTCTCCGACACGCGTGACGCGGCGCGGCGCCACTTCGGTGTCGACGCGGAGTCCATCGTGGTGGCGGCGCTGGCCCAGCTGGCCCGCCGGGGCGAGGTGCCGGCTTCGGCGGTGAAGGAGGCTCGGGCGAAGTACGGCCTGTAGCCCGCGAGGCCCGTCCCGCCCCCCTCCAGCCCCCGCCCCGCCAAGCCGCGGAGCGGGGGCTTCCGCTTCCCCTCGCACGGCTCCGCGCGACGACTTCCGGTTCACCGCGCTGCGGCGGGGGCGCCGGGGGGGGCGGTTCGCCTCGCTGCGGCGGGGGCGCCGGGGGAGGCGGTTCGCCTCGCTGCGGCGGCTTTTGGTTCACCTGGCTGCGGCGGGGGCTGGGGGTTTACCTCGCTGCGGCGAAGGGGCGCCGGGGGGCGGTTCGCCTCGCTGCGGTGGGGGCGCCCCGGGGGGCGGTTCGCCTCGCTGCGGTGGGGGCGCCCCGGGGGGCGGTTCGCCTCGCTGCGGTGCCGGAGGGGGCGCCCGGTTCACCGTGCTCCCTGGCTTCGGCGCAAGATCCCGCCGCTTCGCGGCGGATGTCCCCACCCACCCACCCGTTCACCCCGCATCCAGGGGCAACGGTTCGGTGGGTGAGGCAGAGGCCATGCTGCGGGGCGACGGGCGGGCGGGCGGGCGGGAGTTTCGCCGCGAAAGCGGCGGGATGGGGCGAACGCATCCGCAGACGGCGACGGGCTACCCGGGGGCCATACCCCAGGGCAACGGGCGGGTGGGTGGGAGACGTTCGCCGCGAAGCGGCGGGATGGGGCGAACGCGCCCGCAGACGGCGACGGGCTGCCCAGGGGCCATACCCCAGGGCAACGGGCGGGTGGGTGGGAGAGATTCGCCGCGAAGCGGCGGGATGGAGTGGACGCGCCCGCAGACGGCGACGGGCTGCCCAGGGGCCACACCGCAGAGCGACGGGCGGGCGGGTGGGAGACGCGCCCGGAGGCCACACCGCAGGGCAAGGGCGGGCGCCGAGAAAGCCGCGCCCCGTAGCGACGGCGCCCCGCCCCACCGCGGGCCGACCCAGGAGCAGAGGGACCCGCGAAGCGGGGGGACCCGGCGGCATCATGGGGGCATGCGCGCTGCCCGCCTCATCAAAATGGTGCTGCTCCTCCAGGCAAGACCCTCCATGACCGCCACGGAACTCGCCACCGAGCTGGAAGTCTCCGAGCGGACCATCACCCGTGACGCCCAGGCCCTGTCGGAGGCCGGGGTCCCCGTCTACGCCGACCGCGGCCGCACCGGCGGCTACCGCCTCATCGGCGGCTACCGCACCCGCCTGACCGGCCTCGGCCGCAGCGAGGCGGAAGCCCTGTTCCTCTCGGGGGTACCCGGCGCCCTGCGCGAGATGGGCCTGGAGGACGCCGCGTCGGCGGCCCGCCTCAAGGTCTCGGCCGCGCTCATGCCGTCCCTCAAGGACG
The DNA here is from genome assembly GCF_040654435.1 of Streptomyces sp. NPDC050703. Taxonomy (NCBI): domain Bacteria; kingdom Bacillati; phylum Actinomycetota; class Actinomycetes; order Kitasatosporales; family Streptomycetaceae; genus Streptomyces; species Streptomyces sp. NPDC050703. Next base: position 5,282 of record NZ_JBFAHX010000018.1, read on the forward strand.
CCCCCCGGAGCGCCGCGCAACGCTTCCACCTGGACGCCCCCGGCTGGTTCCAGGAGATCCCCGCCCCCCGGCTGCTGCCTGCCGTCGCCGACGCGGTGTGGGACGACCGCCGGGTCTCCGCCCGCTACCTGCGCCAGGAGACCGAGGTGGAGCGGGAGCTGGAACCGTACGGCCTGGTGCTCAAGGCGGGCGTCTGGTACCTGTGCGCCCATGTGCCCGACCACGTGCCCGACCATGTGCCCGACCACGGCACGTACCGCGTCTACCGCGTCGACAGGTTCACCGGCCTCACTCCGGGCACCGAACGCTTCGTACGCGACGAGGAGTTCGACCTGCCCGCCTTCTGGGAGGCGCGCGCGGCCGAGTTCGCGCGGGCGATCCTGCGCTCCGAGGCCGTCGTGCGGCTCACGGAGGCGGGCGTGCGGCAGCTCCCGTACGCCATGGACCGCTCGGTCGTGCGCGAGGCGCTGGCGTCGGCGGGCGGCCCGGACGCGACGGGCCGGGTGACGGTCACCCTGCCCGTCGAGAACGAGGACGTGGCCTACACCCAGCTCATGGCGCTGGGCCCGGAGGCGGAGGTGCTGGAGCCCACCGCCCTGCGCGCACGGTTCGCGGACGCGGCGACCCGCTCGGCCGCGCTGTACCAACAGGGCACGCCGCACCAGCGCGGCTAGGTCCTGTCGTTTGGATCTGCCCGGCGTCGCGCGCCCTGGCACGCACATCTGCGGCGTTGTCGTCAGTTGCCGACGCTCCGCGTCGTCGCCCTCCTCCGCCTTGCAGCCGCACGCACCAGACCCCGCTAGGGCCCGGCCGACAAGGCAACGCCCCTCCAGTCGACCTGATCCAAACGACAGGCCCTGGACGCCGCACCCACCGGACCAGCCGCTGCACCAGCGGGTCCGCACGCCGCACCGACACGGCCACACGCCCCGCCGACAAGGCCGGACACCCTACCGACAAGACGCAGCAGACGCCCCACACCCCTCAGAGGACCGGACCCCCGGCTCACCGATACCCCGTCACATCCGCCTCCGGGCTCTCCTGGTCGACCTCCACGAGGTACCGCCAGGCGTCCGGCGCCGAGCCGTCGACGTCCGTGAACCCGTACTCCTTGGCGAGCCCGCCGCTGGAGAGCGAGGCGCCGTTCCAGCGCGCCACGTCCGGGTCGGCGGCGAGCGCGGCGAGGGCGCGCCCGATGAACGTCGGCGTCTCCGAGATCGCGAAGTGCGGATTCTGCTCGCACCCGGCCCGCCAGTTCTCCTCGGACACCTTGAAGTACGTGTCGAGCATGGCTTCGGAGCGCAGCCAGCCGGGTGTCAGGCAGACGGCCGTGCAGCCGTACTCCGTCAGTTCCTCCGCGAGTCCGCGCGCCATCCGCAGCGGGGCGGCCTTGGCGAGGTCGTAGTAGAGGGGCTTGCGGTAGCGCCGGTTGTACTCCTCGGTGCCGTCGGTGACCTCGACGACCAGACCGCCGCGGTTCCTGATCAGCAGCGGCAGCGCGTACCGGCTGGTGATGATGTGGGACTCGACGCCGAGGCGCAGGACCCGCAGCCCGTTGCCGAGGTCGTGCTCCCACATCTTCTTGTCCCACTCGACGAAGGTGTCACCGCCCCAGAGGTCGTTGACGAGGATGTCCAGGCGGCCCCGCTCGCGGTCGACGCGCTCCACGAGTGCCCGGACCTGTTCCGGTTCGAGGTGGTCGGTGGGTACGGCGATGCCCTCGCCGCCCGCGGCGGACACGAGTTCCGCGGTCCCCTCGATGGTCTCCGTGTCGCGACCCACCTCGCTGACGTGTGCGCGCGTGGTCCTTCCCGTCACGTACACGGTCGCTCCCGCGCGGCCGAGCTCCACGGCCATCGCGCGTCCCGCGCCGCGGGTGGCGCCCGCCACGAGGGCGATCTTCCCTGTCAGGGGTCGTGTTCTCTCCATGTCCCTGACGCTTCCACCAAAAGCCGACACCTCCTGTCGGCTTTTCCGGGGGCATGTGCACGCATAACGAGACAGCCGCATTCCGGCGCACTCCGCGTGCGCCCGCACCGCCCAGGACCGATGCTGGACGCGTGATGGACGAGACGGAGTTCTGGGAGATCGTGGACAGCACCCGCGAGGCCGCGGGCGGCGACCCCGAGGACCACGCCGAGCTGCTCGTCGAGCGTCTGGTGGGTTCCGACCCGGATGCCGTGCTGGACTTCGCCCGTCACTTCGAGGCCCGCTACAACCGCGCCTACCGCTGGGACCTGTGGGGCGCCGCCTGGGTGCTGCTCGGCGGCGCGAGCGACGACGCCTTCGACTACTTCCGCTGCTGGCTGATCGGCCAGGGCAGGGCGGTCTACGAGGGCGCGGTGCACGACCCCGACGCCCTGGCCGACCTCCTCGACGACTTCGACGAGGATCTGGACGGCGACGGCGAGGAGCTCGGCTACGCCGCCGACGAGGCGTACGAGCAGCTCACCGGCGTCGTCGCCGCCGACCTCGGCATCCGGCCCGCGCCGCCGGAGCCGACCGGCACGCCGATCGACTTCGAGGACGACGCGGTGATGGCGCGGCACTACCCGAAGCTGTGGGCCCGCTTCATGTCCGACTGACCCCCGCCGGCGCGGCGCCCGGCGCGGCGCCCGGCCCCGCGGTAGCTGTCGCGGACGGCTACCGCTCCGGCGCGAACACCATCATCGTCACGTCGTCCCGTACGGTGCCCGCGTACCGCATGACGTCCGACCAGACCTGTTCCGTGAACGCCGCCGGGTCGTCGATGACCTGCGGGTCCGCCTCGATCATGGCGGTGAGCCGTTCGAGGAGCGGGTAGAAGGCGCCCGTCGCGTCCCTGGCCTCGCAGACGCCGTCGGTCAGGGCGAGCAGCCGGTCCCCGGCGAACAGCGGCACCGTCAGCCGCTGGGGCGGGTCGGTCCCCGCGATGCCGAGGCCGAGCGGCGGGCCCGACACCACCGCCAGCTCGGTGACCTCGGGCCCGCGCAGGAGCAGCGGGGCCGGGTGGCCGCACGAGACGACGTGCACGACGTCGGAGCCGTCGGGGAACTCCAGGAACACCGCCGTGGCGAACAGCTCGGTGTTCTCCTCGTCCGCCGAGTCGACGATGAGCCTGCGGTCGAGGCGCGCCGCGACGCCCTCCAGGTCGGCCTGGTCGATGACCGCCTCGCGGAAGGCGCCGAGCAGCGAGGCGACCGTGCCGACGGCGGCGAGCCCGTGGCCCTGCACGTCGCCGACCAGGGCGCGTACGCCGTGCGCCGAGGTGCGTACGTCGAAGAAGTCGCCGCCGACCAGGGACTCGCGCTGCGCCGCCTGGTACAGGCCCGCGCACCGCACCCGGCCGACGCGGTCGGGCAGCGGCGGGAGCACCGCGAGCTGGGCCGCCTCTGCGACCGTGCTGACCGTGACGAGCTGCCGTTCGCGGCGCCCGCGGACCCAGGCGAAGAGCACGCTGAGCAGGACGATGAAGGTGATCGTCAGCTGGTCGCTGTTGCCGGGGTGGCCGATGCCGAGGCCGGGCAGGGTGAGCAGCAGCAGGACGAGGCCGCCGAGCAGGGCGGTGGCGGTGGGCCCGTAGGAGAGGGCGGCGAGCGGTGTGACGGCGGCGACCAGGAAGCTCAGGTCCAGCGTCTTCGGCGTGAGCGTCTGGACGAGGACGACCGCGGCGAGGAGCAGCGGCGGCGGCCACCGCACCCAGGGCGGGGGCGGTGTGCCGCGCAGCAGCCAGTCGCGCTGGTCGGCGTCGCGCCGTCTCGCCGCAGCCCTGATCATCCCTACACGCTCCTACGCGCGCCGGGACACCGCACGCCGGGCCGGTCCGTAGGGTGCCCCGCCCCGCGGCCGGCGCCGGGCGGACGCGGGGGCGGGGGCGGTCAGAGGGAGCGGCCCATGAGCACGTCGTCGACGTACTCGCCGTCGAGCAGGAACTCGCCGGGCAGTACTCCCTCGATCACGAAGCCCTCGGCCTCGTAGAGCTTGCGGGCCGGAGTGTTGTGCCCGAGGACCCGCAGGGTGACGCGCCGGGCGCCCTGTCTGCGCGCCTCGTCCAGGGCGGCGCGCATCATGCGCCGGCCGACGCCGCGGCCGCGCGCCTCCTCGGCGACGAGGAAACCCTGGATCTGGCGGACGTGCGCGTTGGAGAAGAGCGGGGTGGGCAGGCCGATCTTCACGTAGCCGACGAGCCGCCCGTCGAGTTCGGCCACGAGGTGGTCGTGGGGGCCGAAGCGGTCGCTGAAGAAGGGGTCGTAGGGCGGTTGGGGGCGCGGCAGGACCGCGTGCAGCGGGGACCATGCGGCGCGGTCGAGGCGGGCGAGGGCGGCGTCGTCTTCGAGCAGGGCGGTGCGTATGTGCAACTCCGGCATGGCGCCACTGTACGGCGGCCCCACCGCGCCCCACCCGGAGCCCGGCCTCCACACCCTCCGCGCCCCTCTGCGCCCTCCCTCTTCCCAGGACGTGCCGTCGCAACCTCCGTGCCTCTCCGCGCGGTCCGCACCCTCCCTGTTCTCAGGGCGTGCCGTCCGCACTCTCCGAGGTCGTCTGTGCCGCCCGCACCCTCCCTGTCCCCCGGGCATACCGTCCGCGCCCTCCCCGTTCCCCGGACGTGCCGTCCGCACCCTCCGAAGTCGTCTGTGCCGCCCGCACCCTCCTCGCCGGGTTCCTTCCGGTCTTTTCGGACAGGATGGGGGCATGGAAACCACACGGTCCCGCGTCGCCGTCGCCGGCGCGTCCGGGCTCATCGGCACGGCGCTCACCCGCTCCCTCACCGCGGACGGGCACGACGTGGTCCGCCTGGTGCGCAGGGCGCCCCGCGGCCCCGGTGAGGTGCGCTGGGACCCCGCGAGCGGCCGTGTCGACACGGCGGGGCTCGCCGGCTGCACGGCGGTCGTCAACCTCGCGGGCGCCGGGATCGGCGACCACCGCTGGACGGCCGCCTACAAGCGGGAGCTGCGCGACAGCAGGGTCCTCGGCACCTCCGCGCTCGCCGCGGCGGCGGCCTCGCTCGACGAACCACCCCGGGTGTTCCTCAACGCGGGGGCGATCGGCTACTACGGGGACACCGGCGCGCGGGCGGTGGACGAGACCGCCCCCGCCGGCACGGGCTTCCTGCCAGCGCTCTGCGTGGAGTGGGAGGAGGCCACCGCCGCCGCGCAGGAGGCGGGCATCCGTACGGTCATCGCCCGCAACGGCCTCGTGGTGGCCCGTCAGGGCGGCGCCTGGGCGCGCCTCTTCCCGCTCTTCAAGGCGGGCCTCGGCGGGCGCCTCGGCGACGGCAGGCAGTACTGGAGCTACATCTCCCTGCACGACGAGGTGGCCGCCCTGCGGCATCTCCTCGCCACCGAGACCCTGTCGGGCCCGGTCAATCTCACCGCCCCCGAACCGCTCACCAATGGCGAGATCACGGCCGCGATGGGCCGGGTGCTGCGCCGCCCCACGCTCTTCCCCGCGCCCGCCCCCGCGCTGCGCGTGGCGCTGGGCGAGATGGCGGGCGACGTGCTGGGCAGCCAGCGCGTCCGGCCGGCCCGCCTCCTGGACTCGGGCTTCGCGTTCACGTATCCGGGCATCGAGGAGACGCTGCGGGCGGCGCTGGCACAGCCGCGCCGGGGCTGAGGGGCCGGGCCTGGCCGGAGCCGGGGCGGAGCCGGAGCGGACGGCGGCGGGCGGCCCGCCGGGGCGTGCGACCCGCGTGCGACCGTGCCCGGTCCGTGCGCGACTGCACCGCCGTGGGGGCGCTCCTACGCTTGATCCGAACCCCTGTGTTCGAGAGCCCTGTGGGGGGCATCAGATCCCCACCAGCCCGCGCGACCTCTGGGAGGGGCACGTGCTAGAGCCTGCGCACCATGCGGACGTCGTCATCGTGGGGGCCGGGGCCGCGGGGCTCTCGGCCGCGCACCGGCTGACCGGCGCCGGAGTAGCGACCGTGGTCCTGGAGGCCGCCCCTTGCGTCGGCGGCAGGATGGCGACCGAGAAGGTCGACGGCTTCCGGCTCGACAGGATCGGGCAGTTGCTCACCACCTCCTATCCGGAGCTGCGCCGCACGCCGGGACTCGACTCGCTCGTGCTGCGCCCGTTCGCCCCCGGCATCCTGGTGCACAGCGACGGCCGGCACCACCGGGCGGCGGAGCCCGTGCCCGCACGGAGCGCGAGAGGCGCACTCACCGCGGCGCGCGCCCTCGCGCGCGCCCCCCGCGTGCCGCGTGCCGTGAAGTCCGCGCCGAGGCCGTTCCCGCGCCCGGCGCCCCTCGGCGGCCCCCTCGACCAGGCCCGGCTCGGCGCCGCGCTCGCCCGCATCGGGGCGACCCCCGTGGAGCGGCTCCTCGGCCGCCCCGAACTCCCCGCCCGCAGGGCCCTCGCCGCCCGCGGACTGCCCTCGCGCACCATCGACGTATTCCTGCGCCCGCTGCTCTCGGCGCTGCTCTGCGACCCCGGCCTCACCACCTCCAGCCGGTGCGCGGACCTCGCCCTGCACGCCTACGCGCGCGGCCGGCTCTGTCTCCCCGAGGGCGGCGCCGAGGCACTGCCCGAACTGCTCGCCGCGGCGCTGCCGCCCGGCACGGTGCACACCGGCGTCCGGGTCACCTCGGTCTCCACGACCTCCGTCACCACCGCGGCGCACGGCGTGATCGACTGCCGGGCCGTGCTGCTCGCCACCGACGCCCGCGCCGCCGCGGAGCTGCTCCCCGGACTGCGGGTGCCGCCCTTCCACGAGGTGACGGTGTTCCACCACACCGCGCCCGAGCCGCCGATGGAGGGTGCGGGGCTGCTCCTCGACGCCGACCGCGCGGGCCCGGTCGCCCACACGGCGGTCGTCAGCCAGGTCGACCCGTCCCGCGCGCCCGCGGGCCGGGTCCTGGTCTCCTCCACGGTGCTCGGACCGCCGCCGGACGCGCGGGCCGTGCGCACCCACCTCGCCGCGCTCTACGGCACCCCGACCCACCGCTGGGAGCTCCTCGCCCGCCACCACACCCGCGAGGCGGTGCCCGCGATGCCGCCCCCGCACGACCCGCGCCGCCCGGTGCGGCTGCTCGGCGGGCTCTACGTCTGCGGGGACCACCGGGACACCAGCACGGTCCAGGGCGCGCTGCACTCGGGGCGCCGCGCGGGCCACGCGGCCCTCAGGGACTTCGGCATCACCCCGGCGGACGGCGACACCCGGGAGTTGCCCTCCGCCGCCTGACCCCCGCCGTCCCCCTCGGCCACCCTCCAGGAAGCCCCCGCGCCCCCACGGCGGGGGCTTCCGCCCGCGACCGGGCCTCCACGGTCGGGGCGGGCGGCGCATTCCGCGCATTCCGCGGAATCTATCCGAAGACGGCCGTGACCTTGTCGCGGTAGCCCCGTACGGGCGTCGCGTCCCGGTACGGCTCAAGGCGGCGCTCGAAGTCGCGTACGTACTCGTGCGCCCGGGTGGACCGCATCTCCCCGGCCTCCTGCGCGGCCTCCGCGCCCAGCTGGCAGGCCTGTTCCAGGTCGCCGAGGCCGAGCCGCGCGGTGGCGAGCACCACCCGGCAGAACAGGCGGCTGCGCGCGAGGGCGGGGGCGCGCAGTTGCAGGGACCGCTCGGCGTGCTGGGCGGCGGAGCGGTACTGCTGGAGGTCGCGGTAGCTGTGCCCGAGGTCGTCCGCGAGCTGGGCCTCGTCGAAGAAGCGGGCCCAGTGCGGCACCTCGTCGCCCGGCCTGGCCGCCTCCAGGGACCGCTCGGCCCGCGTCAGCGAGTTCGTGCAGGCCCGCACCTCGCCGAGCACCCCGTGGCCGCGCGCCTCCGCGGCGTACAGCAGGGCCATCACGACGGGCGGCGCGGACGAGCCGACGCCCTGCTGGGCGACGCGGGCCAGCTGCACGGCCTCCCTGCCGTGCCCGAGGTAGACGGCCTGGCGGCTCATGGTGACCAGGACGTAGGAGCCGTAGGCCCGGTCGCCCGCCGCCTGCGCGAGCCGCAGCGCCTGGACGTAGTACCGCTGGGCCAGACCGTGCGCCGCGATGTCGTACGAGGTCCAGCCCGCGAGGCGGGTCAGATCGGCGGCCGCCGCGAAGAGCCGCCGCCCGGCCTGCTCGCCGTAGGTGCCGCGCAGCATCGGCTCGGCCTCGTGCTCCAGGTAGCGGACGAGGGCCTGCCGGGCGTGACCGCCGCCGTACGCGTCGTCGAGCGAGCGGAAGAGTTCGCCGACGGAGTGCAGGGCCGCGATGTCACCGCTGGTCACGCGCTGTCCCGGCCCGCGGTCGGAATCCCTGCGCTGGCGGGGCACGACGGAGCGCCCCTGCGGGGGCACGCGCGCGTGCGAGGGGGTGGGTTCGCCGCGCGCCACCCGCTCGTCGGCCCTGCCGATCAGCCAGTCGCGGCTCGGCACGACGAGCCCGGCCGCGGTGAAGGCGATCTTCCGAAGCTCCGCGTGGCTCCCGGAGTCCTTGCGCCAGAGAGCGCTGACGATGTCCACGGCCTCCTCGGGGGTGGCGGCGAACTCCAGGCCCGCGTAGACCGGGGCGCAGGCGTCGAGACCGAGGTCCTGCGCGGTGAGCCGGCGCCCGAGGCGCCGCGTGAAGACCTCGGCGATCAGAGCGGGCGCGGTGCCTCGGGGCTGCTGCCCGCGCAGCCACCGGGTCACCGACGTCTTGTCGTACCGCAGATCGAGGCCGTGTTCGAGGCCGAGCTGATCGACGCGGCGCGCGAGGCCCGCATTGGAGAACCCGGCTTCCGCGATCAGGGCCGAGAGCTGGCGGTTTGGGGTGCGCTGCGGAGGTCGTTCCGTCATCGGCTGTGCGGTCTCCTGCCTTCCGGGCCTGCCTTGAGCAGCCCTTACGGCTCCGTGAACGGCGCGAATGTAACGACCCTCACCGCCCCTTTCGGCACCTTCGCACCTCATTCATCCGATCGTGTGAGGAACCCGGGCCGGAGTTGTCGGACGAGGGGGCCCGTACAGTGGCAGGGGCGCGATATGTGCACGGTGAATGTTCAGGGAGGCACCTGCCGTGAGTGAGTTTCGGTTCGTCCGCATGGGCTTCGGCCCCGACGCCGTGGAGTACCAGGAGGCCTGGGACGAGCAGCGCCGCGTACACGCCGCCCGCTTCGCCGACGAGGTCCCCGACACCTGTCTGCTCGTCGAGCACCCGCCGGTCTACACCGCGGGCCGCCGCACCGAGGACAGCGAGCGTCCCCTGGACGGCACCCCCGTCATCGACGTGGACCGCGGCGGCAAGATCACCTGGCACGGCCCCGGCCAGCTCGTCGGCTACCCGATCCAGAAGCTGCCGCGCCCCGTCGACGTCGTAGCACACGTACGGCGCCTGGAGGAGGCTCTTATCCGTACGTGTGCGGAGTTCGGCCTGGAGACCAGCCGCGTCGAGGGACGCAGCGGCGTCTGGGTCCTCGGCGATCCGGTGGAGCGGCGCCCCGCGCTCGGCGGCCTCTCCCTCGACTTCGACCCGCGACTGACGGACGAGGAGTTCGACGCCCGGTTCAACGGCCCGGAGTACGCGCCGTCCAACGCGGGCCAGCGCCGCGAGGACCGCAAGATCGCCGCCATCGGCATCCGCGTCGCCAAGGGCGTCACGATGCACGGCTTCTCCTTCAACGTGAACCCGGACAACACCTGGTTCGACCGGATCATCCCGTGCGGCATCCGCGACGCGGGCGTCACATCGCTCGCGAACGAGCTCGGCCGCGACGTCACCATCGCCGACGTGCTGCCCGTGGCCGAGCGGCATCTGCGCGACGTACTGGAGAACGCGGAGCTCAAGCCGCGGCTGATCGAGAAGAAGGCGGGGCCCGAGGCGGCGCGGACGCCCGAGAAGGCCTCCGCGTAGCAGCACGGGGACCCGGGGGAATGGACCCCCTTGGCCAGAGGTTGGCCAGAAGTAAGCCCAACGACATCACGGGCGTACCCTGGGGTGCGCCGAAGAATCGAAGCTACAGGGAGCCGATGTGTCCGCAGTCGCACCCGACGGACGCAAGATGCTGCGCCTGGAGGTCCGGAACAGCCAGACCCCCATCGAGCGCAAGCCCGAGTGGATCAAGACCCGGGCGAAAATGGGCCCCGAGTACAACGCCCTGCAGAAGCTCGTGAAGAGCGAGGGCCTGCACACGGTCTGCCAGGAGGCGGGCTGTCCGAACATCTACGAGTGCTGGGAAGACCGCGAGGCCACGTTCCTCATCGGCGGTGACCAGTGCACCCGGCGCTGCGACTTCTGCCAGATCGACACCGGCAAGCCGCAGGCCCTCGACCGCGACGAGCCGCGCCGCGTCGGCGAGTCCGTCGTCACGATGGACCTGAACTACGCCACGATCACCGGCGTCGCCCGCGACGACCTGGAGGACGGCGGCGCCTGGCTGTACGCGGAGACCGTGCGCCAGATCCACGCCATGACGGCGGAGCGCGAGGCCGGCCAGACCAAGGTCGAGCTGCTCATCCCCGACTTCAACGCCGTGCCCGAGCAGCTGGCCGAGGTCTTCTCCTCGCGCCCCGAGGTGCTCGCGCACAACGTGGAGACGGTGCCCCGCATCTTCAAGCGCATCCGCCCCGGCTTCCGCTTCGAGCGCTCGCTCGAAGTCATCACGCGGGCGCGCGAGGCCGGCCTGGTCACCAAGTCGAACCTCATCCTCGGCATGGGCGAGGAGCGCGAGGAGATCAGCGAAGCGCTGCACCGGCTGCACGAGGCGGGCTGCGAGCTCATCACCATCACGCAGTACCTGCGCCCGTCGGTGCGCCACCACCCCGTGGAGCGCTGGGCCAAGCCGCAGGAGTTCGTGGAGCTGAAGGAGGAGGCCGAGGAGATCGGCTTCTCGGGCGTCATGTCGGGCCCGCTGGTCCGCTCCTCGTACCGGGCCGGGCGGCTCTACCAGATGGCGATGGAGCAGCGCGGCGCGGTCGCGGCGGTCTGACACGGGTGCTCTCCGCCCGGCGGCGCGCCGCCGGGGCTGGTGACACCGGCACGTGCCGGACGCGTGGGCCCCGTGTGAAACGCCGCACAAGCAGCTACTGACTGGTAGAAGCCGCAACGACGCGGTTCGTACGATTCCGCAGGTCGCGGACGCGTATGGACCGCGTCGTCGTTTTTGGGCGGCGCATCAAGGTTTCATCGGCGTTTGACCGGTCGGTCACGCCCTGGTAACACCAAACAGTGACCCTGGTATCACCGCACGTACATCCTTACCCACAGCTGCTCCTCACCCGAGTCGCTTCCCAGGAGGGCCCCACCATGCAGGCCGCGCCCGTACGCGCCACCGCCATCCCGTCCGTCTCCGTCGCCCTGCGCGCCGTCGAGTCGCTCCTCATGAGCGGCGGCCAGCGCACGGCACGCCGCAACGCCTGGACTTCCGTGCTTGAGGACCGTCGCCGCGCCAAGGACCGGGTCGAGGCGCTGCGCGTGTTCGAGGAGACCGTGGCAACCCGCACGTCGTAGTCGCTTCCGGGGGCACGTAGACTCAAGAGCATGGCGAGGAAGGAATCCACCGCGGCGGATGCGGCCGCGGAGCCAGGGCGACTCAAGCAGATCGCTCTGACCTACAAGATGACCCGTCGGGCCGACTCGAAAATCGGTCTGATCATCGCGGCTGTGGGAATCGTCACCTTTGGTGTCTTCCTCGCGATCGGCTTCTTGATCGGTCACCCGGTCTACCTGGGCATTCTCGGCTTCCTGCTCGCCTTCCTCGCGATGGCGATCGTCTTCGGACGCAGGGCCGAGCGTGCCGCCTTCGGGCAGATGGAGGGCCAGCCCGGCGCGGCGGCCGCGGTGCTCGACAAGATCGGCCGCGGCTGGACGACGACCCCCGCGGTCGCGATGAACCGCAGCCAGGACGTGGTGCACCGCACCGTCGGCAAGGCCGGCATCGTCCTGGTGGCCGAGGGCAACCCGAACCGGGTGAAGGGCCTGCTGGCCTCCGAGAAGAAGAAGATGGCCCGCATCGTGGCGGACGTGCCGGTGCACGACGTCATCGTCGGCACCACCGAGGGCACGGTCTCCCTCAAGAAGCTCCGCACGACGCTCCTGAAGCTGCCGCGCGTGCTCACCGGCCCGCAGGTGACGGCCACCAACGACCGGCTGCGCGCCATGGGCGACCTGATGTCGAACATGCCGCTCCCGAAGGGCCCGATGCCGAAAGGCATGCGGATGCCCCGCGGCGGCCCGAAGATGAAGTGATCCCGCGTCTCCCACAAGCGTCAGTACGGCGAAGGCCCCGGAACCGAGCAGGTTCCGGGGCCTTCGCCGTGCTGGGGCGGCCGTCGTCGTACCGGTCCTCAGATCCGGATCTGCACGGCGCGGGCCAGGCGGTCGTGCAGGCCGCGGCCGTCGCGGTCCCAGATGAGGGCGGGGACGGCGACGCAGAGCAGGACGCTGCGGGCCAGGACCCGGCCGACGCCCAGCCGCCCGCCGCCCTCGGCGACCACGCGCAGCCGGAAGAGGGCCTTGCCCGGCGTGCAGCCGACCGTGCCGACGGTGAGGACGCTCATGACGAAGAAGATGCCGAGCGCCCAGTTGCCCATGGCCTGCTGGTCACCGCGGGCGAACAGACCGTATGCGATCACCATGCACAGGCCCCAGTCCACGGCGATGGCGCCGATGCGGCGGCCGGGCCGCGCGATCGAGCCCGGCCCCTCCTCCGGCAGCCCGAGCTGCTGTCCCCGGTACCCGAAGTCGACGCCGGCGTCCTCCGCGGCGGCGCGCGGGCCGGACAGCCACGATCCGATTACTTGCCTGTTGTCCACCCGTCCACGGTACTGCGCGCACGTGCGAACGGGGCCGGGCGGGGTAGGCGGGAGGAGAGACCCCCGCGGGCCGGTGCCCCCGGGCCGGTTAACTTCGGCGAAACAAATGGGTCACGCTTGAGAAATCCTCCGTCCTTATGGTCGGGTCCCAGCGTGTGCCACCGCACCGGCCGCACAGTGAGCTGCAACCCCGTCCCGCCCCGGGCGGGAGTAGGAGGAGTTGGATGTTGTTCCAGAACGCCGACGACGCGAAGAAGTACATCGCGGACGAGGACGTCAAGTTCATCGACGTCCGGTTCTGCGACCTGCCCGGTGTCATGCAGCACTTCACGATCCCGGCGGCGGCGTTCGACCCGGACGAGGAGCTGGCGTTCGACGGTTCGTCGATCCGCGGCTTCCAGGCCATCCACGAGTCCGACATGGCGCTGCGCGCCGACCTGTCGACGGCTCGCCTCGACCCGTTCCGCCGCGACAAGACCGTGAACATCAACTTCTTCATCCACGACCCGATCACCGGTGAGCAGTACAGCCGTGACCCACGGAACGTGGCCAAGAAGGCCGAGGCGTACCTGGCCTCCACCGGCATCGCGGACACCGCGTACTTCGGTCCCGAGGCCGAGTTCTACGTCTTCGACTCGGTCCGCTTCGAGACCTCCGCCAACCGCTCCCTGTACGAGATCGACTCCGAGGCGGGCGCCTGGAACACCGGTGCCGTCGAGAACAACCGCGGTTACAAGGTCCGCTACAAGGGCGGCTACTTCCCGGCCCCGCCGGTCGACCACTTCGCCGACCTGCGCGCCGAGATCTCGCTGGAGCTGGACCGGCAGGGCCTCCAGGTCGAGCGCCAGCACCACGAGGTGGGCACGGCGGGCCAGGCGGAGATCAACTACAAGTTCAACACGCTGCTCGCCGCGGCCGACGACCTGATGCTCTTCAAGTACATCGTGAAGAACGTCGCCTGGCAGAACAACAAGACCGCGACGTTCATGCCGAAGCCGATCTTCGGCGACAACGGCTCGGGCATGCACGTCCACCAGTCCCTGTGGTCCGGCGGCGACCCGCTCTTCTACGACGAGCAGGGCTACGCGGGCCTCTCGGACACCGCGCGCTACTACATCGGCGGCATCCTGAAGCACGCCCCGTCGCTGCTCGCCTTCACCAACCCGACGGTGAACTCCTACCACCGCCTGGTCCCCGGCTTCGAGGCCCCGGTCAACCTGGTCTACTCGCAGCGCAACCGCTCCGCGGCCATGCGCATCCCGATCACGGGCTCGAACCCGAAGGCCAAGCGCGTCGAGTTCCGCGCGCCCGACCCGTCCTCGAACCCGTACCTGGCGTTCTCGGCCCTGCTCCTCGCGGGCCTGGACGGCGTGAAGAACAAGATCGAGCCGGCGGAGCCGATCGACAAGGACCTCTACGAGCTGGCTCCCGAGGAGCACGCGAGCGTCCCGCAGGTCCCGACGTCCCTCCCGGCGGTCCTCGACGCCCTGGAGGCGGACAACGAGTACCTCCAGGCGGGCGGCGTCTTCACGTCCGACCTGATCGAGACGTGGATCGACTACAAGCGCACGAACGAGATCGCCCCGATCCAGCTGCGGCCGCACCCGCACGAGTTCGAGCTGTACTTCGACCTCTAAGAGGGAAGCCCTCACTCGGCGGGCAGTGGGCCGAGGACTTCTTCGAGCGTCTGCCCCCAGCACGTCCTGCTGGGGGCAGGCGCTCGTGCCGCTTCCGGTGGCGGGCGGCTCCGGGGGCCGTCTCCGCGGGGCCACTCGTGTTCCGTGGCCTGCTCCGGTTCAGCCCCGCAGGAAGCGGACCGAGGGGCCGCCGGCCGGTTGCCGGGTCACCACCGCGCGGACCCCGTAGACCTCCTCGATCAGTTTCTCCGTGATGACCTCCGCCGGCGGGCCCGCCGCGTGTGCCGTGCCGTCCTTCAGGATCAGCAGGTGGTCGCAGAACATCGCCGCCAGGTTGAGGTCGTGCAGGGCGATCACGCTGGTGACGGGGAGTTCGGCGACCAGGGTGAGCAGGTCGAGCTGGTGCTGGATGTCCAGGTGGTTCGTCGGCTCGTCCAGGAGGAGTTCGCGGGGCTCCTGGGCCAGGGCGCGGGCGATCTGGACGCGCTGGCGTTCGCCGCCGGAGAGGGTGTGCCAGGACTGGGCCGCACGGGAGGTCAGGCCGGTGCGCCGCAGGGCCTGCGCCACCGCTTCCTCGTCCCGCGGCGACGGGGCCGACCACGCGCGGCGGTGCGGGATGCGGCCCAGGCGTACGACGTCCCGTACGGTCAGCTCGACCTGGGTGGTGGCGTGCTGCTCCACCACCGCGATGCGTTGCGCCACCGTGCGGCGCGGGGTGTCCCGCAGGGGGTGGCCGTCCAGGGTGACCACTCCCGAGGCCGGGGCGAGGACCCCGGCGAGGATGCGCAGCAGCGTGGACTTGCCCGAGCCGTTGGGGCCGAGGAGGCCCACGGTGGCGCCGGGCGGCGGGGCCAGGCTGACGCCGTCGACCACCAGGCGGCCCCCGGCCTCGCGGGCCACGCGTTCGGCGCGCAGGCCGTCTCCCCCGGCGGCGGCCGTCACCGTCATGACACCCTCCGGGTCCGGTGGAGCACCGCCACGAACGCCGGTACCCCGATGAGTGACGTCACCACGCCCACCGGCACCTCCTGGGGGTCGAGCGCCGTGCGGGCCAGCGTGTCCACCCAGACCAGGAACACCGCCCCCGCCAGCGCCGTGACCGGGAGGAGGCGGGCGTGGCCGGAGCCGACGATCGCGCGGGCCGCGTGCGGCAGGACCAGGCCGACGAAGCCGATGGCGCCGGCCGAGCTGACGAGGGCCGCCGTCAGCAGCGCCGTGACGCAGAGCAGGACGAGGCGCGTACGGGCCACCCGTACGCCCAGTGTCGCCGCCGCGTCCTGGCCGAACGCGAAGGCGTCGAGCGTGCGGGCGTGGCCCAGGCAGATCAGCAGGGCGAGCGCGAGCACCGCGCCGCACATCCACACGTCCGTCCAGCCCGCCCCGCTGAGCGAGCCGAGGAGCCAGAACAGCACGCCGCGGGTGGTCTCGGCGTCCCCCGCGGTGAGGATGACGAACGACGTGAGCGCGGAGAAGAGCTGCATGGCGGCCACGCCGGAGAGCACGACCCGGTCCGTCGAGCCGCCGAGGGTGTGGCTCAGGAGCAGGACGAGGGCGAAGGAGCAGAGCGCCCCCGCGAAGGCGCCCGCCGAGACCGACAGCGCTCCCCCGCCGACGCCGAGGACCACGACCGCCACCGCGCCCGTGGACGCGCCCGAGGAGACCCCGAGCACGAAGGGGTCGGCGAGCGGGTTGCGGAGCAGGGACTGCATGACCGCGCCGCAGACCGCGAGGCCCGCGCCGCAGACCGCGGCGAGCAGGGTGCGCGGCATCCGCAGGTTCCAGACGATGCCGTCCCTGATGGGGGTCAGCCGTGCCTCTCCCCAGCCGAGGTGTGCGGCCACCGCCGACCAGACGTCGGGTACGGAGATGTCGGCGGGGCCGATGGTGACGGCCACCGCCACGGAGAGCACGAGCGCGGCGGCCCCGGCCGACCAGAGCAGAGTCCGGCGCAGCGGACTCCGCGCCAGCGGACCCCGCGGCAGCGGGCCCCGGCGTGACGCGTCCCGTGTCACGGGAGCGGCGGACCTCACTTGACGAGCCCGAACTTCCGCAGCCCCGCGGCCACCTGCTCGATGCCGTCGACCGTACGGATCGTGGGGTTCATCGCCTGGCCGCTCAGCAGCACGTACCGCTTCTTCTTGACGGCGGTCAGGTTCTTGGTCGCCGGGTTGGTCTCCAGGAACTTGATCTTCGCGGCGGCGCTCTCGGCGGACTGCGACTTGCGGGTGAGGTCGCCGATGACGAGGACGTCGGGGTCGCGGTCGGCGACGGTCTCCCAGTTGATCTGGGGCCACTCCTCGTGGGTGTCGTCGAAGACGTTCTCGGCGCCCAGCTCGCGCGTGATGATGCCGGGGGCCCCGCAGCAGCCCGCCATGTAGGGGGCGTCGGAGTTGGCGAACCAGTAGAGGAGCGAGGTGCCGGAGGCGTCGATGTCCTCGGTGGCCCTGGTGACACGCGCCTTCAGGCCGGCGATCAGCTTCTCGCCGCGCTCCTCGACCCCGAACACCTTCGCCAGGTCGCGCACCTCGCCGTAGACGGTGTCCATGGTGAGCGTCTTGACGCGCTTGCCGTCGCCGCCGCCCGCGTTGTCCTTGCCCGCGCAGTCGCTGGGCGAGACGTAGACGGGGACGCCGAGTTCGGTGAACTTGGCGCGGTCGGCGACGCCGCCCTTGCCGACGGTGTAGAGGAAGGAGGCGCTGACGAAGTCGGGCTCCTTGGAGAGGACCTTCTCCAGGGCGGGGTAGCGGTCGGCGAGCCGCTCCACCGTGGCGTTGTCCTTCGCCACGTTCTCCAGGACCGGGTCGGTCCAGGTGCCCGTGCCCGCCATGCGGTCGGCGAGGCCGAGGGAGAGCAGGATCTCCGTGGAGCCCTGGTCCAGCGAGACGGCCCGCCTCGGCGGGGCCTCGACCTCGGTCTTCGCACCGCAGGAGGTGACGGTCACGGGGTAGCCGGGCTTCGCCGCCCCCGCCGTCCCCTCCCCGGCGGGGCCGCCGCACGCGGTCAGCGCGAGCACTCCCGCGCAGGACAGGGCGAAGGTACGTATGCGGGCTTTCGAGGACACGTGATCCCTTGGGTCTCACGGCTCATACGCGGAGCCTGGTCTGCGTCACGACCTCTGCCGCCCGGTGTGCGGGCAGAGGCGCCAGCAGGTCTTCGGACTCGGGATCGGCCGGGCGGAGCGCCTTCCCGGGTGTCCGTGGACGCCCAGTGGCCGTGTGCCCCGCCCGTCCCCCTCACCGCTGCGCGTCAGTTCCGGATTCGCACCGGATTCCCTGGCCCAGGTGTGGGTTTGACTGGCTTGCGCAAGTTATCACGCGGGCTCAGGGGGTCCCGGCGGGCCTCGGCTCCCCGCGGTAGGTGCCGAAGGACCAGCGGTTGCCCTCGGGATCGGCGATGCCGAACTCGCGACTGCCGTACGGCTTGTCCTCGATCTCCGCGGTGATCTTCACTCCGGCCCCGGTCAGGCGGGCGTACAGGGCGTCCACCCGGTCGGTGACGACGTAGGCGCCCGCGGTACCCGGCGTGCCGCAGGTGCCGCCGGCCGCGTCCGGGTCGTACGAGCCGAGCATGACGCCGCCGCCCTCCGGCCAGTCGAGCTGGGCGTGGGCCACGCGGCCGCCGTCCTCGTACACGGCGGTGCGCAGGAAGCCGACGGTGCCGACGAGGAAGTCGATCAGGGCGGGGGCGTTCTCCGCCTGGAGGGCGGGCCAGATGGTGGGGGCGGGGGTGGTGCCGTGTGCGGGGGTTTGTTCCGTGCCTTGTGCCGTGGCGGGCGGGGTGGTCTGCGTGGTGTCCCGTGTGGTGTCCATGCCTCCTACTCTCCGTCCGGGCGGTGTGCCCCGGCTTGGATATTCCGGCACTCTTCGGCCAGCCAGCGGGTGGGGCTGGCTCCCGTGTACTGCCGGAAGTCCCGTACGAGGTGGGAGTGGTCGTAGTAGCCGCAGTCGGCCGCGATCCGGGCCAGGTCCTGCGGGGCGCCCGCCGCGGACGCGCGGACCACGGCGGTCTTGGCGTGCTGGAACCGCGTCAGGCGCGCGGCCTGCTTCGGGGTGAGGCCCGTCTCGGCGCGGAACAGCGAGGTCAGGCGGCGTTCGCTGAGCGCCACGTGGCGGGAGAGGCCGCCGATGGTGCCCGCGCCGCGGTGCCTCGCGAGCCAGGCCCATGCCTCGGCGACCTCCGGGCGTACGGAACCGGCCGTCCGGTCGTCGGCGGCCCTGCGGCGCAGGTAGACGGAGAGGGCGTCGAAGCGGTCCTCCCAGCGGTCGAGGCCGCAGAGCCGCTCCCGGAGCTCGGCGGCGCGCCCGCCGAACACGTCCCTGCCGTCGACCACCAGCTCGCCGGTGAGCTCGGCCGCGGGCAGGCCGAGGAGCGCGCGGGCCGCGAGGGGGTGGACGGCGAGCTGGATGCCGGCCTCGTGCTCGGGCTGGACCACGTGGGCGGGGCTCTGGTGGAGGCCGCCGACGATGATGTCCGTGCGGATGGCGTCCGTGCCGGTGGCCTGCTGCGGGGTGTGGCCGGTGGCGATGGGGCCGTCCAGGGAGAAGATCACCGTCAGGTACGGGGACGGCAGGCCGCGGTGCAGGGCCGGGCGCTGGCCCGTCGTGCGGTAGCCGGTCGCCGATATGACCATGCCGTTCAGGTGGGGCACGGTCCTTATGAACTCCCTGGAGGCCATGTCTCCATTATGAGCGGGGGCTGGCCGGGGGCCTGGCGGTTCGGCTTCTGCGGGGCGGGGGCTGGCCGGGGGCCTGGCGGTTCGGCTTCTGCGGGGCGTGGGGGTTTTGCGCCCCTGGGGGCTGGCCGATCCGCTTGTCTGCGGGTCGTGGGGGTTGGTCGCGCAGTTCCCCGCGCCCCTGAGAGGGGGGCCTGGCCGTTTCGCTTGTCTGCGGGTTGTGGGGGTTGGGCGCGCAGTTCCCCGCGCCCCTGAGAGGGGGGCCTGGCCGTTTCGCCTATCTGCGGGGCGTGGGGGTTGGGCGCGCAGTTCCCCGCGCCCCTGAGGGGCTGGCCGATCCGTCTGTCTGCGGGGCGTGGGGGGTGCGCGCGCAGTTCCCCGTGGGGCTGGGGGCTCGGGTGTCAGGGGTGCTGGTTGGTTGCCCATGATGCGATCTGTTTGGCGAGTGGGGTGCCCGTCCTCGTCCAGGCGAAGTGGTCGAGGTGGCCGCCCGCCTCCTGTGCGGTGTAGTGCCGCCGGGTGAGCCGGACCCGGGGGGTCTTGGCGAGCAGGTGGTCGAGGGCGGAGGCGGGGGCGAGGGTGTCGTGCTCCACGGAGACGGCGAGTACGGGCACGTCGAGGACGGCGAGGGCCGCTTCGTAGTCGAGCGTGGCGCCCCTGGGGGCGTACCGCCCTGTGCGGCCCTGCCGCGCCCAGTCGCGCATGACGCCCTTGGGCTGGTCGCCGCCGAAGCCGAGCCGGGACCCCGGCCAGCGGCCGAGCACCGTCGACACCCCGGCGACGAGCAGTTCGCCGAGGAGGAGCGCGGGGCCGCGCAGTGGGCCGTACGCGCGGAAGTAGACGGAACCCGAGGCCACGAGTGCCACCCCGGCCACCCGGGGGCCGCGCCCCGAAGCGGCGTACAGCAGGGCGAGTTGGCCGCCCAGGCTGTGGCCGAGGAGGTACAGGGGCGGCTCGGGTCCCAGCTCGGCGCGGATCGCGGCGAGGACGGCGGGCAGGTCCTCCTCGACCAGCTCGCGGTAGCCGTGGCCGAGGGCGTCCGGGTCGGTGGCGAGCGGCGTCGCCTCGCCCTGGCCGCGCAGGTCGGCGGTGAGCACCGTCAGGCCCTCGCCGTGCAGGTCGTGCGCGAAGCGGCGGTAGAAGCGGGCGGGCGTGCCCATGGCGGGCAGGACGAGCAGCGCGGGGGCCGGCGGCGGTCCCGGCGCCGGTGCGGAACCGGACGGCAGGAAGCGCTCCGGTTCGGGGGCGCGCAGCGCGCGCACGGGGACGCGGGCACCGTCCGGCAGCTCGACGGTCGTCAGGAGCGGCGGTTCGCCGACAGCTTCCCGGGAGGTCATGGCCACAGCATGGCCGACCGCGTGTCGCACGGCCCAGGCGGACGCGGCAAACGCCCGCCGCACCCGTGAGAACGTCCGAATCATGCCGTTCACGCGCCGTTCACGCTTGGTCCGGTCCGTATACGGACCGCCCGTGAGCGACAGAGCCATCAGAGGGGCGAGCGTGGGGTGTACGGGGGCAACGCCCCCGTACACCCCACCCGTTCAGCGGCTGTACCGCATCAGCGCGCGCACCATGTGGCAGGTGATGTCGGACGGCGGGTGGATGCCGACGTCCTCCGCCATGCGCCGGATCGTGCTGTTCTTCGCCTGGTTCGGCAGATAGACGCCCGAGTCGAGCAGCGCTATCGCGAGGCGCATGGCCTTGAGGCGGCGGTTGTGGTTGACGTACCACTCGCGGGGGCGGCCCGCGGGCAGCGCCCTCTTCTGCGGTGGTGCGTACGGCAGGTCGATGAGGACGGGTTGGGATACGGACTTCGTCGTCAGTGCGGCAGCGGGCACGGGCATCCTCCTGTCGCGATCAGGGCCCCCCGTCGGCGCCCTCGAACACTACTGTGATTCTACCGCTGAGCACTGACAATCATCCCTGGCCAGACGGGCTTTGGGGTATTCGAACAGGGGTGTGCCCGGGGCTCTGGGGCGGGTGGTTCGCGGGTAGCGTGTGCGGCATGGAGATCTGGATCAACCCCGCCTGTTCGAAGTGCCGCGGCGCCCTGTCCGTGCTCGACGCGGAGGGTGCGGACTACACCGTGCGCCGCTATCTCGACGACGTGCCGTCGGAGGACGAGATCCGTGCGGTCCTCGACCGCCTCGGGCTCGAACCCTGGGACATCACGCGCACCCAGGAGCAGGACGCGAAGGACCTCGGCCTCGCGGACCGCGCCGCCTGGCCGCGCGACGCATCGGCCCGCGACCGCTGGATCGCCGCGCTGGCCGGGCACCCGAAGCTCATCCAGCGCCCCATCATCACGGCGGACGACGGCACGGCGGTCGTGGCCCGCAGCGAGGAGGCGGTGCGGGACGCGCTGTCCCGCTGAGCGCCGGAGACCCCCGCGGCGGCGCGGGTCCCGCGGGCGGGCGGTGCCGTGAGCCCGGACACACTCGCCCCGGGTAACACGGGGTTCACACGAGGGCAACGGTCGGGAAATCGCCGGTTGCCAGTCTCATGGGCATCACCACGGCACCGCGGCACCCGCACGTTCTGCGCCGTACCGAGCGTTATGAGGATGAGGCCCCCGTGACCTTCAAGGCTGAGTACATCTGGATCGACGGCACCGCCCCGACCGCCAAGCTCCGTTCCAAGACGAAGATCCTGGCGGACGAGGCGAAGGGCGCCGAGCTGCCGCTCTGGGGCTTCGACGGCTCCAGCACGAACCAGGCCAAGGGCCACGCCTCGGACCGCGTCCTCAAGCCGGTCTTCACCTGCCCCGACCCGATCCGCGGCGGCGCGGGGGACGTCCTCGTCCTGTGCGAGGTCCTCAACACGGACATGACGCCGCACGAGTCCAACACCCGCGCCGAGCTGGCCGAGGTCGCGGCCCGCTTCGCCGCGCAGGAGCCGGTCTTCGGCATCGAGCAGGAGTACACGTTCTTCGAGGGCGACCGCCCGCTCGGCTTCCCCGTGGGCGGCTTCCCCGCCGCGCAGGGCGGCTACTACTGCGGCGTCGGCGCGGACGAGATCTTCGGCCGCGACGTCGTCGAGGCCCACCTGGAGAACTGCCTCAAGGCCGGCCTCGGCATCTCCGGCATCAACGCCGAGGTCATGCCGGGCCAGTGGGAGTTCCAGGTCGGCCCGCTCGCCCCGCTGGAGGTCTCCGACCAGCTCTGGATCGCCCGCTGGCTGCTCTACCGCACCGCCGAGGACTTCAAGGTCTCCGCGACGCTCGACCCCAAGCCGGTGAAGGGCGACTGGAACGGCGCGGGCGCGCACACCAACTTCTCCACCAGGGCGATGCGCGAGGGCTACGCGCCGATCATCACCGCCTGCGAGTCCCTCGGTGAGGGCTCCAAGCCGCTGGACCACGTCAAGAACTACGGCGCGGGCATCGACGACCGCCTCACCGGCCTGCACGAGACCGCGCCCTGGGACGAGTACAAGTACGGCGTCTCCGACCGCGGCGCCTCGGTCCGCATCCCGTGGCAGGTCGAGGTGGAGCAGAAGGGCTACATCGAGGACCGCCGTCCGAACGCGAACGTCGACCCGTACGTCGTGACGCGCCTGCTCGTCGACACCTGCTGCACCGCACTGGAGAAGGCCGGCCAGGTCTGATCGGGGCTTCTTCGCCCATACGTTGACGGGGGCGCCCGCCGGTCGGACCGGCGGGCGCCCCCGCCGTTCCCCGCGGTCGGCGGAGAAAGGGACCCTGTAGTCCGCGAGGGGCCCTTTTCGGCCAGGGAGTGTCCGTCCACCGTTCCGGTGGGTGAGAGGGGATCACCGGTGCACCCGCCATCTGCTTCAATGGTCGGCATGGGCAGCCACCAGGACACCGCGACGGGTCACCACGACCTCGAACCGTTCTGGCCCTCCCGGCAGCACCACGACTTCGACCGGATGTGTTGCCGCGCGACGAACGCGCGGGCCCTCTAAAGCCGTTGCACTGAACTCCACCGCACGGCCTTCGCCTGACGCGCACGACGTACGTCTCGTTCTCGACGACTCCTTCTTCGCGCGAAAGAGCTGACCTCACATGGCGAACTCCCGTTCCTTCTCCGCCGCCCCCACCGCCGCCGCTCCCGCGGGCGCTCCTCCGGTCCCCGGCCGGGCCCGGCTGCGGGCCGTCGCCCCCGACGAGCCCGGCGCCCCCGTCCGCATCCCCGTCCCCGCCCCCGACCTGCTGCCGCCGGGCGCCACCTGGCTGCCCGCGCCCCCGCACGCCCTGCCGACGCTGCCGGGGCAGCCGCCGATGGTCGGCTACCTGCTCCTCGTGCCCGCGGGGCAGGAGCAGGCCACGCAGGAGCGGGCCGGGCAGGGGCCCGGCGCCCCGGAGGCCGTGCCGCCGGGGCCCGTCACCATCGATGCCGTGCGGCGGGCCGCCGAGGTCGAAGGGCGGCCCCTCGACCTGACGTACCTGGAGTTCGAGCTCCTCGCCCACCTCGTGGCGCACCCCCACCGGGTGCACACCCGCGACCAGTTGGTGACCACGGTGTGGGGGTACGGCCACGTGGGCGACGGCCGCACCGTGGACGTCCACGTCGCGCGGCTGCGGCGCAAGCTCGGCGCCGAGCACCGCAGGACGATCCAGACGGTACGGCGGGTGGGCTACAAGTACGTGCCGCCGGCGCCCCGCTGACCCGCGGCGCCACCGGGACCGTGCTCTGCTGCGAGCAGAACCCGTTCCCTCGGCGCGGGCCCGCGGGGCAGAGTCGCCCCATGAGACTTCTGATGCTTGGCGGTACGGAGTTCGTGGGGCGCGCGGTGACCGAGGCGGCGCTCGCCCGGGGCTGGGAGGTGACCGTCTTCCACCGCGGCCACCACCCCGCGCCCGAGGGGGCCCGGGTCGTCCACGGCGACCGTACGGCGGAGGACGGCCTCGCGGGCCTCGCCGAGGGCGAGTGGGACGTGGTGGTCGACACCTGGTCGTCGGCGCCCCGCGTGGTGCGGGCCTCGGCCCGGCTGCTCGCGGGCCGGGCCGGGCGCTACGTCTATGTGTCCAGCGGCTCCGTGTACCGCTACCCGGGCGCGGCGGGCTCCGACGAGGACTACCCCGTGGTGGACGGCGACCCCGACGCGGAGGCGACCGCCTACGCCGAGGACAAGCGCGGCGGTGAGCTGGCCGCGGTCGCGGAGTTCGGTGCCGAGCGGACGGTGCTCGCGAGGGCCGGCCTGATCCTCGGCCCGTACGAGAACATCGGGCGGCTGCCGTGGTGGCTGAACCGGGTGGCGCGCGGCGGCCCCGTCCTCGCTCCCGGGCCGAGGGACTCGGAGATCCAGTACATCGACGTACGGGATCTCGCCGAGTGGGTCCTCGACGCGGGCGCGGGCGGGCTGCACGGCCCGTACAACCTGATCAGTCCCCTGGGGCGGTTCACCATGGGCGAGTTCCTGGAGGCGTGCGTCGCGGTGGCGGGGCCCGACGCCTCGCTGCGCTGGACGGCGCCGGAGGCGGTGCTCGACGCGGGCATCGAGCCGTGGATGGAGCTGCCGGTGTGGCTGGCGCCCGGCGAACTGCACGACACGATGCACCGGACGTCGTCCGAGAAGGCGATCCTCGCGGGGCTGAGGGCCCGGCCCGTCGAGGAGACGGTGCGGGACACCTGGGAGTGGCTGCGGTCCATCGGCGGCACCCCGCCGCAGCGGCCCGACCGGCCGGTCCTCGGGCTCGACCCGGAGAAGGAGGCGAAGGTCCTGGGGCTGTAGCGCGTACGAAGGGCCGTCCCCGGCGCGGTGCGCGCCGGGGGACGGCCTCGTGGGGCGGCGGTACGGGGGGGCCGGAGCCCGGGTCACGGCCCCGGCCCCGGCCGGGTTCAGCGCGAGGCGTACGCGTCCGGTGCGTGGCGGCGGTGGGGCTCCGCGGCCGGGATCTCCTCGCTGTGGGAGATCCGCGGCAGCCAGGAGAGCAGGCGCGGGGTGCGCCAGTTGCGCTCGCCGAGGAGCGTCATCACGGACGGCAGCAGGATCATGCGGACCACCGTGGCGTCGAGCAGGACCGCGACGCCGAGGCCCACGCCCATCTGCTGCATGTCCTGCATGGACAGCGTGCCGAAGACCGCGAAGACCGCCACCATGATCACGGCCGCGCCCGTGACCGCGCCAGCGGTGCGCGTGATGCCCTCGCGGATCGCCGCCCGGTTGTCCATGCCCCGGTCGCGGGCCTCGCGGATGCGGGAGACGACGAAGACGTGGTAGTCCATCGACAGGCCGAACAGGACGACGAGGACGAAGAGCGGCATCCAGTTCTCGATGGCTCCGACCTTCTCCGAGCCGATCAGTTCCGCGCCCCAGCCGTGCTGGAAGACGGCGGTCATGACGCCGTAGGCCGCGCCGACGGACAGCAGGTTGAGGACGATCGACGTCACGGCGATCACCACGGACCGGAAGCTGAAGAGCATCAGCAGGAACGTCACCGCGGCGATGAAGGCGAAGACAGGCACGATGCCCCTGCTGAGCTGGTCGCTGAAGTCCTCGGACGAGGCCAGGTCGCCGCCGACGTACGCCGTCACGCCCTGCCCCGCCAGTCCGTCGAAGGCGGCGGGGACCGTGTCGTCGCGCAGCTCGCCCAGGGCCTTCCTGGCCTCGGCGTCCGTGCCGTCGCCGGGCAGCGGCACCGCGATCTCGGCGACGCCGGCCGCCTTGTGGACGGTGAGTTCGGCGCGGTCACCCGCCTTCTCGGTCACCGTGTCGAGGGCGGACCGCACCCGGGGCGCCGTGATGTCGTCCGCCTCGACGACCACGCGGGCGGGAGCCGGGCCGCCGGGGAACTCGGCGGTGATCTCCTTGTACGCGATGGAGAGCGCGGCGTCCGAGCCGAACTGCTTCTCCAGGCCGAGCTGTTCGGTCCTCATGCCGAGCGCGGGCGCCGCCAGGGCGAGGAGCAGCACGGCCGAGCCGGCCGCGAAGAGCTTCGGCCGGGCCAGGACGGGCCGCAGCGCCTTGCCCGCGAAGGCCCCGCCGGCGTGCGCGCCCTTCTGGGAGCGGCGGTTGAGGAACGGGATGCGGCCCGCGTCGATCCGGTCGCCGAGCCACGCGAGGAGCGCGGGCAGGACCGTCACGGAGCCGATCATCGCCACGCACACCACCAGGATCGTGGCGACGGCGAAGCCCTTGAAGAGCAGCAGCCCGGAGAGGAACATGCCCGCCATCGCGACCATCACCGTCAGGCCCGAGACCAGGACGGCGCGTCCGCTGGTGGCGGCGGCGATCCGCAGCGCGGTCTCCGCGTCGCGCCCCGCGGCCCGCTCGTCGCGCTCGCGGCGCAGGTAGAACAGGCAGTAGTCGACGCCGACCGCCAGGCCCATCAGGAACATCACGGAGTACGTGGTCTCGAAGAGGTGCAGCTGGTGGCTGGCGAGGGAGAGCAGTCCGAACGCCGCCACGCACGCCGTGAGCGCGAGGCCCACCGGCAGGAGCGCGGCGACCACGGCGCCGAAGGCGACGAGCAGGATGCCGAGGGCCAGCGGTACGGCGGTGAACTCGGCCTTCTTCAGGTCGTCGGCGAGCAGGTCGGACAGCTGCTTCTCGGAGCTCGCGTCACCGAACTGGTGGACGGAGATGCCGTCGGGCGCCTTCTCCCGGGCGTCGTCGACCGCGTCGAGCACCGGCTGGATGCGGTCGCCGGCCTCGTCCGAGGGCCCCTTGACCGCGAAGCGGAGCAGCGCCTCCTCGCCGTCCTTCGAGGGCAGCGGCGCCTGGACGTCGCGGACCTCGCCGGTCGCGGTCAGCGCCTTCGACAGGTCGGCGGCGGTGTCGCGCCAGCCGCCGGCATCGCGGGCGCCCACCATGACGAGTTCGCCGGCGGGCTCGTCGATGCCCGCGTCCTTCAGGATCTTCTCGGCACGGCCCGAGTCGCCGACGTTCATCTCGTCGTCGGAGGCGGTCACCATGCCGGAGGCCCCGCCGATGACCGTGGCGAGGACCACGAAGACCAGCCAGCCGATGACGGCCGTCCTGCGGTGGTGTGCGCTCCACACCCCGAGTCGTGCCGCGAAGTTCCGCCTCATGGCGCCCCGCCCCCATCAGTTCTGCGTGAATGAACGTCGGTCAAGTCCCCACTCACGCTAGGAACCGGCGCCCTCGCGCCCCAGCCGCCGAACCCCCCACCTGCCGAAGCGCAGGGCGAGCCCCGGGGGTGTCGTCAGGTACACCCCCGCCCGGGTGGAGGGACCAATGACCTTTCCCCGTCCGCCGGGTGAGACTGTCTCCGTGCCCGGCGCGCGACGCGGCGGGCCGCACGGGGACGACGAGAGGGACGGCGGCATGACGAGGCTGAAGGACGCAGTGATCGCGGGAGCCCAGGGGCTCTGGCTGACGATCGTCTCGTTGGTGGGGTCCATCGTCCTGTTCGTGTTCGCGGTCCTCTCGATCGCGTTCATCCTCCTCGGGATCGGCCTCCTCACCACCCCGGCCGTCCTCGCGGCCGTGCGCGCGTACGCCGGCGCGCAGCGGGCACGGGCCGCCGCCTGGTCCGGGGTGACCATCCCGGACCCCTACCGCGCGTACCCCGCCGACCTGCGGCCCGGCCTCACCGGGCAGGTGGAGCGCTGCACGCGCCTGCTGAAGGACCCGGCCACCTGGCGGGACCTGCAGTGGCTGCTCGTGAACATGACCGCGGGCCCGGTCGTGGCCGTCTTCGCCCCGGCCCTGATGCTCTACATGCTCTACGGCTGGGTGCTCGCCCTCGGCGTGTGGAAGCCGATCCACTCCGCGGCCGGCGGCGACTGGTACGCCTTCATCCACGTCACCTCGCAGTCCACGGCCAACCAGGCGGCCGCGCTCGGCGTGGGCTTCTTCCTCCTCGGCGTCCTCGTCAACCCCGGCCTCGTCCGCGCCCACTTCCTCCTCTCCCGCGTGTTCCTCGCGCCCACCCCGGCCATGCGGGAGCGGCAGCTCGCCCTGCGCGTCGACCGGCTGACCGAGACCCGGCACGACGCCGTGGACAACTCCGCGGCCGAGCTGCGCCGCATCGAGCGCGACCTGCACGACGGGGCGCAGGCCCGCCTGGTCGCCATGGGCATGGACCTCGGCACCGTCGAGGCGATGATCGAGACGGACCCGGCCAAGGCCAAGGAGCTGATCGCCAAGGCCCGGCAGAACTCCGGCGAAGCCCTGACGGAACTGCGTGACCTGGTCCGCGGCATCCACCCGCCGGTCCTCGCCGAGCGCGGCCTCGGCGACGCCGTGAAGGCCCTCGCGCTGCGGCTCCCGCTGCCCGTCGAGGTCACGGTGGAGCTGACGGGGCGGGCCGGTGCCCCGGTGGAGTCGGCCGCCTACTTCGCGGTGAGCGAGACCCTGACCAACGCGGTCAAGCACGCGGGTGCCGAGCGCGTCTGGGTCGACATGCACCACGCCGAGGGCATGCTGCGCATCGCGGTCACCGACGACGGCAAGGGCGGCGCCCGGCTCGGGGCGGGCTCCGGCCTCGCCGGGATCGAACGGCGGCTCGGTACATTCGACGGCGTACTGGCCGTCAGCAGTCCCGCGGGCGGCCCGACCATGGTGACCATGGAGATCCCTTGCGAGTTGTCCTAGCCGAAGACCTCTTCCTGCTGCGCGACGGCCTGGTGCGGATGCTGGAGGCGTTCGACTTCGAGATCGCCGCGGCCGTGGAGAGCGGGCCCGAACTGTCCCGGGCGCTCGCGGAGTTGGAGCCGGACGTCGCCGTCGTCGACGTCCGGCTCCCGCCGTCCCACACGGACGAGGGCCTGCAGTGCGCGCTCGCCGCCCGCAGGGCGAAGCCGGGCCTCCCGGTGCTCGTCCTCTCCCAGCACGTGGAGCAGCTCTACGCGCGCGAGCTGCTGGCCGACGGCAACGGCGGCGTCGGCTACCTCCTGAAGGACCGCGTGTTCGACGCCGCCCAGTTCATCGACGCCGTTCGCCGGGTCGCGGCCGGTGGTACCGCGATGGACCCGCAGGTGATCCAGCAGCTCCTGTCCCGCCGCTCCAGCGACCAGCCGCTCGGCGCGCTCACCCCGCGCGAGCGCGAGGTGCTGGAGCTGATGGCGCAGGGGCGGTCGAACGCGGCGATCGCCTCGCAGCTCGTGGTCACCGAGCGGGCCATCGCCAAGCACACGTCGAACATCTTCGGGAAGCTGGGGCTGCCGGTCTCCGACGACGACAACCGGCGGGTGCTCGCCGTCATCGCGTTTCTGGACCAAGGGCGTTGAGCAGCCGGTGAGTTGTGGCGGGGACCGCTGAACGCGTCGGGCCGCTGATGCGTATGTAGCCCCATGGGACGCACCTCACGAAAACGATCGAAGCTGGCGCGGCGCATGGTCGCCGCGTCCGCGGCTCTGGTCATGGGCGGTGGCGGCCTGATCGCCGTCAACGTCTACGCGAACGCCGAAGACGGCGTCGGTCGGCCTCCCGGGCGGAGCGCCGACGCCGGTGCCGGTACCGGGCAGCGGATGTCGACCATCGACTGCCCCGACGTGGGCAACCGGCTGCGGGAGGTTCCCCGGGAAGCGCGCGGTGAGGTCGATGGCAGACTCGCCGAGCTGGACAGCCAGATCACCCGGGCCTACGAGCGCTTCACCGAGGCGGCGGACAAGGAGTCCGTGCTGCCTCCGCTGGAGGAGCAGCGGCGCGGCACGATCGGCGAGATCGAGGACGCCGTGGACCGGGCGGGCGCCCGCCCCGACGACCTCACGGGGATGGCCCCCTGCACCGTGCGCGCCGCCGACCGGGAACGGGAGCGGCCGGCCGGGGACGGCGACCGAGGGCGGGAGCGGGACCAGGGGCAGGAGCAGGGGCAGGACGAGGGGCAGGGCCAAGGCGGCGGCCAGGGCGGCAGCGGCAACGGACCCGTGGCCGCCGACTTCGTCGACATCGAGTCCGTCGGGCCCAACGTCCGGCGCCCCCGCAACCAGCGCGGCGCCTCCCGCGGGACCTTCACCACCGACTGCGGCCGCAACGAGAACGGCAAGTTCAACCCCGACAACGTCATCGCGGCCCCCGGCGTCGGCAACGGCGCCCACCACATGCACGACTACGTGGGCAACCAGGCGACGGACGCCTTCTCCGGCGACGACGACCTCGCGAACGGCGAGACCACCTGCCGCAACCAGGGCGACAGGTCCACGTACTACTGGCCCGTCCTGCGGCTCCAGAACGGCCGGGACGAGGACGACGCGCAGGCGGACGGCGGCGGCAGGGACCAGAACGTCGGCGAGATCCGGACACCGTCGGCCGTCACGCTGAAGTTCACCGGGAACCCGCGGGGCAAGGTCGTCGCGATGCCGCGCTTCCTGCGGATCATCACCGGCGACGCCAAGGCGTTCACCAACGGCGACGCCGAGGCCAACGCGTCCTGGAGCTGCACCGGCTTCGAGAACCGGCAGCTCAAGGACAAGTACCCGATCTGCCCCGAGGGCAGCGAGGTCGTGCGGACCTTCACCTTCCAGAGCTGCTGGGACGGGCGGAACACCGACAGCGCCAACCACCGCACCCACGTCGCGTTCGCCGACCGGCGGACCGGCGCCTGCCCGCAAGGCTTCCGCGCGATCCCGCAGCTCGTGCAGCGCATCGTGTACGACGTGCCGCCGGGGCCCGGCTTCGCCGTCGACTCCTTCCCCGAGCAGCTGCACAAGCCGGTCACCGACCACGGCGACTTCATCAACGTCTTCGACGAACGCCTGATGGAGCGCCTCACGAAGTGCCTGAACTCCGGCCGTCGCTGCACCTGATCACGGCCGGCCCGCTCACCCCCCGCGGTGACCGTGGTGGCCCCCGCCGTGCTCCCCCGCGGCGTCCACCACGGTCCCGCCGAGCCGGTCGCGCAGCGCCGAGATGTCCTCGGCCGCGCCGACCGCGACCCACTGCCCGCCGACGAGGTACGTGCCCCCGTAGTCGTTCGCCTCGTCGAGCCATTCGGCCTGGCCACGGGCGTTTGTAAAGGTTACGAGGATGTAGCGCCGGGCACCGTTCTCACAGGTGGCCTGGCGCAGCTCGGCCGCGTCCGTCTGGAGGTCGGGCGTGCACTTCGCCCTGGCCGCCAGCTGCTCAAGGCTGCCGCTCGCCGTGCCCGGTGTGCCGTCACCCCCCGAGCCGCACCCCGCCACTCCCAGCAGCACTCCCACCGCCATGCCCGCGAGCGCGCTCCGCGCTGCCCTCATCGTCCCACCAGACCCTTCCGGCGAGCCGAACCCGCCATCTTCCGACGCACCGTTGAGCACGGGGCGCCTCCCGGATACCGTGCGCCGCAGCCTTCACCCCAGGGGGTACACATGTCCGATCCGTCCCGTCGTTCCGTGCTCGGCACCGCCGGTGCCCTCGGCCTCGGCGCCGCCGTCGGCGGAGCGCCGCTCCAGGCCCACGCCGCCGGGGGGCCGGCGCGGGTCCCCGCCCTCGATACGGATTCCGCGCGCTCGGCGCTCAACAGGCTCCTGCCGCACCACGCGGAGCAGTTCCGGCTCGCACTCCTCCCCGCACGCCCCCGCGAGGACCGCTTCCGGGTCACCGGGTCGACCGGGCGGATCGAGGTGGCGGGCACGACGCCCGCGGTGCTGCTCACCGGCGTCCACTGGTACCTGAAGTACGTGTGCGGGGCCCACATCAGCTGGAACGGCGACCAGTTGGACCTGCCGCGCAGACTCCCGGCGCCGAGCAGACCGCTGGAGAGATCCACCTCCCTGCCCCACCGGTTCGCCCTGAACGACACCAACGACGGGTACACCGCGCCGTACGCCGACTGGGCGTACTGGGAGCGGATGATCGACGTACTCGCCCTGCACGGCTGCAACGAGGTCCTGGTGATCGCGGGCGCCGAGGCCGTCTACCACCGGGTCCTGAAGGAGTTCGGCTACTCCGACGCCGAGGCCAGGGCCTGGCTGCCCGCGCCCTCGCACCAGCCGTGGTGGCTGCTGCAGAACCTCTCCGGATACGGGGGGCCGCTGTCGGCGCGGCTCATCGCGGACCGCGCCGAGCTGGGGCGGCGCATCACCCGCAGGCTGCGGGAGCTGGGCATCGCGCCCGTGCTCCCCGGCTACTACGGACACGTTCCCGACGGCTTCGTCGCGCGCAACGGCGGGGACGCGCGGGTCGTGCCGCAGGGCACCTGGCACGGCTTCCGGCGGCCCGACTGGCTCGACCCCCGCACCACGGCCTTCGCCGAGGTCGCCGCCTCCTTCTACCGCCACCAGGAACGTCTCTTCGGCCCCGCCGACCTCTTCAAGATGGACCTGCTGCACGAGGGCGGCACCGCCGGTGACGTGCCGGTGCCGGCGGCGGCGCGCGGCGTGGAGGCGGCGCTGCGCACGGCGCGGCCGAACGCCACGTGGGTGATCCTCGGCTGGGAGGCCAACCCGCTGCCCGAGCTGCTGGACGCGGTCGACAAGAAGCGCATGCTGATCGTCGACGGCGTCTCCGACCGGTACGCGAGGGAGCCGGACCGGGAGAAGGACTGGGGCGGCACCCCGTACGCCTTCGGGACCATCCCCAACTTCGGCGGCCGCACGACGATCGGGGCCCGCACCCACCTCTGGAACGAGCGGTTCTTCGCCTGGCGCGACAAGGCGGGCAGCGCCCTGGTGGGCACCGCGTTCATGCCCGAGGCCACCGACCGCGACCCGGCCGCCTTCGAGCTGTTCTCCGAGCTGGCCTGGGTCGAGGACCCGCCGGACGGGGCCGCGTGGTTCTCCTCGTACGCCGACTTCCGCTACGGCGGGCGCGACCGGGGTGCGCGGGCCGCCTGGCGGGCGCTGGACGAGACCGCCTACCGGCACACCGCCGTGGAGCGCAGCGACCCGCACGACTCCCTCTTCGCCGCCCGCCCCGACCTGGCGGCGGCCCGCGCCGCCGAGTACGCGCCGCGCGCCCTGACCTACGACCCGGCCCGCTTCGACGCGGCGCTCACCGGGCTGCTCGGCGTGGCGGGCGGACTGCGGGGCAGCGGCGCCTACCGCAACGACCTGGTGGACGTGGCCCGGCAGGCCCTCGCGCACCGCAGCCGCCACCTCCTGCCGCAGCTGCGGGCCGCCTACGAGCGCGAGGACCAGGAGGCGTTCCGTGCGCTCTCGACGCTGTGGCTGCGGCTGATGCGGCTGTCGGACGAGGTCACGGGAACCGCCCGCGCCTTCCTGCTGGGTCCCTGGGTGGCGGCGGCCCGGCGGACGGGGACGAGCGCGGCCGAGCGGGCGGAGTTCGAGCGGACCGCGAAGGTGCTGATCACCACCTGGGGCGACCGCGCCACGGCCGACGCGGGGAGGCTGCACGAGTACGGCAACCGCGACTGGCACGGCCTGATCGGCGACTTCTACGTCCCGCGCTGGCAGCGCTGGCTCGACGAGCTGGCCGACGCCCTGGCGGCGGGGCGCGCGCCGGAGGCCGTGGACTGGTACGCCGTGGAGGAGCCCTGGACGCGGGAGCGCAAGGACTACCCCCTGCGTCCCGTCGGCGATCCCCACCGCACCGCCGCCCGGGTCCGCGACGTCCTCGCCCGCGCGCCCTACCAGGGCTCCGTGGAGGTCACCGCGGAGCCGCCCGCCCTCCCGCCGGGCGGCCACGCGCGCGTGCGGGCCGTCTTCCGCAACGTCAACGGCCTGCGCGCCACCGGCCGCGTCGACTTCGCGTTGACCGGCATCGAGGCGGAGCCCACCGGGCCGGTGTCGCTGCCGCGGGTCGGGCCCGCGGGGACGGGGCGGGTCGAGTGGCGGGCGAGCGCCCCGGGCACGCCCCTGGACCGTCCGCTGCGGCCACTGCCGTACGAGATCGCGGTGCGGTACGGGCCGCGCGGCGAGCGCCGGGTGCGCTCGGTGCACGAGGGGACGCTGTACGAGGCCGGTCCGGTGAGCGGGGCGTGGGCCGGATACAGCAACAACGCGGCCGTCTTCGGCGAGCTGGAGGGGCGGTACGCGATCAACGGCGGCGGCGCCGACCTGTGGAAGGGGACGACGGAGTTCGGGACGCTCTACCGCGGGGGCGCCCTGAGGGACGGGGTCGCGGTGGTCGTGCGCGTCGACTCCCAGGAGAACACGGGGCCCTGGGCGCGGGCGGGCCTCATCGCCCGCAACTCCCTGGACACGCCGGGCGCCAAGGGCTTCGTCGACCTCGCCGTGACTCCGGCGAACGGGGTCGTGCTCTCGTACGACACCAACGGCGACGGCACGGTGGACACGTACAAGCGCCTCACCGGGGTCAAGGCGCCGGTCCTGCTCCGCCTGACGCGGAACGGGGACTCGGTCACCGGGGCGTGCTCCACGGACGCCGGGGAGACGTGGCGCGACGTGGCGACGGTGGCCCTGACGGGGGCGGGGGCCGCGCTCGACGCCGGCTTCTTCATGAGCGCCACGCACGGCGGCGACGGCACCCGCGGCACGGTGGAGTTCAGCGGCTGGCGCCTGGCGTAGCGGGCGGCCGTTCCCGCGGGGCGGCCCGTCCGCCCCGCGGGAAAACCCCGGCGCCCAGGGGGACGCGTGTGCGAAGGTGAGGCCGTGGACGACAACTGGGAAAAGCGGCTCGCCGAGGCCTGGGCCTCGATCGACACCTACGGCGAGGACGGCGCGGCACGGTTCCGCGCGCTGATCGACGGCCTCGTGGCGGAGCTGCCGGACGGTGACCCCGTCGGCGCCTTCGAGCAGGCCTGCGCCTGGGACTCCACCGGCCACTCCGACCGCGCCGTGCCGCTCTACCGGGAGGCCCTCGCGGGCGGCCTCGACGCCTACCGCAGGCGGCGCGCCCTCATCCAGCTCGCCAGCTCCCTGCGCAACACGGGCGGGGCCGAGGAGGGCGTGGCGCTCCTGACGCCCGAACTCGACGCCCCGTCAGACGAGTTGGACGACGCGGTCCGTGCCGTCCTCGCCCTCTGCCTGTCCCGTCTCGGCCGTGACCGCGAGGGGCTCTCCCTCGTGCTGGGCGCCCTCGCACCCCATCTGCCGCGCTACCAGCGGTCGATGGCGCGTTACGCCCACCTCCTCGTGGCGGAGCCGGACCAGGTGTGAGCCCCCCGCGCATGGCCCTGAGGTGACCTACGGACGATTCGCTCGTTCTGCTGAACGTGTCGTCTGATGTGCAGTCCGAGAAGCCGAAGTCCCCGCCCGCCGGCGGCCCCGCTCCCGTCGTGGACGTGGAGCAGGCCGAGGCGGCCCTCGTCGAGCACTACCCGCGGCTCGTCCGGCTCGCCTACCTGGTGCTGCCGCCCGGCCTCGGCCGCAATCGCAGGGTCCTGACCGCCCACGCCCTCACCCAGCGCGCCCTGCCGCGCGGGCGCAGGGCGGGCCAGGCGGTCACCGTCCCCTCCCAGCAGAGCGGCGACCGCCCGCACGACGCGGGGTACGCGTACGTCCGCCTCCAGGTGCTGCGCGGCGCGCTCGACGCCGGGCTCCCCCTGAAGCGCCTGGCGTGGCCGAAGCGGGCCCAGTTCCCGCCGCTGCTCCCGCAGGTGTGGGGACTCCAGCTGTTCCCGCGCTCCGGCGGGGCCGACGAACTCGCCCTGGACCAGCGGCTCGCCGCGCTCTCGGCCGACGCCCGCGCCGCCTACGTCCTGCGGGGCCTTGAGTCCCTCGACGACGCCGGGGTGCGCGCCACGCTCACCGCCGCCGGGTGCGAGGACCCCGGGGCCGCCGTCGAGGAGGCCGACGAGGTCGAGGCGCGCCAGGCCCTGCTCGCCTCCCCCGAGTTCGACCCCTGCTCCCTGCAGGCGAGGCCGACCGATCTGATGCGGCGCAGGCAGCACGCGAAGGCGGCGGGCGTCGCCCTCGCCGCCGCCGTGGTCTGCGGGGCGCTGCTCGGCATGCCGGGCGGCGGCTGGGGCCCGGACGGCGCCGCCGCTCCCCCGTACGCGCGCAACCCCGCGGGACAGGCCGCGCTCGACCCGGACCGGCTCACGACCGTCGCCGCGGGGGCGTGGAAACGTTCCGCTCGCGAGGACTTCTCCGCGTGGCCCGCGCGCGGCGGGCTCACCGAGGACAAGGCCCTGCTGCGCCGCGCCCTCGCCGTCTGGGCGCGCCCCGGCGAGTCCGTGCAGGTCTCCGCCACGCCGGGCACCGCGAGCGGGGCGCCCCCCGGCCCCGCCCAGCTGCTCTACGCCGGTGAGGTCGACTCGGCGCGCGTCGTGCTGCTCTACGACGGCCTGCGCATCGTGCGGTACGCGGAGCCGCGGGAGGGCACGGGCGGCGCCGCCCTCGACTTCGCGCGCGTGGACGGCGCGACCGGCGCCGAGGCGGGCGCGATCGTGGTCAACCGCACCGACGGCAACGTCCGCTATCTGACGGCGCCCTGGGTCGCCTCCGCCTCGGTCGGCGACCTGCTGAAGCCGGCCGGGCGGCCCCTCGCCCTGGAGCGCGACAAGGACGGCGTCACCGCCTCCTTCGCGGGGCCCCCGGCGAGCGGCCGGTGCACCTCGTGGAACGCGCTGCGGCTGCGCGGCGCCGACGGCACCGTCCGCACGTCCACCGACCTCGGCGAGCTGACCCCCGCCCGGCTGACGGCGGGCCGCCCCGCGGCGCCGCGCGACGCCACGCCCGCCGACTGGGCCAAGACGGCGTGCTCCCTGGCCTCGGTCCGCTCCAACGGCGTGCGCTCGGTGAACTCCTGGCAGTACGCCCGCCAGGCGCTCCCCGAGGCCAACGGCGTCGCCCAGTGGATCTGCACCCGCGCCGACACCTGGCGGGGCGCGGGCAGCAGGACGCTCGCCCAGTTCCAGACGGCGGGGGCGGTCGCGGGCGCGGTGGCCGCCAAGGCGGAGGACTCCCTCGCCTGCGGGGCCAGGGACGCGAAGGTCCTCGCGGGCGTCCTGTGGAAGTCGCGGGCGGGGAACTGGTACCTCCTCGGCGCGGGCAGCGGGAACGTCACCTCGGTCACCGCGACCGGCGGCACCCGCGCGGAGGGCAACCTCCTCGCGGTCAGGACGGAGCGCACCACGCAGGCGCGCCTCTCGGGCACCCTGACGGACGGCTCGAAGGTGACGACGCTCCGGTAGGCGCTCCCCCGCCCCGCACCGCTCCGGCCGCCGCCCGCGGAAAGGCCGGTTCCGCTCGGTAGGGTGTTCGCATGTCTACCGGGGTGCGCCGCAGGATGGGTGTCGAGGAGCGGCGGCAGCAGCTGATCGGGGTCGCGCTCGACCTCTTCAGCCACCGCTCGCCCGACGACGTCTCCATCGACGAGATAGCGTCGGCCGCGGGCATCTCGCGGCCACTGGTCTACCACTACTTCCCCGGCAAACTCAGCCTGTACGAGGCGGCGTTGCGGAGGGCCGCCGACGACCTGGCCGAGCGGTTCGTGGAGCCGCACGAGGGCCCGCTCGGGGCGCGGCTGCTGCGGGTGACGGGCCGCTTCCTGTCCTTCGTCGACGAGCACGGGCCCGGCTTCTCCGCGCTGATGCGCGGCGGCCCCGCCGTCGGCTCCTCGGCCACGAACGCCCTGATCGACTCGGTGCGGCAGGCCGCGTACGTCCAGATCCTCACGCACCTGGGGGTCACCGACCCGCCCGCCAGGCTCGAACTGGTCGTGCGGTCCTGGATCTCCCTGGCCGAGTCCACGGCGCTGATCTGGCTGGAGGGGCGCCGCATCCCGCGCGCGGAGCTCGAACTCCAGCTCGTGCACGACTTCGCCGCCCTCGCCGCGGTGAGCGCCGCCTACGACGAGGAGATGGCCGCGCTGCTCCGCACGAACCTGGCCGGTGAGCCCTCCGACGGCCCGTTCGCCGACCTCCTCGGCCGCCTGACCGCGCTGGCGCCGTGACGAGCAGCGGGTGCGGCCGTTGTCACGGACACCCTTACGGTGATCACCATGACGGCGCAACTGACGTTCCGCAGTGCGGACGAGACCGACACGGCCACCCTCACCGGCCTCTACGAGGGTGCCGCCCGCTGGATGCTGGAGCACGGCATCGACCAGTGGAAGCCGGGCGAGAAGGACGAGCGGCACTTCCGGCGGCTGATCGCCTCCGGCAGCGCCGAGGTGTGGCTCGCCGTCGAGGGCGGCGAGGTCGTCGGCGCGTACGAGGTGTGGTGGGACGACGAGGCCGCGTGGGGGCCGCAGCCGCCCGTGGCGGGGTACGTGCACCGGCTCATGACGCGGCGCGGGGCACGCCCGGGGACCGGCCGCGAGATGCTGGCGGCGGCCGAGCGGCGGATCGCCGCGGCGGGCCGGCCGCTGTGCCGGCTCGACTGCGTCACCTCCAGCCCCCGCCTGCGGACGTACTACGAGGGTGCCGGGTACGCGGTCGTCGGGGAGCTGCCGGGCAAGGTCGCCGCCGACGGCGGTACGTACGGCGTGCTGCTCCTGGAGAAGCCGCTCGGCTAGTCGAGGCCGGTGAGGCGCAGGGCGAGCAGGGCCATGTCGTCGTCGCTGTCGTGGCCGAAGCAGGCGAGCAGGGTGTCGCAGAGGTCGGCGACGCCGAGGGGCGCGCCGGCCGCGACGCCGCGCAGGTGCTCCATGGACGTGGCGAGGTCGGTGCCGCGGGTCTCGATGAGGCCGTCGGTGACCATGAGGAGCCGGTCGGTGCGGCGCAGCACCGTCTCGGTGGGCGGCGGCCTGTCGAGGCCGAGGCCGAGCAGCGGACCACTGGCCTTGAGGTAGGCGGCGGTGCCCGCGTCGTCGACGATGAGCGGCGGGATGTGTCCGGCGTTGGCGACGCGGGTGCGTCCGGTGACGGGGTCGACGAGCGCGAGGCAGAGGGTGGTCGTCGCGTCGGGGTGGTAGCGCTGGAGCATCTTGTCCAGGCGGTGGGCGAGGGTGCGCGGATCGGACTCGTCGACGCAGTAGGCGCGCAGCGCGTGCCGGATCTCCACCATGACCGTGGCCGCCTCCAGGGAGTGGCCGACCACGTCGCCGATGGCGGTGAGCACGCCCGCCGGGGTGGGCAGCGCGGCGTAGAAGTCGCCGCCGATCTCCGTGTCGCTGGAGGCCGGTTCATACCGCACGACGACTTCCGTGCCGGGGGCCTGCGGCACGTTCGTGGGCAGGAAGCTGCGCTGGAGGGTGAGGGCGATGTGCCGCTCCATCTCGTACATCAGCAGCCGTTCGGCGGCGAGGGCCGTGGCGTGGGCGAGCCGTCCCACGAGCCGGGCGGTCCCGGGGTCGCCGACGGGGACGTACGAGGGGACGGCGAGGCATACGGGCGCGCAGCCCTCGCGGCTGCGGGCCACGGTGATGCGGGCGCCGCCCGCGGGCGCGGTGTCGTCGGGCAGCACGGCCTGGAAGAAGCCGGGCGGCCAGAGCGGGGCGGGCACGAGGGTGTCGCGGATGCCCACGCGGCCCGCCATGGTGCGCAGGACGAGGCGGGCCACGGCGTCGTGCGCACGGTCGTCGGGCAGGGTGGCGGCGGCTCTGCGCCGGGAGAGGCCCCGGTGGACCGCGCCGTCGTCATCGACGATGAACGCCACGGCGGGGCCGTCGGTGAGCCGTCCGGTGCCGACGGCCGCCGCGTGGGCCAGCTCGCTGGGGCAGCGGGCCGACTGCACGTCGAGGATCGTCTCGGCGAGCAGCGTCAGGTGCCCCGCCTCCGCCTCGGCGTCGCTGCGGTGCCGGGCCCCGCGGGCGACGGCCCTGACGACGGCCTGGATCTCCTCGGGTTCCGCGGGCACCGTCAGATAGGCCTCGCCACCCGCGTCGAGCCCCAGGCACCGGTCGGCGGGGGCGACCTTGACGGCCGAGAAGTGCACGACGGGCAGCGAGGCGGTCGGCGGGGACTCCTTCAGGCGGCGGCAGAGGTCGAAGCCGCTCATGTCGGGCAGGCCCACGTCGACGAGCGCCACGTCGGGGAGGGTGCCCGTGCGCCCGCGCTCGTCGAGTTCGGCGAGGGCCTCGGCCGCGCTGGCGACGAGCACGACCTCGTGACCGTCCCTGCGCAGGACCGCGCCCAGCGCGTACCGACTGGCGGCCACGTCGTCGACCACCAGAACAATGGTGTCTGCCTTGCCGTTGGCGTTCACAAAGCCCCTTGGGGCAGGTCAGGGCAGACTCCCGGTGAGCCTGCCCGACCAAATTAGCGCGCCCTCGGCGGCTCCGGGGGCAGACTGCCCTGGTCGCACCGGGAACGGTGAAGATCCCCGAACTCGACCCGTCGGCGGTGACCTTGGCGGTAAAATCTCCACCCCCCTCCGTTCGCCTGCCGCACGCGGCGCCCGGCGTGCCCGGCGTGCCCGCTTGAGGTCGACGGCCTCGTGACCTTCGCGTTCCGCCGGGCGTTCACTGAGGTGTCCGGCCCGCCGGCCGGCGGCACGTACGCCGCGCACTCCCGTCCGCACTCCCGAGGGGCTCCCTTGACCCAGCACGTCACCGCCGCCCACACCTTCACCGACTCCGCGCCCACCCGGGAGTGGTGGCGGGACGCGGTCATCTACCAGGTCTATCCCCGCAGCTTCGCCGACGGCGACGGTGACGGCATGGGCGACCTGCCCGGCATCACGGCCCGGCTGCACCACCTGAGCGACCTGGGCGTGGACGCCGTCTGGCTCTCCCCGTTCTACGCGTCGCCGCAGGCCGACGCCGGGTACGACGTGGCGGACTACCGCGCGGTCGACCCCGTCTTCGGCACCCTCGCCGACGTGGACGCCCTCCTGCGCGAGGCGCACTCCCTCGGTCTGCGCGTCATCGTCGACCTGGTGCCCAACCACTGCTCCGACCAGCACGAATGGTTCCAGCAGGCGCTGCGCGAAGGGCCCGGTTCCCCGCTGCGGGACCGCTTCCACTTCCGCCCCGGCAAGGGCACGGACGGCGAACTGCCGCCCAACGACTGGGAGTCCGTCTTCGGCGGCCCCGCCTGGACCCGCGTCGAGGACGGCGCGTGGTACCTCCACCTCTTCGCCCCGCAGCAGCCCGACTTCAACTGGGACCACCCCGCCGTGCACGACGAGTT
This sequence comes from Streptomyces sp. NPDC050703, assembly GCF_040654435.1. NCBI lineage: Bacteria > Bacillati > Actinomycetota > Actinomycetes > Kitasatosporales > Streptomycetaceae > Streptomyces > Streptomyces sp. NPDC050703. Next base: position 46,058 of record NZ_JBFAHX010000018.1, read on the forward strand.
CCGCTCCGTCCTGCGGTTCTGGCTGGACAAGGGCGTCGACGGCTTCCGCATCGACGTCGCGCACGGCCTGGTGAAGGCGGCCGGGCTCCCGGACATCGGCCACACGGAACAGGTCGAGCTGCTCGGCAGCCAGTCCGTGCCGTACTTCGACCAGGACGGTGTGCACGCCGTCTACCGCGACTGGCGCCGCATCCTCGACGAGTACACCGGCGAGGAGGGCTCCGAGCGCATCGCCGTGGCGGAGGCGTGGACGCCCACGGTCGAGCGCAGCGCCCTGTACCTGCGCCCCGACGAGCTGCACCAGGCCTTCAACTTCGCGTACCTGACCACCGGCTGGGACGCGGCGGCCCTGCGCGCCGTCGTCGACCGCTCCCTCGCCGCGATGAACGCCGTGGACGCGCCCGCCACCTGGGTGCTCTCCAACCACGACGTCGTACGTCACTCGACGCGCCTCTCGGGCGGCGACGCGGCCCGCGGTCTGCGCCGGGCGAGGGCCGCCACGCTGCTGATGCTGGCGCTGCCCGGCTCCGCGTACATCTACCAGGGCGAGGAGCTGGGCCTGCCCGAGGTGACCGAGCTGCCCGACGCGGCGCGCCAGGACCCGGCGTTCTTCCGCACCGCCGGCCAGGGCGGCCTGCGGGACGGCTGCCGGGTGCCGCTGCCCTGGTCCGGTGAGCGCCCGCCGTTCGGCTTCGGCCCGGCCGACGGCGGCCCGAGCTGGCTGCCGCAGCCGGAGTCCTGGCGGGACCTCTCGGTGGCCGCGCAGACCGGCGACCCGGCGTCGACCCTGGAGTTCTACCGCGCGGCCCTGGCGATCCGCCGCGCGCACCCGGCGCTCGGCGCGGGCCGCGGCATCGAGTGGCTGCCCTCACCCGATGGCGTGCTCGCCTTCCGCCGCACCGCCGCGGGCGGTGCGTTCGCCTGCACGGTGAACCTCACCTCGTCCCCCGTCACACTGCCCACGCCCGGCAGCGTGCTGCTCGCCGGTGTGGACCGGGGGCCGGGCGCGGGGTTCGCGCCGGGCGGGGACGAGACCGTACTTCCGGCGGATTCCGCCGTCTGGTGGGCGATCTGAGGCGTGACCGGTACAGTCCAATCCGTGACCGCACGGCTAGCCGACATCGCAGCCCAGGCGGGGGTCAGCGAAGCGACAGTAAGCCGCGTGCTCAACGGCAAGCCGGGCGTCGCCGCGGCCACCCGCCAGTCCGTGCTCGCCGCCCTCGACGTACTCGGCTACGAACGCCCGGTACGGCTCAGGCAGCGCAGCGCGGGCCTCGTCGGGCTGATCACGCCCGAGTTGGAGAACCCCATATTCCCCGCGCTCGCGCAGGTGATCGGGCAGGCCCTGACCCGGCAGGGGTACACGCCGGTGCTCGCCACGCAGACGCCCGGCGGCTCCACCGAGGACGAGCTGACCGAGATGCTGGTGGACCGGGGTGTCTCCGGGATCATCTTCGTCTCGGGCCTGCACGCGGACACCACGGCCGACACGCAGCGCTATGAGAAGCTGCGGGCGCAGGGCGTGCCGTTCGTGCTCATGGACGGCTTCTCGCCCCACGTGCGCGCCCCGTTCATCTCGCCGGACGACCGCGCGGCGATGCGCCTCGCCGTCACGCACCTGCTCTCCCTCGGCCATGAGCGCGTGGGGCTCGCCCTCGGCCCCAAGCGGTTCGTGCCCGTGCAGCGGAAGATCGAGGGTTTCGTACGCGTGATGGAGGACCGCCTCGGCCTCTCCCCCGACGAGACCGAGACCGACCTCGTGCGGCACTCCCTGTACACGCTGGAGGGCGGGCAGGCCGCCGCGGGCGCGCTGCTCGACCGCGGATGCACGGCGATCGTCTGCGCCAGCGACATGATGGCGCTCGGCGCGATACGGACGGCGCGCCAACGCGGCCTGGAGGTGCCGGACGACGTCTCGGTGGTCGGCTTCGACGACTCCCCCCTGATCGCGTTCACCGATCCGCCGCTGACCACGGTCCGCAAGCCGGTCCCGGCCATGGGCCAGGCGGCGGTGCGCACGCTCCTGGAGGAGATCGCGGGCACCCCCGCCCCGCACAGCGAGTTCGTCTTCATGCCGGAGCTGGTGGTTCGCGGTTCAACCGCCTCGGCGCCCAGGCGCCCCTAGGGAACATCAGGGGTGCCGGCTCGTCCTCGTGGCGTAGAGAATGCGGGCCGAACCCGACCAGGGGATGATCGGTCGAGGAGCGGGGATCTGGCAGACTCGTGCCTATGGGTGAGACGACCGTGACGACACTTGAGGGCCGACAGAGCCCCACCTCATCACCCATCGCGGGCGAGCGGGATGACCGCAATGGGCGGAATCCGCTGCGGCGTCTGGCCCGGCTGCGGGCCCCTCGCCGCCCCCGGCTCTGGTTCGAGATCCTGCTGATCGCGGTGAGTTACTGGACGTACTCCCTGATCCGCAACGCCGTGCCCGAGCAGAAGGCCCAGGCGCTGCGGAACGCGGACTGGCTCTGGAACCTGGAGCAGCACCTCGGGATCGCCGTCGAGCGGAGCGTCAACCACGCCGTGGACTCGGTGACATGGCTGATCGTCGGCATGAACTACTACTACGCGACGCTGCACTTCGTCGTCACGCTGGGTGTCCTCGTCTGGCTGTTCCGTGCCCACCCCGGGCGGTACGCGGCGACCCGCCTCGTCCTCTTCGCGACGACGGCGGTGGCCCTGGTCGGCTACTACCTGTATCCGCTCGCCCCGCCCCGCCTCATGAACGACTCCACGTTCATCGACACCGTCCTGGTCCACCACACCTGGGGCTCGATGGCCTCCGGCGACCTGAAGAACATGTCGAACCAGTACGCGGCGATGCCGTCCATGCACATCGGCTGGTCCCTCTGGTGCGGCCTGACCATCTTCGCGCTCGCCTCGGTGCCGTGGGCCAAGGTCCTCGGCCTGCTCTACCCCGTGACGACACTCGTCGTCATCGTCGCCACCGCCAACCACTTCTGGCTGGACGCGGTGGGCGGCATGATCTGCCTGGCCTTCGGCTTCGCGGTCGCCCGCCTCTGGTACGGCGCGACGCCGTACGCGCTGCCGCGCGAGGTGACGGTGCGGGAGGAACCGGGGCTGCTGCCGGCCGGGCGCTGACCCCCCTGCCGTCGTACGCGTGCCGTGCTGAGACGTCGCGGTGGGTGAGGCGGCCCGAGGAGCCTCACCCCCCGTAGAACCGCTCCTCCATGACCGCCCGCGCCCGGCGCGTCACCCTGCGGTAGTCGTCCAGCATGTCGCCCACGTGGCCCGGGTCGTAGCCCAGGTAGCGGGCGACCGCGGCCAGTTCGCGGCCGTCCGAGGGGAACGTGTCGCCCGCCCGCCCCCGGACCAGCATCACCGCGTTGCGGACGCGGGAGGCGAGGACCCACGCCTCGTCGAGGGTCGCCGCGTCCTGGGGCGGGATCAGGTCCGCCGCCAGGGCCGCGGCCAGGGCCTCGCGGGTGCGGGTCGTGCGCAGGGCGGGGACCTCGTGGCCGTGCTCCAGCTGGAGGAGCTGGACCGTCCACTCGATGTCCGAGAGCCCGCCGCGGCCCAGCTTGGCGTGGAGCGTCGGGTCGGTGCCGCGCGGCATCCGCTCGGCCTCCATGCGGGCCTTCAGGCGGCGGATCTCGCGGACGGCGTCCTCGGTGAAGCCCTGCGCGGGGTAGCGCAGGGGGTCCGCGAGGTCGATGAAGGCGCGGCCCAGACCGGCGTCGCCAGCGACCGGTTCGGCCCGCAGCAGCGCCTGCGCCTCCCAGCCGAGCGACCAGCGGCGGTAGTAGGCCTCGTAGGACTTCAGCGTACGGACCAGGGGGCCGCTGCGGCCCTCCGGGCGCAGGTCCGCGTCGATGAGGAGCGGGGGGTCGGCGGAGGGGATCTGGAGCAGCCGCCGCATCTCCGCGACCACCTTCGCCGCCGCCTTGGCGGCCTCCTGCTCGTCGGCGCCCTCGCGCGGCTCGTGGACGAAGAGGACGTCCGCGTCCGAGCCGTAGCCCATCTCGTGGCCGCCGAAGCGGCCCATGCCGATGACGGCGAAGCGGGTCGGCAGCGTGTCGCCCCAGCCCTCGCGGACGACCGCGCGCAGGGTGCCCGCCAGCGTGGCCGCCGTGAGGTCGGAGATCGCCGCGCCCACGCGGTCGACCAGCGTGCCCGTGTCCTCCTCCGCGGGGCGCTCCTCCGTGCCGTACGAGCCGATGAGGTCGCCCGCCGCGGTGCGGAACAGCTCGCGGCGGCGCACCCCGCGCGCCGCCGCGACCGCCTGCTCGGCACCGTCCGCGCGGCGCACCGCGGCCAGGATCTCCTGTTCGAGGGCGGTGCGCCCGCGCGGTTCCGGGCCCCGCCGGTCGCCGAGCAGGGCGACCGCCTCGGGGGCGCGCAGGAGCAGGTCGGGGGCGAGGCGGCCGGCGGAGAGCACCCGGGCGAGGTTCTCCGCCGCGGCCCCCTCGTCCCTGAGCAGCCGCAGGTACCACGGGGTCTTGCCGAGGGCGTCGGAGACCTTGCGGAAGTTCAGCAGGCCGGCGTCCGGGTCGGCGGAGTCCGCGAACCAGCCGAGCAGGACCGGCAGCAGGGTGCGCTGGATGGCCGCCTTGCGGGAGACGCCGGAGGCCAGTGCCTCCAGGTGGCGCAGGGCCGCGCTGGGGTCCGCGTAGCCGAGGGCGACCAGGCGCTCGCGGGCCGCCTCCGTGCTCAGCCTGGTCTCGCCGGGGGCGAGCTGGGCGACGGCGTCGAGCAGCGGACGGTAGAACAGCTTCTCGTGCAGCCGGCGCACCACGGAGGTGTGCCTGCGCCACGCGCGGTGCAGCTCGGTGATCGGTTCCGTGCGCATGCCGAGGGAGCGGCCGATGCGCCGCAGGTCGGCGTCGCCCTCGGGCACCAGATGGGTGCGGCGCAGCTTGTGGAGCTGGATGCGGTGTTCGAGCGAGCGCAGGAAGCGGTACGCGTCGTCGAGCTGCGCCGCGTCCACCCGCCCCACGTACCCGCCCGCCCCGAGCGCCTTCAGCGCCTCCAGCGTCGAACCGCTGCGGATGGACGCGTCGCCGCGGCCGTGCACCAGCTGGAGCATCTGCACGGCGAACTCGACGTCCCGCAGACCGCCGGGGCCGAGCTTCAGCTCCCGCTCGACCTCGCCCGCCGGGATGTTCTCGACGACCCTGCGGCGCATCTTCTGCACGTCGGACACGAAGTTCTCGCGCTCGGCGGCCTGCCAGACCAGCGGGGCGAGCGTCGCCACGTACTCCTCGCCGAGCGCCGGGTCGCCCGCGACGGGCCGCGCCTTGAGCAGCGCCTGGAACTCCCAGGTCTTCGCCCAGCGCTGGTAGTACGCGAGGTGGCTGCTGAGGGTCCGCACCAGGGGGCCGTTCCTGCCCTCGGGGCGGAGGTTGGCGTCGACGGGCCAGATGGTGCCCTCGACGTTGGTCTCGGAGCAGATCCGCATCATGTGCGAGGCCAGGCGTGTCGCGGCGCGCAGGGCCTCGCCCTCGTCGGTGTCGCCGGCCGCCTCGCCGACGAAGATGACGTCGACGTCGGAGACGTAGTTGAGCTCGTGGCCTCCGCACTTGCCCATCGCGATGACCGCGAGCCGGCACCGCGCGGCGTCGTCGGGGGCCGCCGCGCGGGCCATGGCGAGCGCCGCGCGCAGCGTCGCCGTGGCGAGGTCGGCCAGCTCGGCGGCGGCCTCGGCGACGTCCGTGGTGCCGCAGACGTCGCGGGCGGCGATGGCGAGGAGGCAGCGCCGGTAGGCGACGCGCAGCGACTCCGGGTCGGTGGCGTCGGCGAGGCCGCGCTCGAAGTCCGCCACCCCGGGGTGGAGGTCGACGGACTCGTAGACGGCGAGGGCCCGCCAGTCGCGGGGGTGGCGCGCCAGGTGGTCGGCGAGCGCCTCGGAGGCGCCGAGTACGCCGAGCAGGCGGTCGCGCAGCGGCTTGGCGGTGACGAGGGTGCCGAGCAGTTCGCGCCTGCCCTGCTCGTCCTCCTGCGCCTCCACCAGCCGTACCAGGCCGAACAGTGCCAGGTCGGGGTCGGCGGTGGCGCCCAGGGCGTCCAGGAGCAGCGGGTCCGAGCGGACGGCACCGAGGCCGGGCGCGTCGAGGAACCGCTCCGCCGCGGACGGGTCGGTGAAGCCGTGCCGCAGCAGCCGTGTGAACGTGCTGCTGCGGCGGCTCCCGGTCTCCCGCCACCCCCCTTGCAACGGGCGCTTCGCGCCCTCCCCTTCCCGCGGCAGCGACATGCCGAGCCTCCGTTCGATCACTCCGGCCCCGAGCCTACGGCCTCACCGCCGGGTTCCGCCCGGCCGCCGGACCGTTACCGCCATGCCGGCGCGGAGGGCTCCGAAACGGGGGGTCCGCTCCCGTCACGGGGACGGGCTCCGATCCCGTCATGGGGACGGGCTCCGCTCCTGCTACCGGGGGGGCGGATTCCGCTCTGTCACGGGGGCGGATTCCGCTCCTGTACGGGCGCGGAACCCGCTCCGTTTCGGGAGGGCTCCGCTCCGTTTCGACGCGCCGAAATGACCGTGGCACGAACGCTGACAACCCGCCGACTCCCTGGTGTACTCCGCCCATGGAATACACACTCGAAGTGATCCCGCTGCCGGTGAGCGACCTCGACCGCTCCATGGAGTTCTACCGCGACAAGCTGGGCTTCCACGTCGACATCGACGCGGAGGTCATGCCCGGCATGCGCATCGTCCAGCTCACCCCGCCGGGTTCGGGCTGTTCCATCGCGCTCGCCGCCGACAGCCTCTGGGAGACCATGGACGGCCCGAAGCCGTCCCCCGGCGCCTACCAGGGCCTCCAGCTCTGCGTCGCCGACGCCAAGGCCGCCCACGCCGAGCTGACCGCGCGCGGCCTCGACATCTCGGAGCCGATCCAGCACTCCCCGGAGGACGGCGGCACGTTCATGTACTTCAAGGACCCGGACGGCAACGGCTGGGCGATCCAGGAGTACACGGTCCGCGCGAAGACGCCACTGCGGGACGCGATCGTGCGGCAGGGCTGAGGGCCTCTCTCCGGAGGGCACTCACCGTGTCCGGACGCAGCCCGGCGGGGCCGCCCGTCCGGCCCCGCGGCTCCATGGCCACGGAGGGGCTAGCGGCCTCCGCCGCTCGCCGTGGGACACGGGGAGGACTGACACGGCGACGCCCCGACGACGCTTCCCCGGCACGCGGAAGGGCAGGTCCCCGGCGCGGGCGACCTGAGCACCGTCGCCGAACGCGACCTGCCTCCAGGGTCCAGGCACCCTGAGGAGATCAGATCCGCACCGTGGCCGTGCGGCAGGCCCGGCAGTGGCCTGGGCGTGGGGGGCCGCCGACTGCCGGCCGACCGGGGCGCGGAAACCTCGACGCGGCGGACCGAGGTCTGAGCTCACAACTGTCCGGCGGTTGTCCCCACTTGTCCCGGCTGTCTCGCGTGACGCCGGGGTACGGGTGCGCGTTGGACCAGCACGGCACGGCGCGGTACGTCGGAGGTGGGCACGCATGAACGCGGACAGCGGCAACGGCAACGGCAACGGCGGTACGGAACTCGTGGACCCGGTGGACGAACCCGGCTGGGACGTCGACCCGGAGGACGAGATCGCCTCGGTGGTCGAGGCGCTCGGGCGTCAGCAGAAGCGGTGGCGCGAGGCTGCCGGGGTGAGTGTGGTCGAGTTCGCCGACGCGATCGGGTACGGCGAGGACCTCGTGCGGAAGGTGGAGCGCGGGGCCCGGATTCCTCGTCCGGAGTACCTGGACAAGGCGGACGAGGCGCTGGGAGCGCGGGGGTTCATCTCCGCGATGCGGGAGGAGATGGCGAAGGCGCGGTACCCCAAGAAAGTACGGGAGCTGGCCAAGCTGGAGGAGCGGGCGATCGAGCTCCAGGCGTACGGAAACCACAACCTGCATGGGCTGTTGCAGACGCAGGAGTACGCGCGGGCGCTATTCAATATGAAGCAACCCACCTACGGACAGGAGCAACTGGAGCGTGGGCTGGCTGCACGCATGAGCCGGCAGTCAATCTTCGAGCGGTCGCCCGGTCCCGCACTCAGCTTTGTCATGGAGGAGGGGACTTTGCGGCGCCCCCTCGGGGGAAGAATGGTGTGGCGGCGACAACTCGAACGGCTGCTGGAGTTGGGTCAGTCGCGGAACGTCGCACTCCAGGTGATGCCGACCGATCTTGGGGAGCACGCCGGAATGGAGGGCCTGATCCAGGTGTTGAAATTCGGGGACGGCACAGCGGTGGGGCGCTCCGAAGGCGCGTTCAACGGTCGTCCCGTATCCGACCCGAAACAGCTCCGCGTCCTCGAACTGCGGTATGGCATGATCCGGGCCCAGGCTCTCCCGCCAAGAGAGTCGCTGGCCTTCATCGAGCGAATGCTGGGAGAGACATGACCCTCAAGCCCGCTGCCGGGAACGCGTCCGAGCTGGAGTGGATCAAGAGCAGCTACAGCGACAGCAGCGACATCAACGACTGCGTCGAGGTCGCCACCTCCCGTGACACTGTCTTCGTCCGCGACTCCAAGAATGCCCGGGGCCCCCGCCTCACGGTCACCCCCACCGCCTGGGCCGACTTCATCACGTACGCCTCCCTGGCCTGACCCGGAGGACACATGACCGGCAAGCCGACCGCCGAAGAGGCTGCCACGCCGGACTGGTTCAAGAGCAGCTACAGCAGCAGCAGTGAAGGTGACGATTGCGTCGAGGTCGCCGCCACCCCCGTCACCGTCCACGTCCGCGACTCCAAGCACACCCGAGGCCCCCAGCTCACGGTCACCCCCACCGCCTGGACCGACTTCATCACGTACGCCTCCCTGGCCTGACCCGGAGGACACATGACCGGCAAGCCGACCGCCGAAGAGAGTGCCACGCTGGACTGGTTCAAGAGCAGTTACAGCAGCAGCAACGAGCCCGGTGACTGCGTCGAGGTCGCCGCCACCCTCGGCACCGTCCACGTCCGTGACTCCAAGGACACCCGAGATTCCCAGCTCACGGTCACCGCGACCACCTGGGTCCACTTCGTCACGTTCGCCTCCCTGGCCTGACCTCGGCCAGAGAGGCGCGCCCGCCCCGCGGCTACAGCACCGGCAGGTTCTTGCGGAGTTCGAAGGCCGTGACCTCGGAGCGGTACTCCTCCCACTCCTGCTTCTTGTTGCGCAGGAAGAAGTCGTAGACGTGCTCGCCCAGCGTCTCCGCCACCAGTTCCGACTTCTCCATGAGCGCGATCGCCTCGCCCAGGTTCTGCGGGAGCGGTTCGATGCCCATCGCGCGGCGCTCGGCGTCGCGGAGTGCCCAGACGTCGTCGTCGGCGCCCGGCGGCAGCTCGTAGCCCTCCTCGATGCCCTTGAGGCCGGCGGCGAGGAGTACCGCGTAGGTCAGGTAGGGGTTGGCGCCCGAGTCGATGGAGCGGACCTCGACGCGGGCGGAGCCGGTCTTGCCCGGCTTGTACATCGGCACCCGGATCAGCGCCGAGCGGTTGTTGTGGCCCCAGCAGATGTACGAGGGGGCCTCGCCACCGGCGCCCGCCGTGCGCTCCGAGCCGCCCCAGATGCGCTTGTAGGAGTTCACCCACTGGTTGGTGACCGCCGAGATCTCCGCCGCGTGCCGCAGCAGGCCCGCGATGAAGGAGCGGCCGACCTTGGAGAGCTGGTACTCGGCACCGGACTCGTAGAAGGCGTTGCGGTCGCCCTCGAAGAGGGACAGGTGCGTGTGCATGCCCGAGCCCGGGTGCTCGGAGAACGGTTTCGGCATGAAGGTCGCCTGGACGCCCTGTTCGAGGGCGACCTGCTTCATCACCAGGCGGAACGTCATGATGTTGTCCGCCGTCGACAGCGCGTCGGCGTAGCGGAGGTCGATCTCCTGCTGGCCCGGCGCGCCCTCGTGGTGGCTGAACTCGACGGAGATGCCCATGGACTCCAGCATCGTGATGGCCTGGCGGCGGAAGTCCATGCCCACGTTCTGCGGGGTGTGGTCGAAGTAGCCGGAGTTGTCGGCGGGCGTCGGCCGCGAGCCGTCCAGCGGCTTGTCCTTCAGGAGGAAGAACTCGATCTCCGGGTGCGTGTAGAAGGTGAAGCCGAGGTCGGAGGTCTTCGCCAGGGCACGCTTGAGCACGAAGCGCGGGTCCGCGAAGGACGGTGAACCGTCCGGCATCAGGATGTCGCAGAACATACGGGCCGTACCGGGGGCCTCCGCGCGCCAGGGCAGTACCTGGAAGGTGGAGGGGTCCGGCTTGGCGATCATGTCCGACTCGTACACCCGGGCGAAGCCCTCGATCGCAGAACCGTCGAAGCCGATGCCCTCGTCGAAGGCCTGCTCCAGTTCGGCCGGGGCCACCGCCACCGACTTCAGGAAGCCGAGGACGTCCGTGAACCACAGGCGTACGAACCGGATGTCGCGCTCCTCCAACGTACGGAGCACGAATTCCTGCTGCTTGTCCATCTTCCGCTTCCACCCATCCTTGCTGGTCAGGCCGCCTGCTCACATGCCACGGGACGCACCCGGCACACGAGCATCCCACTCCTCGGTTTCGCGCGCGTTGCGGACCCGTGCCGCGGTGTCCCGGGCCGTGCCGCTTGCCACTCCGTGCCGGTGCCGCTTGCCGCTCTGCACCGGTGCCGCTTGCCGCTCTGCGCTCGCGTCGCGTGCCGCTCTGTGCTCGTGTCGCGTGCCGCTCTGTGCCCATAGTGCCTGCTGGACGGCGCGGCCGTAACGGCGGTGGGCCCCGACCCCCGTCGCTATAACTTGCATCTGAGATGCTAATTTAGGCTCCGAAACCGACAAGGGGGGCGCAACCCGCCCTTACCCGCCTCCCTTCTCTCCTTCCCCCCTGACATCTTCGGAGCCGAGGAGCCCACCTTGCTGACAGAGCAGTCCGCCGCGACCGTCCGCGCCACCCTTCCCGTGGTCGGAGCCGCCATCGGCGAGATCACCGAGCGCTTCTACGACCGGCTCTTCACGGCACATCCGGAGCTGCTCAAGGATCTCTTCAACCGGGGCAACCAGGCCGCGGGGACGCAGCGGCAGGCGCTCGCGGGCTCCATCGCCGCCTTCGCGACGTACCTGGTGGAGCACCCCGACGAGCGGCCCGACGTGATGCTCAACCGCATCGCGCACAAGCACGCGTCGCTCGGCGTGGCCCCCGAGCAGTACGAGACCGTGCGCCTGCACCTCTTCGCCGCCATCGCCGAGATCCTCGGCGACGCGGTCACCGCCGAGGTCGCCGCCGCCTGGGACGAGGTCTACTGGCTCATGGCCAACGCCCTCATCGCCATCGAGGCCCGACTCTACGCCGAGCACGGCGCCACCGCGGCCGGCGGCACCTGGCGGGACTGGGAGGTCGTCGAACGCGTCGAGGAGACGCCGGACGTCGCCACCTTCCGCCTCCGCCCCGCCGACGGCGGGCCCGCGCCCGCCTTCCGCGCCGGGCAGTACGTGTCCGTGCAGGTCGAACTGGGTGACGGGGCGCGGCAGATACGGCAGTACAGCCTGTCGGGGGCGGCGTCGGGCAGGGACGGGGAGGACGGCGAGGACGGGGACGTGCGGCAGTTCAGTGTGAAGCGGGTTTCGGGTGGCGGTGCGGACGTCGGTGCGGGTGCTGCCGGGGTGTCCGCAGCGCCGGACGGGGAGGTCTCCCATCATCTGCACGCGCGCGTGAGGGAGGGTTCCGTGCTGCGGGTCTCCGCGCCTTACGGGGATCTCGTCCTCGACGGTCTCGACGCCGACGCGCCGCTCCTGCTCGCCTCCGCCGGCATCGGCGTCACGCCGATGATCGCCATGCTGGAGCAGCTCGCCGCCGCCGGGCACCGCGGCCCCGTCACCGCCCTGCACGCCGACCGCTCCCCCGCCGAGCACGCCCTGCGCGACGACCACGAGGCGTACACCGCGAAGCTTGCGGCGGGTGCCTCGTACTTCTTCTACGAGCGGCCCGACGCCGGGCACCCCGCTGAACTCACCGGGTTCGCCGACCTGGCCGCGCTGCCGAAGATCCCGGCGGGCACGCGCGCGTACCTGTGCGGGCCGCTGCCCTTCATGCGGGCGGTGCGTACGCAGCTCATCGAGCGGGGCGTCGCCGCCGCCGACATCCACTACGAGGTCTTCGGGCCGGATCTGTGGCTGGCGGGGGTCTGATGGGGGTGTGATGGGGGGTGTGATGGGGGTCTCGGAGTCGGGTGCCTCGGGTGGGGTGAGCCGTCAGGGACGTGAGGGCTCGGGGCGCGTGGTCAGGTCGAGGAGCAGCGGGCCCGTCGGTGAGGCCACGATGTCGGCCACCGTCAGCGGGTCCAGGGAGGCGTAGAAGGCCTCCTGGGCGGCGCGGAGGGCGCCGCGGAGGCGGCAGGCGCCGGCCAGGGGGCAGGGCGTCGAGCCCTCGCACTCCACCACGTCGCCGTCCCCCTCGAAGGACCTCACCAACGCGCCGACCGACGCGGTACGGCCCGCCTCCGTGAGCGAGAGCCCGCCGCCCCTGCCGCGGCGGGCCTCCAGCAGGCCCATCTTCTGCAGCTCGGCGACGACCTTCGCGGCGTGCGTGTACGGGACCGCCACGTCCGCGGCCACCTCGCGCGTCGTGGGCGCCGTACCGCCCGCCACGGCCAGGCGCATGAGCGTGCGCAGCGCCAGGTCGGTGGATCGCATGAGCCGCATGGCTTGAGCGTAGATAATCGGCATCCCTGGCTCAAATTTGCGGGTGGGTGAGGGTGAGGGGCGAGGTGGGGGCCGGGGTGGAGCCGGGGTGGACCCTGGTGGGGCTGGGGTGGACCCGGGTTGGGCTGGGGTGGACCCGGGTTGGGCTGGGGTGGACCCGGGTTGGGCTGGGGTGGGGCCGGGGTGGGCCCGGGTGGGGCTGGGGTGGGGCCGGCGGGCTCCGGCGGCGGGTGTGGCCGATGTTTCGTGGAGGGCCTGTTGTCCGTTCCCTCGTCGCTCTACGATCAGCGGACTCGCACGCCCGTTCCCGACCGGTTCCCGGGCTCCCGGCTCCCCGGGCTCTCGGACTCCCGCATACCCGAAGGACGACGCCATGGGCTCCGCCGACAAGTCGCGCAACGCTTCCCGCAAGGCCCGGATAGAGGAGATGCGCCAAGCCGAGCGCGCCCGGGAACGGCGGAACCGGGCCCTGACCATCACGGTCAGCGCGATCGTCGTCGCCGCGCTCGGCGTCGGCGGCTTCGTCCTCTTCTCCCAGGCCTCCGAGGACTCGTCGGACGCGAAGGCAGGATCGAAGGACTGGCCCGCGTTCAAGGTGAACGAGGACGGCGAGAAGGTCTGGGGCAAGCTCGGCCGCACGCACGTCGCCGAGAAGGTCGACTACCCCATGAGCCCGCCGGTCGGCGGTGACCACAACCAGGTGTGGATGAACTGCAACGGCGACGTCTACGACCACGAGCTCTCCGAGGTGAACGCCGTGCACTCCCTGGAGCACGGTGCCGTCTGGGTCACGTACAACGACAAGGCCGATCCGGCCGACCTGAAGAAGCTGAAGGCCAAGGTCAAGGCGACGCCGTACTCCCTCATGAGCCCCGTCAAGGATCAGAAGGACCCCGTCATGCTGACCGCGTGGGCGCACCAGCGGGCCGTGACCGGGGCCGATGACCCGAAGGTCGGGGAGTTCTTCTCGAAGTACGTGCAGGGCAAGCAGACGCCTGAGCCCGGGGCCGCGTGTACTAACGGGCTGGCCAAGTGAGGGATGCGGGGTCGGGCGCGAGGTCGGGGTCGGACGCGGGCGCGGGGGCGGGTTCGGGCGCGGGGTCGGGTTCGGGTGCTGGTGCGTTTCGGCGGTGCCGGGTCGCCTGGGCCGTCGGTGCGGTCCTGGCGGTTGTCGCCGCCTGCGGGGTGACGGTGGCCGTGGCCTCCGCGTCCTCCTCCGGTGGCGGTGCGGGTACGCCTGCCTCCTCGTCGGCCGACGCCGGCTTCGCGCGGGACATGGCCGTGCATCATCAGCAGGCCGTGGAGATGTCGTACATCGTGCGGGACCGCACCTCCGACGAGGAGATACGGCGCCTCGCCTACGACATCGCCCAGACCCAGGCCAACCAGCGCGGCATGCTGCTGGGCTGGCTGGACCTGTGGGATCTGCCGAAGGTGCCGGAGGGGGCGCCGATGGAGTGGATGGGCATGGGGGACGCGCCGCCGGGTGCCGACGGGGCACTGATGCCGGGCATGGCGACGAACAAGGAGCTCGCGCGGCTGGGGCGGCTCAAGGGCAAGGACGCCGAGATCCTGTATCTGCGGCTGATGACGCGGCATCACCGGGGTGGGGTGCACATGGCTTCGGGGTGCGTGCGGCGGTGCGGGGTTTCCGCGGAGCGGCGGCTGGCCAAGGGGATGGTGGAGTCGCAGGAGTCGGAGATCGTGCTGATGGAGAGGTTGTTGCGGGCGCGGGGGGCCGGGGGGTAGGCAGAAGGGAGCGGACGGTCCGAGGAAGACGGTCCGAGCCGTCCGAGCCAGCTGAGCCGTCCGAACCGACCGAGCCGTCCGAACCGACCGAGCCGTCCGTCGTGGGCGCCCTGGGGCGTCCTTTGGGGCGGGGCCGCGCCGGTATGTCCGTCCTCGCTATCACGGTGCGGGCGTCTCGCTGCTTCGGTGCCCCGAGCCGTACCACTGTGCTCCGGGCGGAAATACCGACACGTCCCCTCCCGTCTCGATCGCGTCTGCGGCCCGGCCCCCACCATTCACCCCCTCCCGTCCCGATCACGTCTGCGACCCGGCCCCCACCATTCACCCCCTCCCCTCCCGATCACGTCTGCGACCCAGCCCCCACCATTCACCCCCTCCCGTCCCGACCACGTCTGCGGCCCGGCCCCTACGCCCACCGCTCGACGCGGGGCAAACGGGCGGGTGGGTGGGAAACATCCGCCGCGGAGCGGCGGGGCAGGATAGGCCGCGGGGCGAACGGGTGGGTGGGTGGGAGACACCCGCCGCGGAGCGGCGGTCCAGGGCAAGCCCCCGGGTGAGAGATAGCCGCCGCGGAGCGGCAGGGCGGGGCAGGGCAGGACAGGCCGCGGCGAGCTAAAGGTGTCCGCCCCCGAGAACCGCCTCCGCCACGTCCCCCGGACGATCCCGCATCACCAGGTGCCCGCAGGGCCGAAGCACCCGCAGGGACCCCCCGAGGCCAGAGGCCAGCCCCCGCTGGCGAGCGACCCACCCCCGCTCCGACGGCCCCGCGGCGGCCGCGAGCACCGTCACCGGCAGCCCCGCGCCCAGGGGGACGTCACGCCGGAGGCGGGACAGCTCCGCGGCGGCGTCGCCGTACGTCACGTACTCCATGAGCGAGGCCCGCCACACCCGCCGGCTCCCGTACAGCGAGGCCCACGGAGTGGGCGCCAGGCGTCGCCGCAGCGCGGGCCCGACCGCCCGCGGCACGCCCACCGCCCCCAGCAGCGCCCCGCACACCCCCGCTCCCCCGGTCCTGACCCCCCGGGGCACGATCACCCGCGCCCGCTCCTCCACACTGGAGTCGACCAGGACGAGCCCGGCCGTCCGCCGCGGATACAGCCGCGCGAACGCCTCCGCGTGGAACCCCGCGAGCGAGTGCCCGACGACGGTCGCCCGCGGCGCCCCGCCGAGCACGGCGTCGAGGATCTGCGAGATCCGTGCCGCTTCCGCCCGCAGGGTGGGCGCCACGCGCGCGTGGCCGCTGAGCCCGAGCCCCGGCCGGTCGAAGCGGACGACGGTCCTGTGCGGCGCGAGCAGCGGCACCACCGGGTCCCAGTCGAACCAGCCGAGGCCCAGCCCCGCGCTCAGCACGCACACCGGCCCGCTGCCCGTCACCCGGACGTGGTGCGGTACTCCCCCGATCCGTACGAAGGTCACGTCCGCCGCTCCTTCGAACGCCGCCCGGCCGCCAGTGACCACGCGAGGACCGCGACCCACACGGCAATGACCAGCACCTGGAGCCGCTGCCCCGCCCCGAGCCCCCACGTCCCCCGCCCGGCGGAGAACGCGGCGGCCGATGCCAGCGTCCACACGGTGGCCACCGCCTGGACGGCGAGCAGGGCGGGACCCACCGACGCAAGGACCGGCGGGCGCCCGGCGCTCCGCCGCGCGGCGAGCGTCCAGGCCACCATGGCGAGCAGCGCCCCCGCGATCGCGAGGCCGCTGCTGACCGCGTGGGCGGCGTGTGTCCAGGGCACGTCACCCGCGGCCTCCCGCGCCGCGCACCCCGCGGACGCGGTCGGCGCACAGCTCAGCGGCAGCCGCGAGTCGGCGGCGGTGGCTGCCCCGAAGAGAGCGAGCCCGGCCCAGCCCACCGAAGCCCACCCCCGCGCCGCTCGCCGGAGGAGCGCCGTCACCGCGCCCGCGAGGAGAAGCAGCCCCGCGAGGAGGTCTGCCGTGCGGAAGAACGTCCCGTACGGCTCCCCCTCGGCGGCGAGTTCACTCACGTACGAATGAAGGGGTGGGAGCCCGGTGGGCAGGACCGCCTCGGCCGTCCAGCTGCTGTAGAGGAGCGCGCCGAGCAGCAGGAGGACGGGCACGGTGCGCGCCGTGGCGGCGCGGTGCTCCTGCTGAGGGCGCATGGCCACCGTCGTGGAGGGGGAGCTCGGAAGGCCCATGCTAGGCGCCCGCTGTCCGCACCGGCCGGCCCGCGCCGACGGGCACGGTCGCCGGGGCGGCGCGTATCAGCGGGGGTGCGGCGGTGGCGTGCCGGGCCGTTCCGTCCGTGGTCGTCATGCGTTCATGATCGGCGCCACGGCGGGCGCGCGCACGTCGCGACGTACCTGGCGGGGTACGTACGCGGACGTTGCGGCCGACGCGCGGGTCGCGCCAAGCGGCCGGCGCCTGCGGGTGGGAAACCCATACTGTGGGAAACCCGTACCGGGGGCCCGAAAGCCGCGGCCATGACACGCGCGGGAGCCGCCGGGCACGCCCGGCCCGGTATCGCGTCGCATTGACGATTACACTGGGCGCGTGCCTCAACTACGCCTCGCCCTGAATCAGATCGACTCGACCGTCGGCGATCTCGCCGGGAACGCCGAGGCGATCGTCCGCTGGACCCGGCACTCCGCCGAGCAGGGAGCGCACCTCGTGGCGTTCCCCGAGATGGCGCTGACCGGGTATCCCGTCGAGGACCTCGCGCTGCGGTCGTCCTTCGTCCACGCCTCGCGCAGAGCGCTGCACGCGCTCGCCGCGCGGCTGCGGGACGAGGGCTTCGGTGAGCTGCCGGTCGTCGTCGGGTATCTCGACCGCACCGAGGAGGCCAAGCCCCGCTACGGCCAGCCCGCGGGCGCGCCGCGCAACGCCGCGGCCGTGCTGCACCGCGGCGAGGTCGTGCTGACGTTCTCCAAGCACCACCTGCCCAACTACGGCGTCTTCGACGAGTTCCGCTACTTCGTGCCGGGCGAGACCCTGCCGATCGTGCGGGTGCACGGCGTCGACGTCGCCCTCGCCATCTGCGAGGACCTCTGGCAGGACGGCGGCCGCGTCCCCGCGACCCGTACGGCGGGCGCGGGCCTGCTGCTCTCCGTCAATGCCTCGCCGTACGAGCAGAACAAGGACGACCAGCGGCTCGAACTGGTCCGCAAGCGCGCCCAGGAGGCCGGCTGCGTCACCGCGTATCTCGCGATGATCGGCGGGCAGGACGAGCTGGTCTTCGACGGCGACTCGATCGTCGTGGACCGGGACGGCGAGGTCATCGCGCGTGCCCCGCAGTTCGCCGAGGGCTGTGTCGTCCTCGACCTGGAGCTTCCGGCCGCCGCCGCGACGCCGCCGTCCGGTGTCGTGGACGACGGGCTGCGCATCGAGCACGTCACCCTCTCCGAGGAGCCCCTGCCCCGTTACGAGGCCGAGCTGACCGGTGGGTACGCCGAGCGGCTCGACGACGACGAGGAGGTGTACTCGGCGCTGGTGGTGGGCCTGCGGGCGTATGCCGCGAAGAACGGTTTCAGCAGCGTCCTGATCGGCCTCTCCGGCGGCATCGACTCGGCGCTCACGGCCGCCATCGCCTGCGACGCGCTCGGCGCGCGGAACGTGTACGGGGTCGCCATGCCGTCCCGCTACTCCTCCGAGCACTCCATCAGCGACGCGGAGGAGCTGGCGCGCCGCACCGGCTGCAATTTCCGGACCGTCTCCATCGCCCCGATGTTCGACGCCTATATGGGCGCGCTCGGGCTGACCGGTCTCGCCGAGGAGAACCTCCAGTCGCGGCTGCGCGGCACGCTGCTGATGGCGCTCTCCAACCAGGAGGGCCACATCGTGCTCGCGCCGGGCAACAAGTCCGAGCTGGCGGTGGGGTACTCGACGCTGTACGGCGACTCGGTGGGCGCGTACGGGCCCATCAAGGACGTCTACAAGACGGCGATCTTCCGCCTCGCGCGGTGGCGCAACCGCGCCGCCGAGGAGCGCGGGCAGACGCCGCCCATCCCGGAGAACTCCATCAGCAAGCCGCCGAGCGCGGAGCTCCGGCCCGACCAGGTCGACACGGACTCGCTGCCCGACTACCCGGTCCTCGACGGCATCCTTGAGCTGTACGTCGACAAGGACCAGGGCGCCGACGCGATCGTGGCCGCGGGCTACGACCGTGAGCTGGTCACGAAGACGCTGCGGATGGTGGACACCGCCGAGTACAAGCGGCGCCAGTACCCGCCGGGCACGAAGATCTCCGCGAAGGGCTTCGGCAAGGACCGGCGTCTGCCGATCACCAACCGCTGGCGCGAGAGCGCCGAGGGCTGAACCCTCCGACCCCCGCGCACGCATACGCGCATACGCGTACGGCCTGCCCCGCCGGTCACCGGCGGGGCAGGCCGTAGTTGCGTGGGGGGGGCGGTCCCGGTCAGCGGTGGAACGGTTCCGGTCAGCGGTGGGACGGTTCTCGCACGCGGGACGAGCCCGATGCGACCAGGCGTTCGGCGCCGGGCGCGGGGGCCCTGCGGTCCACGAGGTACGCCGCCGCGGCCACCGCCAGGCCGAGGACCGCGAGGATCGCGCCCGTGACCGCGGGCGAGGTCACGCCGAAGCCGGCCGCGAGGGCGAGCCCGCCGATCCAGGCGCCGCCCGCGTTGGCGAGGTTGAACGCCGCCTGGTTGGCGGACGAGGCCAGCGACGGGGCCGCCGACGCCTTCTCCATGACCATGAGCTGGAGCGGCGAGCCCGTCGTGAACGCCGCCATGCCGAGCAGCGCCACCGCGAGGGCCGCGCTCCACCCGGTGCTCATCAGGAGCGGGAAGAGGGCGAGCACGGCGGCCAGCGCGATGAGGCCACCGAAGAGCGTGCCGCGCAGGGAGTGGTCGGCGAGCCGCCCGCCGAGCAGATTGCCCGCGGTGGCGCCCACGCCGAACAGCGCGAGGAGCACGGTGACGCTGGACTCGGCGTAGCCGGCGGCGTCGGTGAGCATCGGCGTGATGTAGCTGTACGCGGCGAAGAGCGCGCCGAAGCCGGCGACGGTCGTGCCGAGGGCCAGCCACACCGGGCCGGCGGCGAGCGCCCGCAGCTCACCGCGGACGCCGACCGCGTCGCCGTGGCCGTGGTCGGCGGGGACGAGCAGGGCGAGCGCGGCGATGGCGGCGAGCCCGATGGCGCTGACCGCGAGGAACGTGGCGCGCCAGCCGAGCTGCTGCCCCATCGCGGTGGCGACGGGCACGCCGACGATGTTGGCGACGGTCAGGCCGAGGAACATCAGGGAGACCGAGCGGGCCTTGCGCTCCGGGCCGACGAGCCCGGTGGCGACGACCGCGCCGACGCCGAAGAAGGCGCCGTGCGGCAGGCCGCTGACGAAGCGGGCGGCGAGGAGCGAGGTGTTGTCGGGGGCGACCGCGGAGAGCGCGTTGCCGACGACGAAGAGCGCCATGAGGCCGATCAGGACGCGGCGGCGCGGCAGCTTCGCGGTGACGGCGGCGAGGAGCGGGGCGCCGATGACGACGCCCAGTGCGTACGCGGACACGAGGTGACCGGCGGTGGGGATGGATATGTGCAGGTCGTCGGCGACGTTGGGCAGCAGGCCCATCATCACGAACTCGGTCGTGCCGATGCCGAAGGCGCCCACGGCGAGGGCGAGCAGGGCCAGGGGCATGAAGAAGTACCTCTCACGGAAGCGGGGGCGGGCCAGGGGCCGGGCGTGACCGGCGCGGGCCGCGGAGAGCGGGGACGGAGGAGCGGACGCGGTCTATAAGTTTACGTACGGAACAAACTCGCGCGCATCCAGTATTCCGTGCCGCCGGAACCGGCCGAGGACGCCCCGGGGCCCGGCCCGGCCCTCGCCCACGGGCCTGCGTGAGGCCGCGCCCTACGACGTGAGGTCGACTCGGGCCGCGATCGGCAGGTGGTCGCTGCCGGTCTCCGGCAGCGTCCAGGAGGAGACCGGCTCCACGCCCTTGACCATGATCTGGTCGATGCGCGCCATCGGGAACGACGCGGGCCAGCTGAAGCCGAAGCCGTCGCCCGCCGCGCCCTGCGTGGAGCGCATCTGGGAGGTGACCGCGTTCAGGGCGCGGTCGTTCATCGTGCCGTTCAGGTCGCCGAGCAGGACGACCTTGCCGAGCCGCTCGTCGGCGATGGCCTCGCCGAGCGCGTCCGCGCTCTCGTCACGCTGGCTGGCGGTGAAGCCCGCGTCGAGCTTCACGCGCACCGAGGGCAGGTGGGCGACGTACACCCCGACCTCGCCCTTGGGCGTGGCGACCGTCGCGCGCATCGCGCGCACCCAGCCCAGCTTGATGTCCACGGGCCTGCTGTCGGTCAGCGGATACTTGCTCCACAGGCCGACCGTGCCCTTCACCGAGTGGTACTTGTACTGCCCCGCGAGGGCCTTCTCGTACGTGGGGACGGCGTCCGGGGTCAGCTCCTCCAGCGCGACCACGTCGGCGCCGGAGGAGGCGACGTCCCGGGCGGTGCCCGTCGGGTCGGGGTTGTCCGCGTTCACGTTGTGCGTGGCCACGGTGAGGTCGCCGCCTGCGCCCGACTTGTCGCTGATCAGGCCGCCGAACGAGTTGAACCAGATGATGGTCGGCAGCAGCAGGGCGATCAGCGCGGTCGCCGACTTGCGGACCACGGCGATCACGAGCAGCACCGGCACGAACACGCCGAGCCAGGGCAGGAACGTCTCGGTCAGGCTGCCGAGGTTCCCCACGTCGTTCGGGATCTGCGCGTGGAACAGCATCACCAGGGCGATGAGGACCGCGGCCCCCGCCGTGACCAGGCCACGCCGCCAGATGCCCGGATCGCCGCGCCAGCCGTCGAGCGCGCGCCGCAGCCGGGAACCCGGGCGCTCCGGCTCCGGGCCGCCGCTGTCCGTCTCCGTCACATACGCCTGCTGCGCCATGCCTAGTCGCCTCACTGACTGCCGTGCACACCGTCACTACCGCCCCGGGAAACCCTAGGCGATGATCGGTGCCGTTCCTGCCGTCCGCGACGGCCCTACTGGCACGAGGACGAGCGGGGCGACGCGCGAGGTTCCTGAACCGTGCGCGGGACGGTCCGCTGTGACGAAACGCGCATACTCGTCGCCGGCCCCGCACTCAGGGCTGGGGGCGCAGCCCTTCCAGGACGGTGTCCACGATGCGCTCGGCGAGATCGTCGTCGAGCGGCGCGTCGGGCCGCATGACCGTGCGCAGCAGCATGGGCCCGACGAGCAGGTCGTTCGCCATCTCCGGGTCCACGTCGGCGCGCAGCTCGCCGTTGGCCGCGCCCCGCCGCAGCACGTCCAGGGTGAGGCGGCGGCGGGGGTCGATGACGGTGGCGTGGTACGCCTCCCAGAGCTTGGGCAGGGCCTTCATCTGCGCGAAGACGTTGTGCAGCAGGGCCGAGGAGCGCATGGTCAGGCCGCGGCGGCGCAGCCCCTCCAGGAGGCGGACGAGGTCGTCCCGCATCGAGACGCCGGGCAGCTCCTGGTCGGGCTCCTCGAAGGCGCGCAGGACGTCCACGAACAGGGCCTCGCGGCCGTCCCAGCGCCGGTAGATGGTGGCCTTGCCGACCCCGGCGGTGCGGGCGATCCGCTCGATGGACAGCTCGGTGAGCGGAACGCCCTCGTCCACGAGCCGCAGGACCGCCTCGATGATCGCCTGCTGCACGGCCTCGCTCCTGGGGCGCCCGGGGCCCCCCTTGGACACCGGGGCCCCCTCCACGGGGTGTGCGTCCTTGGCGATGTGGACCACGTCGTCTCCGTCTCTCCCGGCACCTGCGGCCGGGACGATTCTCTCAGTGTCCGGCGCCCACGGGCTCCGCCTCCTTCGCCCGCGGCTCCGGCTCCTGCGGCACGCGGCCCGGCAGGAAGAGGAAGACGACCACGGCGCCGATCACGGCGACGCCCGCGCCCCACAGCGCCGTCACGTGCATGGCGTGCAGGAAGGAGTCGTTGGCCGCGGCCACCAGGGGCTCGCCCCGGGGCCCGAGCTTCGCCGCGACGCCGAGGGTGGCCTCGATGGACTCGCCCGCGGTGTGCCGGGCGCCCTCGGGCAGCAGCGTCAGCTCGTCCTCGACGCCGTTGCGGTACGCGGTGGAGAGCACCGAGCCGAGGACCGCGATGCCGAGGGCGCCGCCGACCTGCCGGAAGGTGTTGCTGAGCGCGGAGGCGGAGCCCGCCTTCTCGCGCGGCAGGGCCTGCATGATCACGACGCTGGTCGGCGTCATGATGTGCGCCATGCCCGTGCCCATCAGGAAGAAGATGACCTCAAGGACCCAGATCGGCGTATCGGCGTCCAGGATCGTGAAGGACGCGAGGGTCGCCATCACCAGCAGCAGCCCGCCGGTGCAGACCGCGCGGACGCCGAAGCGGTCGACGACGAGCCGCGCGCGGGGCGCGAAGATGAGCTGGGCGACGGCGAGCGGCAGCATCAG
The DNA here is from genome assembly GCF_040654435.1 of Streptomyces sp. NPDC050703. NCBI lineage: Bacteria > Bacillati > Actinomycetota > Actinomycetes > Kitasatosporales > Streptomycetaceae > Streptomyces > Streptomyces sp. NPDC050703. The sequence continues at coordinate 68,775 of NZ_JBFAHX010000018.1, forward strand.
CAGACCGGTCTGGAGCGGCGAGTAGCCGCGCACGCTCTGGGTGTAGAAGACCGCGAAGAAGGTCACGCCCATCAGCGCGAAGAAGACGAGCGCGATGGCGCTGATGGCCGCCGAGAACACCTTGTTCTTGAAGTAGGTGACGTCGACGGACGGGTGGTCGCTGCGCTTCTCGTGGAACACGAAGGCGACGAGGACGGCGAGGCCGCCGAGGGCGGTGCCGAGGACCGCGGGGTCGGTGAAGTCGGCGAGCTGGCCGCCCTTGATGATGCCGTACACGAGCAGGACGAGGCCGATGACGGACAGCGCGACGCCCACGAGGTCGATGCGGCCCGGCTTCGGGTCGCGCGAGTCGGGCACGAGCCAGATCATCAGTGCGACGGCGACGACCACGATCGGCACGTTGATCAGGAAGACCGAGCCCCACCAGAAGTGGTCGAGGAGCACGCCGCCGGTGATCGGGCCGATGGCGATGGCGAGGCCGACGCCGCCCGCCCAGATGCCGATGGCCTTCGGCTGCTCCTCGCGTTCGAAGACGTGCATGAGGACGGCGAGCGTCGCCGGCATCACGAAGGCCGCGCCGAGGCCCATCACCGCGCGGAACGCGATGAGCTCCACGGGCGAACCGGACTGCGCGGCGAGCGCGGAGCCGATGCCGAAGACGACGAGCCCGGCGAGCAGGACCTTCTTCCTGCCCAGCCGGTCGCCGAGCAGGCCCGCCGTGAAGAGCAGCCCCGCGAAGACGAGCGTGTAGGAGTTGATCGCCCACTCCAGCTCGCTCTGGGTGGCGCCGAGGCCGGTCGGCTCGGGGGTGGAGATCGTCTTGATGGCGACGTTCAGGATCGAGTTGTCGAGCACCACGATCAGCAGGCTGAGCATGAGCACCCCGAGGATCGCCCAGCGGCGCCGGTGCACGGCTTCGGGGATGCGGGGAGGGGTGGGCAGGGCTGAGGTTGACATGTGCCGAGCGTAGACCTATTTCGATACGAGACCGTCTCGTATTGGAAAGACTTTACCCAGTGGCCTCGGCGGGGCCGCCCTACGGTTCACGGCTGGACGCCGGACGGTTCACGGCTGGGCGCGGGACGGTCGATGGCCGGACGCCGGACGGTTCATGGCTGGACGCGGGAGGGTCGACGGCTGGACGCCGGGTGGATCGCTGCTGAACTGTGCGGTGCCGGTCGCGGGACGCACTAGCCCCGGAGCGGTGCCCGGTGTCACCATGGAAGTGGTCCGGGGACGCCGACAGGGCGCCTCGAGATGACATGAAGGAGCCGTTGCGATGACGCAGCTCTCGGCTGCCCAGATGAGCGCCGACGCCCCGCGGAACCCCGACAGCAGCAAGGCGCTGTACGGCGGCAAGGGGACCCGGCGGATCACTGTGCGCGACATCACCGCCGCCAAGGAGCGCGGCGAGAAGTGGCCCATGCTCACCGCCTACGACGCGATGACCGCGTCCGTCTTCGACGAGGCGGGCATCCCCGTCATGCTCGTCGGCGACTCGGCGGGCAACTGCCACCTCGGGTACGACACGACCGTGCCCGTCACCCTCGACCAGATGACCATGCTGTCGGCGGCCGTCGTACGGGGCACGAGCCGTGCCCTGATCGTCGGCGACCTGCCGTTCGGCTCGTACCAGGAGGGCGCGGTCCAGGCGCTGCGCTCGGCGACCCGGCTCGTGAAGGAGGCGGGCGTCGGCGCGGTGAAGCTGGAGGGCGGCGAACGCTCCCTCCCCCAGACCGAGCTGCTCGTGCAGTCCGGCATCCCCGTCATGTCGCACCTCGGCCTGACCCCGCAGTCCGTGAACACCATGGGCTACCGGGTCCAGGGCCGCGGCGACGAGGCGGCGCACCGCCTGCTGCGGGACGCCAAGGCCGCGCAGGACGCGGGCGCGTTCGCCGTCGTCCTCGAACTCGTCCCCGCGGAGCTGGCCGAGGAGGTCACACGCTCCCTCCAGATCCCGACCGTCGGAATCGGCGCGGGCGCCTCGTGCGACGCGCAGGTCCTGGTCTGGACGGACATGCTGGGCCTCACCGGCGGCAAGATGCCGCGCTTCGTGAAGCAGTACGCGGACCTGCGGGGCGTCATGACGCGGGCGGCGCGGGCGTTCGCGGAGGACGTCGTGGAAGGGGCGTTCCCCGCGGCGGAACACGCGGTCCACTAGAGCTGGCCGGGGGCCTGGCCGGCTCGCCCGACGGCGACGTCAGCCGTGCCGGCGGGCCTGCGGGGTGCGTGGCCCGGCCGGCCCACCCTGGCGTGTGAGTCGGCGCGGCACAGCGCGGCACCATGGCACCCCGTCGACCTCCCCCGCCGGCGGGCTGCCCGGCGGTGGCCTGCCCGGTGGGGGGGGGCTGCCCGGTGGGGGGGCTGCCCGGTGGGGGGGCTGCCCGGCGGTGGCCTGCCGGTGGGGGGCTGCCCGGTGGGGGGCTGCCCGGTGGCGGGCTGACCAGCGGCGAGCTGACCGGCGGTGGGCCGACCGGCGATGGCCTGACCGGCGGCCGTTTCCCGCCCCGCCGCTTCGCGGCGGATTCTCCCCCACCCACCCGCCCGATACCCCCAGCGGGACGGCTCCGTAGGGGCGGCGGGCGCCAAGCCCAGTCGCGAAGCGACGGGACAGGGAACAGCCGCGGGGATTCGGGCGGGCGGGTGGGAGACATCCGGCGCGAAGCGGCGGGGCAGGGAACGGCCGCCGAGGTTCGGGCGGGTGGGCGGGAGACGCCCGGCGCGAAGCGGCGGAGCAGCGGCGAAGCGGCGGCGGCGAAGCGGCGGAGCAGCGGCGAAGCGGCGGCGGCGAAGCGGCGGAGCAGGGACAGCCGCCGGGTGCCCCCGGGGCCCCACCGAACCGCCGCCCCACGGCCAGAAGCGGAGGTCCCTGCCGAGCCAGGGCCCCGCCGAGCCAAGGGCCGCACAAGGCGGACCGCCGACCCTGTCGGTGGGATGTCGGCCGATTGTCGGTGCCGCCTGGCATCTTGTTCGGCATGACGCGAATCGACAAGAACCCCGGCAGCGCAGGGAGCGCGGTCACCGTAAGGGGACTGGTCAAGCACTACGGCGAGACCAAGGCACTCGACGGCGTGGACGTCGACGTACGCGAGGGCACCGTCCTCGGCGTGCTCGGTCCGAACGGCGCCGGCAAGACCACCCTCGTACGCTGCCTGTCCACCCTCGTCAAGCCGGACGCCGGCACGGCCGTCGTGGCCGGCTACGACGTGGTGCGGCAGCCCCGCCAGCTCCGCCGCGCGATCGGCCTCACCGGGCAGTATGCCGCGGTGGACGAGAAGCTCTCGGGCCGCGAGAACCTGTACATGATCGGGCGCCTGCTCGACCTGTCCCGCAAGGAGGCCAGGGCGCGCGCCGACGGCCTCCTGGAGCGGTTCTCCCTGACCGAGGCGGCCAAGCGCCCCGCGAGCACGTACTCCGGCGGTATGCGCCGCCGCCTCGACCTGGCCGCCTCGATGATCGGCAGCCCGGCCGTGCTCTATCTGGACGAGCCGACGACCGGCCTCGACCCCCGCACGCGCAACGAGGTGTGGGCCGAGGTCAAGCGCATGGTCGGCGACGGCGTGACCGTGCTGCTCACCACGCAGTACATGGAGGAGGCCGAGCAGCTGGCCTCCGAGCTGACGGTCATCGACCGCGGCAAGGTCATCGCCAAGGGCGGCATCGAGGAGCTCAAGGCCAAGGTCGGCGGTCGCACGCTGCGTATCCGTCCGGCCGACCCGCTGGAGCTCGGCCCGCTGGCGGACGCCCTCGACGACCTGGGTCTGACCGGTATCGCCACGTCCACGGTGGACTCCGAGACCGGCACGGTCCTGGTGCCGATCCTCAGCGACGAGCAGCTGACCGCGGTGGTCGGCGCGGTCACGGCGCGCGGCATCACGATCGGCTCGATAGGCACCGAACTGCCCAGCCTGGACGAGGTGTTCCTCTCCATCACCGGCCAGAAGGCCAGCTCCCCGCAGGACGCCCGCCCCGAACTGGAGGAGGTTGCCGTATGAGCAGCACCACTCTCACGCCGCCCCTCCACGAGGGAGAGGCCGACGCCCGCATCGGGCTGCGCGACCACGTGCGGCACACCAGCGCCCTGGTCCGCCGCAATCTGCTGTGGATTCGCCAGGACCCGGAGTCGATGTTCGACGCGGTCCTGATGCCGATCGTCTTCACGCTCCTGTTCGTGTATGTCTTCGGCGGCTCCATCGGGCAGGCGCTCGGCGGCGGCCAGGACCAGTACGTGCAGTACGTGGTCCCGGGCATGATGGCGATGATGAGCCTGAACATCGCCATGGCGGTCGGCACGGGGTTCAACCAGGACTTCCAGACCGGCATCATGGACCGCTTCCGCACCCTGCCGATCGGTCAGGGCTCGGTCCTCTTCGCCAAGATCGTGGTCGAGCTGATGCGGATGCTCATCGCGACGACGATCATGATGATCGTCGGTGTCCTGGTCGGTTTCGACATCACGAACTGGGCCGGTCTGCTGGCCGCGGTGGGCCTGTCGGCACTCTTCGGCTCCTCGATCATGTGGATCTTCCTGGTCCTCGGCGTCACCATGAAGAGCGCCCAGTCCGTGCAGGCGATGGGCTTCCTGGTCCTGATGCCGCTCCAGTTCGGCTCGTCGATCTTCGCGCCGACCCAGTCCATGCCGGGCTGGCTCCAGGCCTTCACGGACTACAACCCGCTGTCCTCGCTCGCGGACTCCGCGCGCGGCCTGATGGTCGGCGGCCCCGTGGCGCACGACGTGTGGGTGACGGTCGGCTGGTCGGTGGTGCTCACGCTGGTGATGGCGCCGATCGCGATGCACAAGTTCCGCAGCAAGAGCTGACCCCGGCACACACCCCTATGGCTGCGGCCCGGTGCACAGGGCCACCGCCCCCTCCACCGTCAGTCCGACGCCCTCCGCGTACGCGGCCTCGTACCGCGCGGTGCCCAGCGCCGTGCGGGCGAGGCGTTCGGCGGTGTCGCGGATGTCGCGCTCGGTGGCGTTGGAGGCGTGCCCTGGCGGCAGTTCCCGTGCGGCGGCCCCCAGGAGGCGCGCCGCGTCCTCGGCCCGCGCGCCGTCGTCCAGGCTCGCCATGGCGAGCGCGGCGATCCGCAGGTGGACGGCGGCGCCCTGCGGGGCGACGATCCGGGCCAGTGACTCGCGGCTGCCCGCCAGTGCCTCGCCCGCCATGGCGAGCCCCTGCGCGGGCCGTCCGTCGAGCGTGGCGATCCATGCCTCGATGCCGAGGACGAAGCTGTCGAAGACCGCGTAGCCGATCAGGCCGAACTCGTTGCGGAGCACATCGAGCTGGTCGCGCGCCTCGGCGATCCGGCGGGTCCGCCCGAGGCCGCTGACGAGGTAGAGCCTGGCGGCGGGCACGGCCTCGCCGGTGGGCACCCGGCCGTTCTCCTCCAGGACCTCCCGCAGCATCGCCTCGCCGCGCTCGAAGTCGTCCGACTCCAGGAGGGCCGAGCCGAGGCGGGCCTTGAGGACGGCGACCTGTGCCTGGGCCCCGAGCCGGGCGGAGTACTCGGCCGCGGCCTCGAAGTCCGCGGCCGCCAGGGCGAACTCGCCCCGCTGCTCATGGGACTCCCCGCGCGCCGACAGGGCCTCCGCGATGCCCCACATGTCCCCGAGGTCCTCGAAGACCCGCAGCGCCTCGTCGGCGTCGCGCCGGGCGTCGCCCGCCCAGTCGCCGCGGTTGGCGAGGAGGTTGGCGCGCATCTGGAGGGCGGCGGCCAGCTCCCACCGGTAGCCGAGGGCGCGGCAGGTGGCGACGGTCTCGTCGAGGGTGACGCGCAGCAGTTCCATGTCGCCGCCGAGGAGCACCGCGAAGAACCAGAGGTTGCCCGGTGTGCGGCAGGTCTGCGGCAGGCCGGGGCGGTAGACCGTCCTGATGCCGCGCAGCTTCTCGTCGGCCTCCGGCGTCTTCCAGTCGTCCATGTCCATGTCCATGCAGGACAGCTGGAGCAGATGGGCGCCGCGGCGCGCCTCCTGGAGGACTTCGCGGCGCATCGGGGGCGGTGCGGCCGTGCACGGCTCGTACAGGGGCGGTGCGGAGACGTGGGGGGGCGTGAAGGGGTCGGGGCCGAGGGCGGTGACGTCGCGGGACCAGTTGCGCGTCTCCAGGCGCAGGCCGCGTATCTGCCAGTACCAGGAGAGGGAGAGCACGAGGCAGAGGGCCTCCTGTTCGTCCCGTGCGGCGACGGCGTGCCGCAGGGCGGTGCGGACGTTCTCGTACTCGGTCTCCAGGCGTTCGACGGCGGTGAGCTGGCCGCGCCCGCGCAGTTCCGGGTCGGTGGTCCGCGCCACCTCGCGGTAGTGCGTGAGGTGCGCGCGTTCGGCCCCGGTGCGGTCGCCTGCCTCGTCGAGCCGCTCGCCCGCGTACTCGGCGACGGTCTCCAGGAGGCGGTAGCGCATGCCCTCGCCGGGCAGCGGCGAAGGGGCGGCGACGACGAGGGACTTGTCGACGAGGGAGCCGAGCAGGTCGGCGACGTCGTACGCGCCGTCGGCCGTGGCGCAGACCGCTTCGGCGGCCGGCAGGTCGCAGCCGCCCGCGAAGACGGAGAGGCGGCGCAGTACGGCCCGTTCGGCGTCGTCGAGCAGTTCCCACGACCAGTCGACGACCGCCCGCAGGGTCTGCTGGCGGGGCAGGACGGTGCGGGCGCCGCTGGTGAGGAGCCGGAAGCGGTCGTCGAGGCGGTCGGCGATCTGCCGCAGGGTGAGCAACCGCAGTCGGGCGGCGGCGAGTTCGATGGCGAGCGGGAGGCCGTCGAGGCGCCGGCAGATCTCGGCGGCGGCGTCCGGGTCGCCGTCGACGGTGAACCCGGGTCTGGCGGCGGCGCCGCGCTCGGCGAGGAGGCGCAGCGCGACCGGTTCGGGCAGCGGCTCGACGGGGCGCAGCGATTCGCCGGGGACGCCGAGGGGTTCGCGGCTGGTGGCGAGGATGCGCAGGTCGGGGCAGCGGGCGAGGAGTTCGTCGGCGAGGCGGGCGGCGGCTCCGACGACGTGCTCGCAGTTGTCCAGGATGATCAGCATGCGGCGCCCGGCGCAGTGTTCGACGAGGCGGACGACGGGGTCCTCGCCGTGCCGCTCGGAGAAGACCCGCATCTCCTCGGCGCCGGCGCCGCGCAGTACGGTCTCGCGGGCGCCGAGCGCGGTGAGGACGGCCTCGGGAACGTCGGCGGGGTCCTCGACGGGGGCGAGTTCGGCCAGCCACACGCCGCCGGGCAGGTTCTCCGCGACGGCTTCGGCCGCTTCCTGCGAGAGCCGTGTCTTCCCGGCGCCGCCGGGGCCGAGCAGCGTGACGAGCCGGGCCCGCGTGAGGTCGTCCCGCAGCGCGTCGATGTCGGCCTCGCGCCCGACGAAGGAGGTCAGGCGGGCGCGGAGGTTGCCGGTCCGGCGCGGTGCCCGTGCCGCGGCGGGGCGGCCGGGTGCGCGGTCGGGCGGTTCCGGGGCCCGGAGCAACTCCTGGTGCAGGGCGCGCAGTTCGGGACCCGGATCGGTGCCGAGCCGGTCGGCGAGGAGGCGCCGCACACCGTCGTACGCGGCCAGCGCCTCGGCCGCGCGTCCGGCGTCCCTGAGCGCGCGCAGCCGCAGGGCCTGCAGCGGCTCGTCGAGCGGGTGGGCGTCGCACAGCGCGGCCAGCTCGGGCAGCGCCTGCTCCGCCCGTCCCAGGGCGAGGGCGGCCGCCGCCCGGGTGCGCAGGGCGTCGAGGCGGCGTGCCTGCCGGCGGGTGGCTTCGGCCGTGCGGTCGGGCAGGTCGGCGAGGGGTTCGCCGCCCCACAGGGCGAGTGCGTCGTCCAGGAGCCCGGCCGCCTTCGCCGCGTCCCCGGCGGCCAGTGCGCCCGCGCCCTCGCCCACCAGCCGCTCGAAGCGGAAGACGTCCACGTCGTCGGGGTCCGCGCGGAGCTGGTATCCGCCGTCCACCGAGGCGATGACGCCCGGCCCCAGCGCCTTGCGGAGCCTGCCGACCAGGGCCTGCAGCGCGCCGGGCGCGTCCGCGGGAGGATCGGCGGCCCAGACCTCGTCGACCAGGGCGGGGGCGGGCACCGCGCGGCCCGCGCGCAGGGCGAGCACCGTCAGGAGGGCGCGCACGCGGGGCCCGCCTACCGCGACGGGGGTGCCGTCGGGGCGGATTGCCTGGGTCGAGCCGAGGAGCCGGTAGCGCACGGCCCCATTGTCACCTCCGCGCGCCCCGTCGCCGTCATGCGCCCGTCCGCCGCTCCCTGGCGTCCGGCCTCCCCGGAACTCCGCGCACGGCGCGAGACGTTTTCGGCGTACGACCCGGTACGGTCGGGCTCGCCCGGCCGTCAGACCTCTGGAGCACCGTCCCATGACCACCGCACCTGCCCGCAGCAGTGACCGGCGGATCAGCCCCGTCTTCCTGGGGATCGCCGCCGTCACGGCGGTCTCCGGCTGGGCCGCCTGGACCGGGTTCGCGGACAGTCCCGGGCTCGCCGTCTTCCTCTTCGTGACGGCCGCCTGGATCGTCTCGCTCTGCCTGCACGAGTACGCGCACGCCCGCACGGCCCTGCACAGCGGCGACATCTCGATCGGCGCGAAGGGCTATCTGACGCTCAACCCGCTGAAGTACACGCACGCGCTGCTCAGCATCGTGCTGCCGGTCCTGTTCGTGATCATGGGCGGGATCGGTCTGCCGGGCGGGGCGGTGTTCATCGAGCGCGGTCGCATCAGGGGCCGCTGGCGGCACAGCCTGATCTCGGCGGCGGGCCCGCTGACGAACGTGGCGTTCGCGGTCGTCTGCACGGCTCCGTTCTGGCTGGACGCGCTGGACGGCGTCCCCGACGCGTTCCGCTACGCGCTCGCGTTCCTCGCCCTGCTCCAGGTGACCGCCGCGATCCTGAACTTCCTGCCGGTCCCCGGCCTCGACGGGTACGGCGTGATCGAGCCCTGGCTCTCGCGCGGCATCCGCCGGCAGGTGGAGCCGTTCACGCCGTTCGGGCTCCTCGCGGTCTTCGCGGTCCTGTGGATTCCGTCGGTCAACGCCGTCTTCTTCGACGCGGTCGACGCCGTCCTGCGGGGCCTCGGCGTGGCGGAGTGGGACACGTACTGGGGCCGGGAGCTGTATCAGTTCTGGGAGGGTTCCCAGGAGGTGCCGCCGCGGCCGGCCTTCTAGGAGGTGGCGCCCGCGGCCCGCCGCGCGTCGCGGGTGGCCTTGGCCTTGCGCAGGTAGAACCACGCCATGTTGGACGACAGGCCCGCGAGCAGCACCCAGACGACGCCGAGCCAGCTGCCCCGCGCGAAGGAGATCACGGCCGCGACGACGGCGAGCGCACAGACCACGAGGGCGTAGAGGGCGAGGCGGGGCATGGGGGGCGGCTCCTGTCGGGTGCGGCGCGGGCGCCTGGGCGTATTGCGGACGTACCCGTCCAGTGTCCCCCATGTGCTCCCCGCGCCCGCCCGCGCCCCGCGCCGGGCGGCCCGCCCCGCTCGGCCCCGCGCCCGGCGGCCCGTCCCCCGCGGACCGCCGCGGCCCCCGCCCGCACGACCGCGGTCCGTGGCTAGACGTCCGTGACCCGCAGCCCCGCGTGCGCCTTGTAGCGGCGGTTGACGGAGATCAGGTTGGCGACCAGGGACTCGACCTGGTGGGCGTTGCGCAGCCGCCCGGCGAAGACGCCGCGCATGCCGGGGATGCGGGCGGCGAGCGCCTGCACCACGTCGGTGTCGGCGCGCTTCTCGCCGAGCACCATGACGTCGGTGTCGATCTCCTCGATGTCGGGGTTCTGGAGCAGCACCGCCGACAGGTGGTGGAAGGCGGCCGTGACGCGGGAGTCCGGCAGCAGGGCGGCGGCCTGCTCGGCGGCGCTGCCCTCCTCGGGCTTGAGCGCGTAGGCGCCCTGCTTGTCGAAGCCGAGCGGGTTCACGCAGTCGATGACGAGCTTGCCGCTCAGCTCCTCGCGCAGCGCCCGCAGGGTCTTGCCGTGGCCCTCCCACGGCACGGCGACGATCACGACGTCGCTGCGCCGCGCGCACTCCGCGTTCTCGGCGCCCTCGACGCCGAGGCCGAGTTCGTCGGCGGCCGTCCGGGCGCGGTCCTCGGCCCGGGAGCCGATGATCACCTTCTGTCCGGCGCGGGCGAGCCGGTAGGCGAGGCCGCGCCCCTGGTCGCCGGTGCCGCCGAGGACGCCGACGGTCAGCCCGGAGACGTCGGGCAGCTCCCAGGGGTCCTTGGCCGGGGTCTTCGCGGGAGCGTTCTGCGCACTGTCTGTAGAGGTCATGGGGTGACCTTACTCACCGGTCACGGCCGGTTACGGGGTTACGTGAGTTCCGTGAGCGGAATCCGCCGGAACGTGATCGTCTCGTACGCGCCGAAGTCCCCCGTCTCGTAGAGCAGCCCGACGGTGGCCTCGTCGAGGCGTACGAGGTCGGAGTAGGCGGCGGGCAGCCCGTCGACGGTGTGCGCGGTCTCCCAGGTGGTGCCGGAGTCGGTGCTGCGGCGCACGGTCATCAGGGCCCGGAAGCCGGGGTCTGCGGGTCCGGAGTAGAGGAGGAGGTCGGGGTCGCGGAGCTGCAGGACGCTGCCCTCGACGACGGGTCCGGTGAGGGATGCCTGCGGGCGGAACGGTCTGACGAGGCTCTGGCCGCCGTCCCGCGAGTGGGCGTCGGCGCGGTTGCCGGGGGCCGGGGAGTCGTTGCGGGTGTTGAGGTAGAGGCGGCCGTCGGGGAGTTCGGCGGCGGTGGTCTCGTTGACGTTGATGTAGCCGTTGGTGTTGTCGTCGACGTAGCCGATGCGCCAGGTGGCGCCCGCGTCGTCGCTGAGCAGGCAGTGGCCGCCGTTGTACTTGCCCTCGGTGCCGTTGTCCGTGCCGGCCGGCGGCAGGGAGTGGTTGGCGGGGACGACGACGCGGCCGGGGTGGCCCGAGGCCGCGGTGAGCTGGAGGGCGTGGCCCGGCGTGGTGGCGTACCAGCGCCAGCCCGGCTTCTTCACCTGGCCGGTGATCTCGCGCGGCGCGGACCAGGTGCGGCCCTCGTCGTCGCTGTGCTGCACCCAGACGCGCCGTCCGGCGGCGGCGGAGACCTTGCCGCGGCGGATGGCGTCCTCGGTGGCCGAGGCGGCGTTCCTGACCTGGACGAGCAGCACGCGGCCGGTGTCGAGGACGACGGGGGCGGGGTTGCCCGCGAGGTCGGTGCCGTTCCTGCCGACGGCCTGGAGCGGTCCCCAGGTGCGGCCTCCGTCGGTGGAGCGCCTGAGGACGACGTCGATGTCGCCGAAGTCCTCCTGGGAGCCGACGCGGCCCTCGCAGAAGGCGAGGACGGTGCCGGACGCGGTGGTGACGACGGCGGGGATGCGGAAGCTCGCATAGCCCTCGCGGCCGGCCCGGAAGGGAACAGATGTCTCAACAGTCATCCCCCGGCCTTCCCCACCCCGGGGGAATTCCGGGTGAACTCCGGGTCACGAGTGGCTCGCTCGGGCAGGATGCGACGCCATGGACGCCGTACGGGTCGCGCTGCTGCGCGAAGTGCTCGCGGGGACCGAGTGGCTGGGCGCCACCCGGCGTTTCGCGGGCTCGCTGCGCGCCTGCGTGGTGCCGCACGGCGGCGGTCTGCTCCTCGTGGGCACGGAGACGTACGAGCCGTGGCACCTCGCCGCGCACCTGGTGGACGAGGCGGCCTGGTCCGGTACGCCGGAACTGACCCCCACGCTGGTGCGCCACCGGGTCCTCGCCTCCGACCCGGCGCACCTGTCGACCGGGCTCGGCAGGATCGAGGCGGCACGCCGCGGCGAGACGCTGCTCGTCGTGGCGCCGGACGCGCCGGACGGGGAGCTGCTCACGCGCGTGCACGACGCCCGCCGGGCCGGGGCCACGGTCCTCGCGCTCGGTTCGGACGACCACGACCTGGCCGCCCTCTCCCACGAGATCCTCGCCGTCCCCGAGGGCCCCGACCTGGATCTGGACACGGTGCAGCACCTGGTGAGCGCGGCGGCGGGCGAGAACGCGCTGCCCGAGGCGCGCGGACGCCGCCGCCTGCGGGACCGTCTCTCGCGCCTCGCGGACCAGCTGACGTCACCACCGCCGACGCGGTGGTAGGCCGCCGCCCCGGGGACGGCGCGGGTGCCGTGGCGCGGTCCCGGGCGAAATTCGGTTGCCGGGGGCGCGGGGCGGCGCTGAGCATGGGCTCTCGTGCCTCTCTCCGCGATCCTGCCCGACCTCTCCCCCTGGCGCTCGACCCGTGACTTCCGGCTGCTGTGGGTGCAGGGTCTCGTCACCTACTTCGGCAGCTTCATGGCGATGGTCGCCCTGCCGCTCCAGATCAAGGAGCTGACGGACTCACCGCTCGCGGTGGGTGCCATGGGGGCGGTGGAGCTGGTGCCGCTGATCGTCTTCGGGCTCTACGGAGGTGCGCTCGCCGACGCCGCCGACCGCCGCAAGGTGATCCTCCTGAGCGAGGCGGCGCTCGGCCTGCTGGCCGTGATCCTGCTGGTCAACGCGTTGCTGCCGGAGCCGATGCTCTGGCCGCTGTACGTCGTCGCCGCCGGTGTCGCCGCGCTCTCCGGGCTGCAGCGGCCCGCCCTCGACTCGCTGATGGCGCGGATCGTGCCGCACGACCAGCTGACGGCCGCCGCCGCGCTGAACTCCCTGCGCTGGAACGTGGGCGCCATCGCGGGGCCGTCCCTCGCGGGCCTGGTCGTCGCGTACGCCGGGCACGCGTCCGCGTACGCCGTGACGGTCGTCGGCTTCGCGGTCTCGGTCCTGCTGTGCACCCGGCTCTCGCCCGCGCCCGCCGCGCGTCAGGCGGAGAAGCCGTCGCTGCGCGGCATAGCCGAGGGCGCGCGGTACGCGTGGTCGCGTCCCGTCCTGCTCGGCACGTACGCGGTCGACATGGCGGCGATGTTCTTCGCCTTCCCGAACGCGATCTTCCCGTTCCTCGCGGACGACCTCGACGCGGAGTGGTCGCTCGGGCTCATGTACGCGGCCGGGGCGGTCGGCTCGCTGGCGCTCAGCCTCACCAGCGGGTGGACGTCACGGGTGCGCAGGCACGGGCTGCTCGTCGTGTGCGGCGCGGCCGGATGGGGCCTGGCGATCACGGCGGCCGGCTGGTCCGGCGACGTGTGGGTGGTCCTCGGGTGCCTGGCGCTCGCGGGCGCCGGGGACATGCTGAGCGGCCTCGGCCGCTCCACCATCTGGAACCAGACCATCCCCGACGAGCTGCGGGGGCGCCTGGCCGGCATAGAGGTCCTCTCGTACAGCGTGGGCCCGCAGCTCGGCCAGATGCGGGCGGGCGCGGCGGCGGGCTGGACCGGCACGCGGCCCGCCATCTGGTCGGGCGGCCTGGCCTGCGTGGCCTCGGTGGCCGTGCTGGCGGCGGCCCTGCCGCGTCTCGTCTCCTACGACGCGACGACGGACCCCGACGCGCGGCTCCGCCGGGAGCGGGAGGGGACCCCCGCGGTGCCCGGGGCCCAGCCGTAGCCGGACCTCCGCCGCTCCGGGGCCGCCCCCGCCGCCCGCGGGCGGGCTACTTGCCGGGACCGGCGGAATCGTGCCACCGCGGGTCGCTCTCCCACTCCAAGTTCCGCTCCGCGGCGGTCCGCATCGCCTGTTCCGCGTCCGCCCGGGACGCGTAGGGGCCCATGCGGTCCTTGCCCGGGCAGTCGGGGCCCTCCTCGACCTTCTGGTGCTCCAGGCAGTAGAACCACTCACCGGGCTTGCCCACCGTGCGCCTCTTGAACAGTGCCATGACTCACGTCCTCCTCTTCCCCGCTGCGTCCTCTGCCGCCATGCTGCCCCACCAGGGCTGGCTAGACTCGCTGGCATGTCTGGCCAGTCACTGCTCGTACCCGGGGAGCTCTCCCCCATCCGTTCCGTACCCGGCAACATCAGGCGCCCGGAGTACGTGGGGAAACCCGCCCCCACCCCGTACACGGGGCCGGAGGTGCAGACCCCCGAGACCATTGAGCTGATGCGCACCGCGGGCCGCATCGCCGCCCGTGCCATGGAAGAGGCCGCGAAGCACATCGCGCCCGGCGTCACCACCGACGAGCTGGACCGTGTGGCGCACGAGTACATGTGCGACCACGGTGCCTACCCCTCCACGCTCGGCTACCGCGGCTTCCCGAAGTCGCTGTGCAGCTCGGTCAACGAGGTCATCTGCCACGGCATCCCCGACTCCACCGTCCTGCGCGACGGCGACATCATCAACCTCGACGTCACGGCGTACATCGGCGGCGTGCACGGCGACAACAACGCCACCTACCTCGTCGGCGACGTCGACGAGGAGTCCAGGCTGCTCGTCGAGCGGACCCGCGAGTCCCTGAACCGTGCCGTCAAGGCCGTCAAGCCGGGCCGCCAGATCAACATCATCGGCCGGGTCATCGAGTCGTACGCCAAGCGCTTCGGATACGGCGTGGTGCGCGACTTCACCGGCCACGGCATCAACTCGTCCTTCCACTCCGGCCTGATCGTGCCGCACTACGACAGCCCGCACGCCACGACCACCATCCAGCCCGGCATGACGTTCACGATCGAGCCGATGCTGACGCTCGGCACGTACGAGTACGACATGTGGGAGGACGGCTGGACCGTCGTCACGAAGGACAGGAAGCGGACGGCGCAGTTCGAGCACACGCTGGTCGTGACGGACACCGGGGCGGAGATCCTCACGCTGCCCTGACGCTCCCCGCACGGCCGGGCGTCACGTCAGGCGGACCCGTCCTCCCACCTCGATCAGCCCGTCCGGCCCCGGCGCCGTCAGGAGCTGCGAGCCGCGGCCCTGCGTGATGTTGAGGGCGCGGCCGAGCTCGTGGGTGAGGAGGAGGGCCGCCGCGCCGGTCGCCTCGTCCTCGGTGATGCCGTCGTCACGGCCGGGGAAGGCCCTCGCGCGCACGCGTCCCGCGGCCTCGTCCTGCCAGGCCCAGGCGTAGATCCACTCCCCGGGCGCGGGCACGCCGAGGGCGTCGACCTCCGCCGCGCTCGCGTACCGGCGCAGCGTCCTCGGCGGGGCCCACCGCGCGTCGGCCGAGATCCAGGTGAACTCGCCGTCCTGGCGGGACTCCACCACCCCGGCCGGGGTGACCACTTCCGGCACGTCGAGGAGCCAGGCCGTGCCGACGCAGGGGTGGCCGGCGAAGGGCAGCCGCAGGGTGGGGGTGTAGATGTCGATGACGCCACGCTCGGGGTCGTCGACGAACACCGTCTCGCTGAAGCCGAGCTTCGCCGCGAGCGCCTGGCGGTCCTTCCCTGCGGGCAGCCGGGCGCCGTCGCGCACGACGCCGAGTTCGTTGCCGTGCCGGCCGTCGGGGCCGCAGAAGACACGCAGGACGTCGAGGCCGCCGGACGCGTCGAGTGGTTCGATCATGCGGGCATTGAAGCATCCGGCCGAGCGGGTGCCCGGCGCTGCGCGGTCCGCCTCGGCGAAGCCGCCTGCGGCCGAACGGAGCGCCGTGCCGCGGGAGTCGTGGCCCGCCGCCGGTGCCCGCGCGGGCCCCGGTAGGGTTCGGGCCCGGGAAGGCGAAGGTGAAGGGACCCCATGAGTAAGGTGCGCAGGCCGCACGGCCTCGGTCGTCCGTTCGCGACGGCTGCGGCGGCGACCGCTCTGGCGATGTCGGCGACCGGTTGCGTGACGGTGCACGGCGAGCGGGAGATCGTCCCCGCGGCGACGAAGGCCGAGGCGCGCCGCGCGCTGGAGGACTTCCTCGCCGCGTACAACAAGGCCGACAAGGAGCTGGACCCGGCGCTCGACGCGGGCCGGGTCACCGGTCCGCTGGGCGCCATCAACCAGGCGGGCCTGAAGGCGCGGAGCGTGCAGAGCCCGGACGGCAACGAGAACCACGTGCCGCTCGAACTCACCGACGCGAAGTACGCGATACCGAAGAAGGCGGGCTGGCCCCGCTGGTTCGTCGCCGACACGCGCGCCAACCGTCGCGAGGACATGCGCTGGCTCCTGGTCTTCACCAAGGGCGGCCCGGACCAGCTCTGGGAGGCGTCCTATCTGAACCTCGTGGCGCCCGACGACGTGCCCGGGCTGAAGAAGGACGAGGACGGCTGGGCCGAGCCGGTGACGGCCGGCGAGGCGGCGCTCGCGGTGGCGCCGAGGGACCTCGGCGAGAAGTACACGGCGTTCCTGAAGTCGGGCGGCTCCGTCTTCGAGCCCGGCCCGCACACCACGAAGTGGAAGGCGTTCCGCGACCGCAACACCAAGCGGCTCGGCGTGGGTGTGCAGTACCTCGACTATCCGATGAACGACGGGACGTTCGCGCCGGTGGGCCTGCGCACCGAGGACGGTGGCGCGATGGTCTTCTTCGCCACGCACCACTACGAGAAGCAGACGGCCGCCAAGGGGACCGATCTGAAGCTCGACCCGGACGTGAAGGCCCTCCTGACGGGCGACGCCAAGCAGGCGGTGACCCTGGAGCGCGTCTCGAACCAGGTCGTCGTCGACCCCGCGGAGCCGGGCGGGGACAAGGTGGCCTTCATCGGCCGCATCCAGGGCCTCACCGGGGCCAAGGGCGAGTAGTCCCGGCGGACCACCGGGGCGGGGTCAGCCCCGCAGCGGCCAGGCCGCGGAGTCCTGCTGCGGCTCGCCCGCGACCCGGGCGCACTCGTCGGTGAGCGTCTCCAGGAGCGTCAGCGGGTCGGGCAGCGGGTGCTCGGGGCCGCGCACCCAGCGCATCCCCAGGCCGCCGGGGAGCGCGGCGGGCGGTACGAGGACGTAGGAGCCGCGGCAGTGCCAGCGCAGCCCCGGGTGCTCGTCCATCGTCTCGGGGTGGCAGTCCAGCTCGCAGGGCCACCACTCGTCCTCGTCCTCGGGGGTGCCGCGGGTGGCGGTGCAGAAGAGCATGCGGCCGTCGTCGGACTCGGCGACGGGGCCGACGTCGATGCCGGCGGCGAGCAGCCGCCGCAGGGCCTCGCGGCCGGCGTCGAGGGGCACGTCGAGGACGTCGTGGACCATGCCGGTCGCGGTGATGAAGTTGGCCTGCGGCTGGTGGCGGGCCCAGCGCTCGATCTGGGCGGGGTCGGTCGTGGACTGCGTCTGCCAGGCGAAGGAGACGGGGTGCCTGGCGGGTGTGGGGCAGCCGATGCGGTCGCACGAACATCGGTACCCCGAGGGATACGCGGCGGGGGCGAGGGGGAAGCCGGCCGCCGCGGCGGCGAGCAGCAGGTCCTCGCGGACCCGGTCATCCCCCGCCGTGTCCTTGGGACGCCGGCGCAACCACTGGGAAAACCTGCCCTGCCCGCCGGACCGGCTGCCGAACTCCGCGCCCATCTAGCCCCTCACCTCGCCGTTGTGCCGAAAGCATGACCCATGGTCCCACCATCCTGCGCTCCACGGGGCCGGAGTTCACAACCGGGGTGACAGGGACGACAACAACGACGGGTGTCATTTCGCCGCATTACGGACGAGAAGCGGCAATGCCGTACAGCGCGTACTCGACGATCTTGTCCACGTACTCGTGGGTGAGGGGGCCCGAGCGCATCATCCAGCGCTGGGCCAGCGGGCTCGCCCACAGCTCCAGGGCGATGCGGGGGTCGACGTCGGGCAGGACGTGCCCGGCCTCCTGGGCCCTGCGGACGCGCCTGACGAAGAGCTGGAGCTGCGGTTCGAGGAGCTTCTCCACGAACTCGGCGCCCACCTCGGGGTTGAGGAGCCCCTCGGCCGCGAGCGCGCGGTAGGGCGCGTCGTACCTGGGGTCGTTGAACTCGTCGACGGTGGCGCGCATCACCTGCTTGAGGTCCGCCTCCAGGTCGCCGGAGTCGGTGATCTCGGTCTGGACCACCTCGTGACCCGCCTTCTCGCTGGCCTCGGCACTGGCCTGGTCGGCGAGGTCGAGGAAGGCGTCGAGCAGGACGGCGCCCTTCGAGGGCCACCAGCGGTAGATGGTCTGCTTGCCGACGCCCGCGCGGGCCGCGATGGCCTCGATCGTCAGCTTGGCGTATCCGGTCTCGTGGACGAGGGCGAGGGCGGCGTCGTAGATGGCGCGGCGCGATCGTTCGCTGCGGCGCGTGGAGTCGGGAGCGGTCTTCTGGGCCATGCCATCGAATGTAGCAGCGCCGAACCGAGACGTACCGTCTTCACGGTACGCGGCGTCTCGGGACGGGTGGTCCGCAACCACCCGTTCGGTGCACAGCGCGGAGACATCTCACACCCCACTATGGGCAGCAACTGCCCCACGGCGGGCGGCTCCTGCCTCACCATGGGCAGAGCCGACCCCACCCGGGGCGGCACCTGACCCTGCGGTCGTGAGGAGCCTTCCTTGTCCCGTAGTCCTCGCTCTCCTCGGCGCGCCACACCCCGGCGCTATCTGATGTGCTCACCGGCACACTTCAAGGTCACGTACTCCATCAACCCCTGGATGGACCCCGCCAAGCCCGTCGACGTACCGCTGGCCGTCGCCCAGTGGGAGGACCTGCGCGACCGATACCGCGCGCTCGGCCACACCGTCGAGGAGCTGACCCCCCGGCGCGAGCTGCCGGACATGGTCTACGCGGCGAACGGCGCGACCGTCGTCGACGGCCGGGTCCTCGGCGCCCGCTTCGCCCACCGTGAGCGCGAGGGGGAGGCCGCGGCCCACCTGGAGTGGTTCCGCGCGCACGGCTTCGCCGAGGTGCACGAGCCCGTCCACATCAACGAGGGCGAGGGCGACTTCGCCGTCACCTCCTCCTACGTCCTGGCCGGGCGCGGCTTCCGGGCCAGCCCCCTCTCGCACGGCGAGGCGCAGGAGTTCTTCGGCCGCCCGGTCATCGGCCTCGACCTGATCGACCCCCGCTACTACCACCTGGACACCGCGCTCGCCGTCCTGGACGACGCGGCGGACGAGGTCATGTACTACCCGGCCGCCTTCTCGCCGGGCAGCCGGGCGGTCCTGCGGCGGCTCTTCCCCGACGCGCTGATCGCCGAGGAGCCGGACGCCGAGGCCCTGGGGCTCAACGCCGTCTCCGACGGCCGCCACGTGCTGCTCCCCCAGGCCGCCGTGGGGCTTCTCGAACCGCTGCGGGCCCGCGGCTTCGAGCCCATCGGGATGGACCTGAGCGAACTGCTCAAGGGCGGCGGCAGCGTGAAGTGCTGCACACAGGAGCTGCGGGTCTAGCCCCGCCCGGGGCGGGAAGTTCACAGATTCGTCCCGGCTCCCCGCCCCGCGCTCGCCCCACGCGCCACACGTGATACCAATACGGGCGCACGGCCACACGGAACCATGCGTGCGGCCGTGTCACCACAATTGGACAAGCGGGCCCGGGACGCTCCGGGCCCAGGGGGAAGAGGTATCAGCGCAGTGAACCGTATGCGCACGTCCGCAGCGATACTGGCGACCGCGGGGGCCCTGACCGCCGCACAACTCGGGGTGGCGGGGGCCGCGTCCGCGTCGGAGAAGCCGACCGCGCGGACCGGGTCGGCGGCTCCGAGCGCCGCACCGCGGAGCTCGGGCTGCCCGATCGACATCGTCTACACCTCCCGCTTCCAGATCGACAGGAACGGGTGGGTGACCAACGGGGGCCTGTACTTCGGGCTGAAGAGCAAGAGCACCAAGAGCTTCAAGAAGGTCAGCTTCACCGTCAGCAACGTCAAGAACATCCGCTTCGGCAAGGCGACGCCGACCGGCGGCAAGGTCACCCGCAGGACGTCGCAGACCGTCAAGGTCTACGACAAGAGCCTCGCGCCCAAGGCCAAGCTCGGCGTCAAGGTGCGCACGCACCTGCTGAACACCCGCAACTACCGGGTGAAGTTCACCGTGCGCGGCGACGGCTGGAGCTGCGCCGTCAACCAGGGCACATGGGGCGCCGGCTCCTAGCGGCCCGGCGTCACCCGGCGGGCCGGGGCGGCCACGCGTCGCCCCAGTCCGTGTCGCGCGCCGCGCGGTAGAGGGGGCCGTGGCGCTTGGTCACGGTCTCCTTGCGCAACTGCTCCTCGGCCGCACACAGGTCGAGGAGCACCTGGCCCTTGCGGATCTGGGGCCGCCGCACCACCCGTGCCGCCGGGGGCACGGGGTCGAAGCGGGTCGCCGCCACGTAGCCGAACTTCTCGTCCTCGTACGCGAGTGAGCCGCCCTTGACCTGGCGGTGCAGCGACGACCTGCTGACCCGCGCCGAGAAGTGGCACCAGTCGGTGCCGGGCCCTATGGGGCAGGCCGCGCTGTGCGGGCAGGGCGCGGCGACGCGGAACCCGGCGGCGATCAGCCGGTCCCTGGCCTCGATGATCCGGGCGTAGCCGTCCGGGGTGCCGGGCTCCACGATGACGACGGCCTGCGTGGCCGCCTCGGCGGCGGCGTCGACGACGGAGCGCCGGCCGGCCTCCGTCAGCTCCTTCAGCACGTACGACACCGTGACGAGGTCGGCGTCCTCGACGGCGAGCGAGCCCCCGATCCGCGCGCGCTCCCACCGCACGGACGCCAGCTGCTCGACGCCTCCGGCGAGTTCACGTCCCAGGGCGAGCGCGGGCTCGGCCCAGTCGAGCACGGTGACGGGCCGCTCGCCCCGCCAGGTCTCGGCGACCGCCCAGGTGGCGGCGCCGGTGCCACCGCCGATGTCCACGTGGCTGCCGGGCGCCCACCCCTCGGGCGCGGCCCCCGCGAGCGCGTCGAGCGCGGAGCACACGGCCTCGAAGGTCGCGGGCATCCGGTACGCGGCGTAGGCGGCGACGTCGGCGCGGTCCCGCAGGATGGGCGCGTCGGTGGGCGTCTGCCCCCGGTAGCTGGCGATGAGCCGGTCGACGGCCCGCGCGGCCTGCGTGGGCGGCAGCCCGTCGAGCAGCCCGGCAAGGGCGGCACGCAGGGCATCGGCAGGACTGACGGAGGTCGGCGGCACGTTCACCCCAAAATTCTACGGGCCCCGGAAAACCGGACCAGCACCGCAGCCTCCCCCAAGGGCGCCGGGCGCGCGAAAACCGGACCAGCACCGCAGCCTCCCCAGGGGCGCGGGGAACTGCGCGAGCAACCACGAACCCCCCGCACCCGCCGGCGAACGGCCCCAGGCAGACGCACCGGCGAAAACAGCCCAAGGCCCACGGCCTACCGAGCGGCGGCGGCCCGAGCCAGCCGCGTGGCCGCCCGAGCCCGGGGCCCACTGTCAAAGCCCCCGCGCCGCGGATGCACCGCATTGCTCAGGAGCACGAGAAACGTGTCGGTGGCCGGATCGAGGACGAGGGACGTCCCGGTGAACCCGGTGTGCCCCGCGGCGCCCCGCCCGGCCAGCTCCCCCATGAACCACGGCTGGTCGATCCCGAACCCGAGCCCGGCCCCCATCAGCATCAGCTCGACGAAGTCGGGCCCGAGGACGCGGGCCCTGCCATACGCTCCCCCGCAGAGGATCGTCCGGCAGAAGACCGCCAGGTCACGCCCGGTGGAGAAGAGTCCGGCGTGCCCTGCGACACCCCCCAGCGCCCAGGCGTTCTCGTCGTGGACGACGCCCCGCAGCATCCCCCGGTCGGCCTTGGCCCACGGTCTGCGCTGGTCCTCCGTGGCGGCGGCGTCCGGGCACGGCCCGAAGCCGGTGTCGGCCATGCCGAGCGGCCGGGTGATGCCCTCGCGCACGAGGTCGGCGAGCGACCGGCGGGTCAGGCGCTCCAGGACGTGCTGGAGCAGGAGCATGTTCAGGTCGGAGTAGACGTACTCGCCGGGCTCGCCGGCCGGCGCCTCCGCCCGCAGGGCCGCGAGCCGCGCGGCGTCGTCGGGACAGTCGTACAGCGGCAGCTCGGGCCGGAACCCGGAGGTGTGGGTGAGGAGCTGGCGCACGGTGACGCCGTGCTCGGCGGCGCCGCGGAACTCGGGGATGTACGCGCCCACGCGCGCGTCGATGCCGAGGGTGCCGCGCTCCAGCTGCTGCACGGCGGCGACGGTCGTGAAGAGCTTGGTGAGCGAGGCCAGGTCGAAGGGCGTGTCCACCCGCATGGGGACACGCCACTCGCGGGGCAGCTCGACGCCCCGGCCGGTCTCCGGGTCGTACGAGGCGTAGCGCACCGCCCAGCCCGCCGCCGCCTCGGCGGCGATGACGGGGCCGCGGCCCACGACGACCACGGCGCCCGCGCACCATGGGCTCGGCCCGCGCGTCAGCTCGCGCACCTCGGCGACCAGGCGGCCGATCTCGTCCGGGTCGAGGCCCGCGCGCTCGGGGGTGCCGGCGCGCAGGGTCCGTGGTGAGCTCAGTGGTCCGCCTCCTCCGTGGGCGTGTGCTGCCAGGGGCGGCACAGTCCCACGAAGCAGGCGATGGCCGCCAGCGCGCAGACCAGTTGGACGACGGCCATGGGGACGGCGGTGTCCTCCCCCGCGATGCCGACGAGCGGTGAGGCGACGGCGCCGACGAGGAAGGAGGAGGTGCCGAGGAGCGCGGACGCGGACCCGGCGGCGTGCGGGGTGCGGATGAGGGCGAGCGACTGGGTGTTGGGCATGGCGAGGCCCATCGCCGACATCAGGACGAAGAGCCCGGCGGCGACGGGGAACAGGCCGACCTCGCCGAAGACGCCGGTCGTCATGAGGAGCAGGGCGGCGGCGGCGACGGCGATGGCGGTGAGGCCGAGGGCGAGCACCTTGTTGAGGCTGACCCGGCCGACGAGGACCTTGCCGTTGAGCTGGCCGACGGCGATGAGGCCGACGGAGTTGACGCCGAAGAGGAGGCTGAAGGTCTGCGGCGAGGCGCCGTAGATCTCCTGGATGACGAAGGGCGAGGCCGAGATGTAGGCGAAGAGGGCGGCGAACGCGAAGCCGCCCGCGACCATGTAGCCGGTGAAGACGCGGTCGGCCAGGAGCGAGCGCATGGTGCGCAGCGCCTCGACGGTGCCGCCGCTGTGCCGCTTGCCGGGGGCGAGCGTCTCGGGCAGGACCCGCCACACCAGCAGGGTCAGGGCGATGCCGACGCCGGTGAGGACGACGAAGATGCCGCGCCAGTCGGTGAAGCGCAGGACCTGGCCGCCGATGAGGGGTGCGACGACCGGGGCCACGCCGGAGATCAGCATCAGGGTGGAGAAGAAGCGGGCCATCTCCACGCCGTCGTACAGGTCGCGGACGATCGCGCGGGCGATGACGATCCCGGCGGCCCCGGCGAGGCCCTGGAGCAGGCGGAAGGCGATGAGCAGTTCCGCGGTGGGCGCGAACGCGCAGATCGCGGTGGCGACGATGTAGACGAGCAGCCCGACGAGGAGCGGTCTGCGGCGCCCCCACTTGTCGCTCATCGGCCCCACCACGAGCTGGCCGAGGGCCATGCCCAGCAGGCAGGCGGTGAGGGTGAGCTGGACGGTCGCGGCCGGGGAGTGCAGGGCGTCGGTGACCTCCGGCAGGGCCGGGAGGTACATGTCCATGGAGAGGGGCGGGACGGCGGTGAGGCCGCCGAGCACCAGGGTGACCAGGGCTCCGGTGCGGCGGAGGGCGGCGGTGCTTTCCGGCTCCGCCGCCTTGGTTATCTCGTGCTCTGCGGTTGTCTGCCCGCGCTCAGGCATCTCGCCCCTCCCGTGTCTCTTCGTTTCCCCTCCATGGTCGCAGCTCCGGGCAGGTGTTCCTCCCCCCTGGCCCGCCCTCTTCCCGGGACCGGGGCGCCGCCCCGGACGCCGGACGGGCGGGAGATCCAGCCCGTCCGGCGTTTGAGGACGAACCCGGCGAAGCCGGTGATCACGCCGGTCGAAGCCCCGGATCACCCGCCTCGGTGACGAAGGACGCCGCCGTCTTCAGGGGCGCCCCCGGCTTCGTGACCGCGTCGACCGTCTTGAAGTCGGCCCGTGCCGCGTCCCGGCCGTAGGCCACCGTCACGTAGCCCCGGCGCCCGTTGTAGAAGCGGAGGTGGGGGTTGGCCTTGGTGTACGTCTCCCAGTTGGCCGGCTTGTCGGCGCCGTCCTTGCCGCTGGCGATGGACGTGGCGACGATCTCCGTGCCGAGGGTCTTGGACGAGGGGTCGTCGAAGTCGGCCTTGATGTCGAAGGCGTAGCCGACGTGCACGTCACCCGTGAGGACCATGAGGTTGTCGAGGCGTGCGGCCCTGGCGCCCGCGAGGACCCGCTGCCGGGAGGCGCGGTAGCCGTCCCAGGCGTCCATGGAGAGCTTCGGCTCGGCGGTGAGGTCCAGCCGGCGCTGGGAGAAGGTGACCTGCTGGGGGACGACGTTCCACAGGGCGCGGGAGCGGCGCCAGCCGTCGAGGAGCCAGCGCTCCTGCGTGGCACCGGTGATGGTGCGCGCCGGGTCGTCCGTCTCGGGGCCCGCGGGGTGCGCCTTGTCGCCGTACGCCTGGTCGGAGCGGTACTGCCGGGTGTCGAGGATGTCGAACTGCGCGAGGCGGCCCCAGACGAGACGGCGGTAGAGCTGGGCGTCGGGGCCCTTGGGGAGCTGGGGGCGGCGCAGCGGCAGGTTCTCCCAGTACGCGCGGTAGGCGGCGGCGCGGCGGAGCAGGAACTCCGCGGCCGGGTCGCCGTTCTCGGAGATGTCGTCGGCGTAGTTGTTCTCGGTCTCGTGGTCGTCCCAGGTGACGACGAAGGGGTGCGCGGCGTGCGCGGCCCGCAGGTCGGGGTCGGACTTGTAGAGGCCGTACCGCAGGCGGTAGTCCTCCAGGGTCCTGGTCTCCTTGTTGTAGTGGGCGGGCAGGGTGCGGTCGGTGTAGTTGCGGGCGCCGCCGACCGCGTTCACGGCGTACTCGTAGAGGTAGTCGCCGAGGTGGAAGACGACGTCGACGTCGTCCTGCGCCAGGTGCCTGTGGGCGGTGAAGTAGCCGTCGTGGTAGGCCTGGCAGGAGACGGCCGCGAGGGTCAGGGAGCCGGGGCGGCTGCCCGCGGCGGGCGCGGTGCGGGTGCGGCCGGTGCCGCTCACCCACTGGCCGGCGCGGAAGCGGAAGTAGTAGCGGCGGCCCGGGTCCAGGTGGTCGGCCTCGACGTGTACGGAGTGGCCGTACTCGGGGTGCGCGGTGGCGGTGCCGCGTCTGGCGATCCGGCGGAAGCGGGCGTCGTGGGCGAGTTCCCAGCGGACGGAGACGCGCTCCTGGGGCAGGCCGCCGCCCGGCTCGTAGGGGGAGGGGGCCAGGCGGGTCCAGAGCAGGACCGAGGTGGGCTGCGGGTCGCCGGAGGCGACGCCGAGCGTGAAGGGGTCGTCCTTGATGCGGCGGGCGTCCAGCTCGGCGGCGGCCGCGACGCCGGCGCTCGGCAGGTTGGTGGCGAAGGCGAGCGCGGCGGCCGCTCCGGTGACGGTGAGGAAGCGGCGGCGCCCGAGGTGCTGGGCAGCGGCGCGGAGCTCGGGTGCGTGGTGCGTGCCTGCGGGTGTCATTGGACCCTTCCCTGACGATTGGTGTCAGGGGCATGCAAGTGGTGGGGGGCGACGGCTGCCTGTCGCGTACACAACAGCCGGATGGCGGGCGGATGATGTCCGCGTGGACGGCCCTCCCGTACGCTGCGGGGCCATGAACGCATGGCCAACTCCCACGCCGCACCCGTCCCCGGCCGCGCCGCCGGCCGCCGCGAAGACCGCCGTCGTGACCGGCGCCGGTTCCGGCATCGGCCGCTCCGTCGCCCTCGAACTGCTCGCCGCGGGCTGGTCGGTGGCGCTCGCGGGCCGCCGCGCCGAGACCCTGGAGGAGACCGCCGCCCTGGCCTCCGCGCCGGACGGTGCCGCCCTCACCGTACGGACGGACGTGTCGCGGCCGGAGGACGTGACGGCGCTCTTCGCCGCCGTGCGCGAGCGCTTCGGGCGGCTCGACCTGCTCTTCAACAACGCCGGTACGTTCGGGCCCGGCGGCGTCGCGGTCGAGGACCTGTCCTACGAGGCCTGGCGGCACGTCGTCGACACCAACCTCAACGGCGCCTTCCTCTGCGCGCAGGCGGCCTTCCGGCAGATGAAGGAGCAGGAGCCGCGGGGCGGCCGGATCATCAACAACGGCTCCGTCTCCGCGCACGCGCCGCGTCCGGACTCGGTGGCGTACACGGCGACGAAGCACGCGCTGACCGGCCTGACGAAGTCCCTCTCCCTGGACGGGCGCCGCCACCGGATCGCCGTGGGGCAGATCGACATCGGCAACGCCGCGACCGACATGACCGAGCGCATGCAGTCCGGCGTCCTCCAGGCCAACGGCGAACTGGCGAGCGAGCCGGTGATGGACGTGGCCGACGTGGCGCGCACGGTGCGGCACATGGCGGAACTGCCCCTGGAGGCGAACGTCCAGTTCGCGACGGTCCTCGCGACCACCATGCCCTACATCGGCCGGGGTTGAGGGGCCGCCTCGCGGCATGGCGGGGCGGGGTGCTGGGGGCGGCGGGGCGGAGCGCCGGGAACGGCGGGGCGGAGTGCCGGGGACGGTGCAGGGGGCGGCTCGGCGGGAAGGCCGCCCCGACGCCCGGATCTCCACAAGTGGAATGGAACCTACCGCGCCAATCCGGGTCAGCGCGCACCGTATGCTCGGCTTCTCTCCACGAGAACTTCACACTTGGAGCATCTCTTGCGCATACGCACCGCCGCCCCCGCCGTCCTCACCGTCACCGCCCTGTCGGCGGCCCTGCTCGCCGCGTCGCCCGCGTCGGCGGCGGGCCACCAGGGCGGACTGCACCTCGGCTACATCCAGTACGACAGCCCCGGCCGCGACACCCGCTCGAACGCGTCGCTGAACGCCGAGTGGGTCAACATCCACAACAACACCCGGTCCCCGATCCAGCTCAAGGGCTACAAGCTCAAGGACAACACCGGGTACACCTACACCTTCGGCAGCTACAAGATCGGCGCGGGCAAGACCGTCAAGGTCCGCACGGGCAAGGGCACCAACGCCTCCGGCGTGCGCTACTGGGGCCGCGGCAGCTACGTCTGGAACAACACCGGCGACAAGGCCCGCCTCGTCAGGCCCAGCGGCTCGCTCCAGGACTCCTGCTCCTGGTCGCGCACCGGCTCCGGGCACGTCAGCTGCCACTGACCACCGCCGGAGGGAGGGGGCGGGGCGACCGCTGCCGCGACGGGGCCCGCGCTCGGAGCCGCGGGAATGTCCCGCGCCGCGGAACGGTTGCCCCGCGACATGACGACGAATGACTCAGCGGCCTCCCCCTCCCCCGAAGTGCTGCGCTACGCGGCCTTCACCACCGACCCGGCGGGCGGCAACCCCGCCGGGGTCGTCCTCGACGCGGCCGGGCTCGACGACGCGGCGATGCCGGCGATCGCGGCACGGCTCGGCTACAGCGAGACCGCGTTCCTCACGGCCCGGAACCCCGGGGCCCCCGGCACCGCCGAACCGGTCTACGACGTACGCTACTTCGCCCCCAAGGCCGAGGTCCCCTTCTGCGGGCACGCCACCGTGGCCGCCGCGGTGGCGCTCGCCGAGCGGGACGGAACCGGCGCCGGGGGCTACCTCTTCGCGACGCCGGCGGGCGAGGTACCGGTCGCCGTCGACACCGTCGGGGGAGTGCCGCGGGCCACGCTCACCAGCGTCGCGCCGCACGTCGAGGCCGCCGGGGCCGACGACGTGGCCGAGGCGCTCGCCGCGCTCGACTGGTCCGCCGACGAGCTGGACGCCGACCTGCCGCCGCGGATCGCCTTCGCGGGCGCCCGCCACCTCGTCATCGCCGCGGCCACCCGGGACCGGCTCGCCCGGCTCGACTACGACGTCCCGCGCCTGGAGGCGCTGATGCGGCGCCTCGGCCTCACGACCGTGCAGCTGGTCCGGCGCGCGTCGGCGGACGTCTTCCACGTGCGCGACCCGTTCCCGGTGGGCGGCGTCGTCGAGGACCCGGCGACGGGCGCGGCGGCCGCGGCCTTCGGCGCCTACGCGCGCGAACTCGGCCTGGTGCCCGCCACGTCGGTCCTCACCCTCCACCAGGGCGAGGACATGGGCAGGCCCGGCGTCCTCACGGTGACGCTGCGGGAGGGCGACGAGCGGGTGCGGGTCAGCGGGACGGCGGTACGGATTCCGGCGTGACGGTCGTGACGGATCAGGCCCGGCCCGCAATGGTTCAGGCCTGGCCCGTCTCGAAGTGGGTGATCCTGCCCGCGCCGTCCGGGACGAAGCGCCACTTCGTGCGCATCTCGCCCCAGGTGTCGTTGCGGTAGGTGACGAGCAGCACGCGGCCCCCGTCCGACTCCGACATGACGTCCATGTGGCCGCGCGAGGAGAAGATCTCCCGCTCGGTCCACTCGGCGACGTCACGGTCGGAACCGTCGTCGGACATGGTCGCGCCGGGCGCGAGCAGCGCCTCGAAGGCGTGCCTGTCATGGGCGTTGACCGCGGTCACGAAGGCCCGGACCGAGGGGTCGCCGAGCCGGTTCACCAGGATGCTCATGGGCACACGCTCACACCGGGCGGGCCGCCGCGCCACCGGGACGCCGGCGCCCCTCACCCGTACGGCCGCCCGGACCGGGTGCCCGGCGCCGGTCCGTCGGACGGTGGGAGAGGACCGATTCCGTCTACGCCCACCGCTGGGAGCCTGCGATGACCTGTTCGTGCCTGGACCGACGTGACCTCGGACTGCTGCTCCTGCGCGCGGGGACCGGAGGAGTGCTCGCCGCGCACGGCGCCCAGAAGCTGTTCGGCTGGTTCGGCGGCCACGGCCTGGAGGGCACCGGCGCCTTCTTCGAGTCCATCGGCTACGCCCCGGGCAAGCGCAACGCCCTGGTCGCCGGGCTCGCCGAGGCCGGCGGCGGCGCCCTCCTCGCCCTGGGGCTCGCCACCCCGGCGGCGGGCTCCGCGGCGGCCGGCGCCATGGCGGGCGCCGCGGCCGTCCACGCGCCGAGCGGCTTCTTCAGCCAGGGCGGCGGCTACGAGTACCCGGCGTTCCTCGGCCTGGCCTCCGCGGCCCTCGCCGTCACCGGGCCCGGCCGCTACTCCGTCGACCACGCGGTCGGCCACTCCCTCAACCGCGCCTGGATGGTCCCCGCCGCGCTGGCGGGCACCGCGGTCGGGGTGCTCGTGACGCTGGCCGCGCGCAACAAGAACGTCCGCGAGAGCGCCTCGCCCGAGGAGTAGCCCGCGTGGCAGGCTGCGGGCCATGACCGACCGTCCGGACCCGCCGCGGTCCGCCCCGCGCCCGCCCGCGCCCCACCCGGACCCCTGGGAGGTCGTCGACCGCCTGCACGGCTGGCTGGAGTCCCACAACCGACGCGCCCCGCGGGAGGATCTGCTCCTGCGCATGCTGAAGCTCTCCGAGGAGGTGGGCGAGGTCTCCGAGGCGGTCATCGGCGCCATGGGCCAGAATCCGCGCAAGGGTGCGAGCCACACCTGGGACGATGTCCGGGCCGAGCTGTGCGACGTCATCGTCACGGCCATGGTGGCGCTGCGCACCCTGACCCCCGACGCGGAGGCCGAGCTCGCCGCGCATCTGCGCCGCGTCGCCGACCGCTCCGAAATCGGTGTCCCCGAAGGCGGTTGAGCGTCTAGCCTCCCCCGTCATGACCCTTTCCGCCGATCACCCCCCGCGTCTCGCGAACCTCACCTTCCACGGCCCGTTCTCCGAGGCGCGCGCCGGCCGCCTCGTGGACCGGCTCGCGGCGACGGGCCCCCGCACGGTCCTCGACATCGGCTGCGGCTGGGGCGAGTTGCTGCTGCGCGTCCTGCGGGCGGTGCCCGGGGCCACCGGCGTCGGCGTCGACCTCAACGGCGCGGACCTGGCCCGCGGCCGGGCCGCCGCCCGGGAGCGCGGCCTCGCCGACCGGGTGCTCTTCGCCGAGGAGTCCGCGCGGGACACCGGGCGCGGCCCCGCCGACGTCGTGCTCTGCCTGGGCGCGAGCCAGGCGCTCAGCGCCGCCGAGCCGCCCCGGTCGGCCGTGGAGGCGCTGCACGCGCTGCGCCGCCTGGTCCTGCCGGGCGGCCGGGTGGTCCTCGGCGAGGGCTTCTGGCAGCGTCCGCCCACCGCGGACGAACTGGCCGGGATGTGGCCGGACGCGCGGGCCGACGAGTACCTGCCGCTCGACGGCCTGGTGGACGCGGCGGTCGACGCCGGGTTCCGCCCGCTGCGGGTGGAGACGGCGAGCGAGGAGGAGTGGGAGGAGTTCGAGTCCGGCTACCGCCACGACACCGAGGAGTGGCTCGCCGCGCACCCGGACCACCCGGAGGCCGCCGGGACGCGGGCGCGCGTCGACGCCCAGCGTGCCACCTGGCTGCGCGGGTACCGCCGGGTGCTCGGGATCACGTATCTGACCTTGGTCCCGGTCGGCTGAGGCGGGTTAGGGTCGGGCGGTAACAGCGTCTCGGGCGAGGGGGCTGCGCGCGATGGGCGCGAGGGTCACTGCGGTCAGCAGCAACGGAACGTACTCCTTCACCAAGCCGAACCGCGAGAGCGTCACGCTCCTCGCGGGTCTCGGCGTCGAGGGCGACGTCCACGCCGGGGAGAAGGTCAAGCACCGCTTCCGGGTCCGGCGGAACCCCGACCAGCCGAATCTGCGGCAGGTCCACCTCATGCACGAGGAACTCCTCGACGAGCTCGCCGCGGACGGCTACGCCGTGGCCCCCGGCGAGCTGGGCGAGAACATCACCACGCGCGGCCTCGACCTGCTGGGCCTGCCCACGGGCGCGCGGCTGCACCTGGGCGCGGACGCCGTCGTGGAGATCACGGGGCTGCGCAACCCGTGCCGCCAGATCGACGAGTTCCGCGCCGGGCTGATGAAGAAGGTCGTCGGCCGCGACGCGTCCGGCGTGGTCGCCCACAAGGCGGGCGTCATGAGCGTGGTCCTGCGCGGCGGCGTGATCCGCCCCGGGGACGCCGTCGAGGTCGTCCTGCCGGAGGGGCCCCACCGCCCGTTGAAGACCGTCTGAGGCGCGCCCGGACCGCCGGGGGCGCGGGCTCTAGCGGCCGAACCACGTCTCGGCGAGCGCGTCCAGCGTCGGTTCGGGCGGGGCGGGCAGCTCCCTGAGGTACCAGGGCAGGTTGCTGTAGACGTGCAGCAGCGCGTACGCGAGGAGCAGGCGGGGCGGGAACGTCTCGCCGTACGCCCGCAGGAAGCGGGCCAGGAGCCCCGGCTCGCCGCGGGTGACGAAGAGGCCCACGCCCACGAAGTCGTACGCCCTGTCGCCGATCATGGCGGGCTCGAAGTCGATGAGGCCGGTGAGCCGCCGGTCCTCGGGGTCGACCAGCAGGTGCTGGCGCATGAACTCCGTGTGCAGCAGGGCGCGCCGGCCCGGTGCCGACGCTCCGTCGAAGGGGACGGACGCGAGGAATCCGGGTATCTGCTCCAGCCAGTTCTCCGGCAGGCCGTGGGCGCGCTGCTGCTCGACGGTGCTCGCGCGCCGGTGCCCGAGGAAGGTGTCCCAGTCGCCGGGGCCGAGGACGTCGGCCAGGGGCTCGTGGTCGAGGGCGTGCAGCGCGGCGAGCGCCTCGGCCGCTTCGGTGACGACGCGCTCCCGGTCGGCGCGCGGGAGGCGCGGCCAGGCGACGGCCAGGTCCTCGCCGGGCAGCCGGTCCATCAGGACGTAGCGCCAGCCGTTCTCGTACGGGCCTGTGCCGTGGACGCCCGGTGTGGGGACGGGCAGCCTGCCGTGGACGTGGCTCAGGACGCGGCCCTCGGCGATGCCGTCGTCGGCCGCCGCCCCGGGGAAGAGCTTCAGTACGTGCGCGTCGCCGACCGCGTAGACGGGCTGCGACCCCTCCGTGTAGCGCACCAGGGGCGCTCCGGCGAGGCCGAGGCGTGCGCAGAGGTCCTCGGCGGCGGGCCGCACCACCTTCTCGTCGGGCACGACGCGGTTCCACTCTTCGTCCGTGTTCACCTCGGGCAGCATGATCGGCACCGTAATGCCTACCGAAGTCCGCCCGCGACCGACTTTCGGCTGCTGCGGGGCGTCATGCCGGGCTCCTAGCGTGCTCCGGACATGACGTTCGACGGCGTGTCCGCCGTCACGGAGGGAACGGAGCACCACCACGATGCCGAGCGACCGGTTCGAGCAGGCGCACGGCGCCCCGGCGCCGCGGACGACGGTCCTCGGCCATCCGAAGGGCGAGCTGTGGCTGCTGCTCGCCGGGCTGCCCGCGGCCGGGCTCCTCGCCGGGCTCGCCCTGCCGCGGCTGGCCCGCTGGGCCTCGGGCTCCCCGGTGCTGCCCTGGCGGGACGGCGTCGCCTTCGTGGGCAGGCTCGACGCGCCCTGGCAGACCGGGCTCGTGATGGCGGCCGGGCTGGTGGCCG
The DNA here is from genome assembly GCF_040654435.1 of Streptomyces sp. NPDC050703. NCBI lineage: Bacteria > Bacillati > Actinomycetota > Actinomycetes > Kitasatosporales > Streptomycetaceae > Streptomyces > Streptomyces sp. NPDC050703. Next base: position 100,754 of record NZ_JBFAHX010000018.1, read on the forward strand.
GGCTCGTGCTCGCGTTCACGGCGATCGCCGAGGCGATGCGCCTTGAGCTGACGGACGAGCGGGTGCGGATCGAGCAGCACGACACGGTCCTCGTCCTGGAACGCGCGGACGTCTCGGCCGTGTTCCGCGACGGCGGGCACCTGGTGTTCCTCGGGGCGGACTCGGGCGAGCTGGCGCGCGGCGAGCACGGGGCGCCCGCCGCCGCGCTGGCCGACGCGTTCCGCGCGCACGGCTACCCCTGGCGGGACGCCGACCCGCACGCGGCGCTGTTCCACCGCTGGATACCCGGCACCCCCGGCCTGCCCGCCGAGATCCACGCGCTCCTCAAGGCCCGCAGGACGGCGCTGAAGCGCAGCGCAGGGCGCGACGCCAGGGACCTGGCCGAGGCGGTGCGGGAGGCGGGCTTCGTCGTACGGGACGAGAAGGGCGAGCAGTACTGGCGGCCGTTGGCCGGGGGTGGCGGGCAGTGAGGGCGCGGCGCGTCAGAAGACGAACGGGCCCGGTGCCTGCGGGGACGTGGCGTCGCACGTCACGGTGATGCCGAAGACCACGAGCGTCAGCGAGGTGCCTTCGAGGCTGTCGCCCGCGGCGACGGTTCCGGTGAGCGGTCCCGTGGAGACGGCGCCGCCCGCGGGGATGGCCGGGTTGGAGCCGCCGGTGAACTCGGTGGTGCCCGAGCCGTTCTTGGTGAGGGTGAGCGTGGAGTCGACCGCGCCTGCGCCGATGTCGACCGGGGCGGTGACCGCCGAGGTGGACACCTCGATGGTGGCGCTGGTGCCGTCCTGGGCGGCGGTGAGGGTCGCCGAGCCGGAGCCGTAGGAACCGCAGTCGAACGAGAGGGTGGCGCTCCGCGGTTCGACCGCGGAGGCCGCGGGCGCGAGGGCGAGCGCGCCGACGGCGATCGCCGATCCGATGGCTGTTCCGACGCCGAGTCTGCCGTGTCGCATGGGGGCCTGCCTTCGTGGTGGGGGGGGAGGACGTGTCCGGTCGTACCGACGCGGTTACTGACGCGTCGTCAGACGGCCGGACCGCCGCCCATTGAGGCACACGCCACCAGAGGTGGCAAGGCAGGCCCCCATGATTATTGACATGTCACGACCAATTTTGGCCGCTCGGACACGGGTCAGGCATCACCCTCCAGCGCCTCGGCGACGCCCTCGGCCAGAAGGCCGGTGTACGCGGCCGTCCAGCTCTCCACCGTGGCCCGGTCCCACAGGTCGGTGGAGAACTCCACGTAGCCCGAGAGCACGTCACCGGTGGGGATCAGACCGAAGTTGAACTCCGACCGCGCGCCGGGCACGGTCAGGTCCTCGACCGCCGTCGTCAGACCCGGCAGCTCGATGTCCGTCTCCAGGGAGTTCTGGTACTGGAAGCCGAGCGGCAGCTTGTCGGGCACCTCGGTGCCCAGCGCCTTCCCCAGGTCGGCCGCCATCGCACGCAGCGGCGCCGCGTGGTCGATCGCCTCGACCGCGCTCCGCGCCACCTGGTCGACCAGGGCGCCGAACGAACCGGCCCGGTCACCGCGGACGCGCAGCGTGAAGGACGACACCGTGCAGGCGGCAAGGGCCTCGAACTCCCGCCGCTCGCGGTTGGCGTAGGAGATGCCGAGCAGGACGTCCCGCTCCCCCGACACCTCCCCGACCAGGCGGGCCATGGCCGCCGCCGTCACCGCGAACGGCGTCGTGCGGTGCCGGCGGGCCACGCTCTCCACGCCGGCGCGCACCTCCCGCCCCACCGTGAACAGCACCACGTCACCCGCGCCGCTCAGTTCGGCCGGGCGCGGCCGGTCGAGCGGCAGCGTGCCGGAGAACGGCGCGCCTTCGAGCTGCCGCGCCCAGTAGTCGACCAGGCGGCCCGTGTCGCGCGTACGGCCCTGCTCGCGCTGCCAGCGCGCGTACGCGCCGGGCTGCGGCGGGTCCGCCGCCAGGCCGTCCGGCTCCCCGGTGGCCGCCGCCCGGTACAGCGCGGCGAGCTCGCGGAGCAGGACGGTGACCGACCAGCCGTCGCAGGCCGCGTGGTGCAGCACGAAGACCAGGGCCCAGCGGTCGCTCCCGGTGCGCAGGAGACGGAACACCGGCGCCAGTTCGGCGCGGATGTCGAACGGCGTGGCGGCCGTCCGCGCCGCCAGGCGCTCCGCCTCCGCCTCCGCCGCCGGCCCGGAGCCGAGGCGCGCGAACAGGTCCTCCTCGGGCAGTTCGACCGGCCGGGGGCGCAGCGCCTCCTGCTGCCACTCCCCCGTCGCCGTGTCCTCCACGAGGCGGGTGCGCAGCCCCTCGTGCCGCGCGACCAGCCGGGTCAGGGCCGTGCGCAGGGCCGGTACGTCGAGCTTCCCCGTCAGGGTCAGGCGCATCGCCACGTTGTAGATCTGCGGGCGGGGGTGGGTCAGGTGACGGGTGACGAAGGCGTTCTGCTGGACGGTGGCGGGGGCGCGGCTCTCGGCCGGGGCGTCCGCGGGCACCTGCCCCCCGGCGGCCCCCGGCACGGCGTCGGCCTCCGCCGCCTCCGCCAGGTACGCCGCCATCGCGCGGAACGAGGGCTCCTCGTAGAAGCGGGCGACCGGGTACTCCGTGCCGAACTCCTCGCGCACGCTGTTGGCCAGGCGGATCGCCGTGATGGAGTGGCCGCCGAGTTCGAAGAAGGAGGCGGCGGGGCCGATCTCCCCCGCCGCGACACCGAACTCCTCGGCCCACAGCGCCCGCAGCCGGGCCTCGACGTCCCCGGAGACGGGCAGGGGACCCCCGGCCGCCCGCGCCGGCCGCTCCGTCGTGGTGATGAGCGGCGGTTCGGGGAGCGCTGCCCGGTCCAGCTTCCCGTTGCCGGAGAGCGGGAGCGACGGCAGCAGCGCCCAGGCGCGCGGTACCAGGTGGTCGGGGAGGCGTGCGGCCAGTTCCCGCGTGAGGCGGTCGGCCGTCTCCTGCTCCCCGGCCGTCGCCGTGGCGGGCACGGCGTAGGCGGCGAGCCGGGCATCGCCCCGCCCGTCGCGGCGGGCCAGGACGACCGCTTCGGCGACACCGGGCAGCGCGCTGAGCGCCCGCGTGACCTCTTCGGGCTCGACGCGGTAGCCCCGGATCTTCACCTGGTCGTCGGTCCTGCCGCGGAACACCAGGGCGCCCGTCGCCGTCCAGCACACCAGGTCGCCCGTGCGGTACAGCGTCTCCCCGCCGCCGAGCGGATCGGGGACGAAGCGCTCCGCCGTCAGCTCGGGGCGGCCGAGGTAGCCGGTGGCGACCCCGGGTCCGCCCACGTACAGCTCGCCCGCCTCACCGGCGGGCACCTCGCGCCCGTCGGCGCCGAGCACCCGCAGCGTGACGTTGTCGACGGGACGGCCGATCGGGATCGGGCCCGCCGCCTCGTCGGCGCCGAGCGGCTCCACCGGCTGGGTCGTGCAGAGCACGGTCACCTCGGTGGGCCCGTAGACGTTGACGGTCTCGTACGGTGCGCCCGCGCGCGGCCGGGTGCGCAGCACGTCACCGCCGAGCAGCAGGTGCCGCAGCGGGGGCTGCGCCTCGTCCGGCAGCGCGAGGACCGCCTCGCCGAGTGCCGTGGGCAGGATGGAGAAGGTGACGCGGTGCTCCGCGTACCAGCGGGCGAGGGCCGCGGGGTCCTTGCGGACCGTCTCGTCGGCGACGACGACCGTGGCGCCGGCGGTCAGCGCGGGCCAGATCTCCAGGGCGGCGGCGTCGAAGCTCTGGCTGCACACGGCGGCGGCGCGGTCGTCGGCGGTGAACCCGAAGCGCTCGTGGTGCCACTGGCACAGGTCCACCACGGCCCGGTGCGGCACGGCCACGCCCTTGGGGGTGCCGGTGCTGCCGGAGGTGTAGATCGCGAAGCAGAGTGCGTCGGGGCCGGGCGCCGCCGGGAGCGCGGTGGCGTCCGTGCCCGCCGGCGCGGCCGTGGCCTCGACCACGGCCACACCCTCCGGTGCCTTCGGCGGCTCCGCCGTCCCGCCCACCACGAGGACTCCGGCGCCGCTCTCCGCGAGGACGGTCCCGGCCCTGGCACGCCCCTGGCCGGGGTCCAGCGGCACATAGCCGTGGCCGGACTTGAGCGCCGCGAGCATGGCGACGATCAGCTCGGCGCCGCGCGGCAGCCACAGGGCGACCGGCGCCCCCGCCCGGCCCCGCTCGCGCAGGACGGCCGCCAGGCGCTCGGCCCGCTCGTCGAGGTCGCGGTAGGTCAGCGTGGTGTCACCGCTGATCACGGCCGTGCGGCCGGGGGCCGCCTCGGCCCAGCGCGACGCCAGGGCGTGGACGGTGCTGCGGGTCCGCTGCCGGGTGCGTCCGCGCCGCCACGCGTCGGGGACGGCGGCGCGCACGCCGGTGGCCTCGGCGAGCACGTCCCTGAACGTCCCGAAGAGCGCGTCGATCGTCGCCTCGTCGAACAGGTCGGTGTGGTACTCCAGGTGGCAGCGGATGCCGTCCGGCTGGTCGGTGAAGTACACGCTGAGGTCGGTCAGCGCCTTGTCGGGGCCCGAGTCGAGCGGGGTCGCCCGCACCCCGGGCAGCTCGAAGCGGAACGGGTCGCCGCTCTCGAACTCGGCGAGCGTCTGGAACACGGGGGTCCTGTCCAGCGCCCGCGCGGGGTCCAGCTCCCGGACGACCGCCTCGAAGGGCACGTCGGCGTGGTCGTAGGCGTCCAGGGCGACCGCGCGCACCCGGTCGAGCATCGTGCCGAAGTCCGGGTCGCCCGAGAGGTCGAGGCGCAGGGCCAGGGTGTTCACGAAGAAGCCGACGACGTTCTCGTACTCGGGGGTGCGGTCCGACATCGGGGTGCCGATGACGAGGTCGTCCTGGCCGGTGACGCGGTGCAGGGCGGCGGCGTAACCGGCGAGCAGCGTCATGAACAGGGTGCTGCGCCGCTCACGCCCCAACTTCCGTACCGCGTCGGAGAGGCCGGGGTCGAGCGTACGGAACAGGGCGCGGCCGTTGGACGTCATCCGCGCGGGGCGCGGGCGGTCCGTGGGCAGGGCGAGGACGGGCAGGTCGCCGTCGAGCGCCTTCCTCCAGTACGCCAGGTCGTCGGCCGCCTTCGCGCCGCCGAGCGCGTCGAGCTGGGCGCGGGCGTGGTCGGCGTAGGTGCGCGGCAGGCCGGGCAGTCCGACGGGCGGGGCGCCCGTGGTTTCGGCGAGGTAGAGGGCGGACACGTCCCGTGCGAGCACCGCGGCAGACGCCGCGTCCATGATGATGTGGTGCAGCGAGAAGACGAGCACGTGCCGGTGCTCGCCGAGCCGGACCAGGCGCGTGACGAACAGCGGCCCCTCGGCCAGGTCGAAGCGGCGCTCGCTCTCGGCCTTCAGCGTGGCGGCGACCGCGTCGCTGCCGGGCGCCGTGCCGTCGACGACCGCGAAGTCCACCTCGCCGGGCGCCTGCGCGAACTGCCGCGGCTCGCCGCCGGCCTCGCGGAAGACGGTGCGCAGCTGCTCGTGCCGGGCGGCGAGGGCGGACAGCGCCGCGCGCAGCGCGGGCACGTCGAGGGAGCCTTCCAGCTCGATGGCCTTGACCTCGTTGTACGCGGTGCGCCCCGGCAGCATCCGCTCCAGGAACCACACCCGCTGCTGGCCGGGCGACAGGGGCGCCCCCGGGTCGGTGGCCACGGGGGCGGGCGCCCGCTCGACGGCGGCCTTGGCCGCGGGCGTGGCGGCGGTGGCTGCGGCCGTGGCTGTGGCGGCACCCGTGGTGGTGGCCGTGCACGTACGACGCAGCGCGTCCAGGTGTACGAGGCCCTCGCGCATCGCACCGGGTGCCACGCCGAAGTCGACGAGCGCGACGACCTCGTCGGCGCCCGCCGCGCGCACCTCCTCCACGACCGGGCGCACGCTCTCCGGGCTGCCGATGAGGGCGCGCTGGTCGCAGTAGCGGTCGTAGGCGCGGCGGAAGACGACGTCGAGGTCGTCCTCGGTCATCGCCGAGAGGTCCACCTTCTGGCCGAGGCTGCCCGCGACGTTCCCGAAGAGCGAGAGGGACGCCCGCATGTACCGGGACAGCGGCTCGCGTGCCTCGGCGCGCGCGGTCGCGTGGTCCTCGGCCAGGTAGGTGTGCAGGAGCACGGAGACGTGCCCCGCGTCGGGGTCCAGGCCGTGGGCGGCGCGGGTGCGCCGGTAGAGCGCGATGTTCTCGCCGAGCTGCTCGACGCCCTGGGTCATGAGGTTGGTGACGATGCCCAGGTCGTGGCGGGCGGCCTGTTCGTACGACGCCGGGTTGCCGACGACCGCCGTGTACATCGGCGGGGCGTCCTGGACGGGGCGCGGGAAGAGCCGCAGGTCCGCCTCGCCGGCGCCGGTGGTGCGGCGCAGCGGCTCGCCGCGCCACAACTGCCGTACCTGCGCCACCTGTTCGTACATCAGCTCCTTGTGGGAGCCGAAGCGGTCGGGGAAGAAGGCGAAGTCGTTGGCGTGCCAGCCGCTCGCGCAGCCGATGCCGACGCGGCCCCCGGAGAGGTTGTCGACCATCGACCACTCTTCGGCGACGCGGATCGGGTCGTGCAGCGGGAGCACGACGGAGCCCGCGTTGATGCGGATGCGGTCCGTCTCGCGGGCGAGCGCGGCGGCGAGCACGACGGGGTTGGGGAAGAGGCCGCCGAAGGAGTGGAAGTGCCGCTCGGGAATCCACAGGGAGTGGAAGCCGCTGCGGTCGGCGAAGCGGGCGGTCTCCAGGAGGTGGTCGTACTTGCCGTGCTCCGGGGCGCTCTCGTCCTGGGGGTAGTCGCCGAAGAAGTAGACGCCGAAGTCGAGGGCGCGGGGGCGGGCGGCGGCGGGCTTCTCGGCGGGCGCGGGCGCGGGTGCGGGTGCGGGCGTGGGCGCGGGTGCGGGGGCCCGGCGGACCGTGGCGGCGGTGTTCCAGGCCACGGCCTGCGCCTTGGGCTCGGGGGCGGGCGGCGCCACCGCCTCGCGCGGCCCCGGCACCGTCACGCCGGGCGTCGCCTTCGCCTTCGTACGGAAGAACCCGGCGTCCCGCAGCTCCCGCAGCGAGCCCCGCACGGCGTCGACGATGAACTCGATGTCGCCGTCGGAGTGCTCGGTGGAGAGGAAGAAGTTGCGCCACTCCCACACGTGCACGCCGCGCAGCATGAGGTGGTGGTAGAGCAGCTCCATGTCCGCCCGGTGCTCGAACCGGAACTGCGAGCCGAAGTGGCTCAGGCTCAGCGCGAACTCCTCCGCCTCGAAGAAGGCGTTGAGCGTGGCGGCCAGTTCGTCGGTGCGGGCGTTCAGCCGCTCCTGGAGGCGGGGGCTGTGCTCCTTGAGGTGGGCGAGGACGGCGCGGGCGGCGACCATCGACACCGGATGCTGGATGTACGTGCCGCCGAAGAACGTGGTGTCGGCCTGCGGGTAGCTGTCGTCGCCGTAGTTCCAGTGGCCGCCGTCGACGCCGTCCATGATGTCGGCACGCCCCGCGATGGCCCCGATGGGGAAGCCGCCGCCGAGCAGCTTGCCGTAGGTGGCGAGGTCCGGGGTCACGCCGTACAGCTCCTGGGCGCCGCGCGGCGCGGGCCGGAAGCCGGTCAGCATCTCGTCGAAGAGCAGCACGATGCCGTGGCGCCTGGTCAGTTCGCGCAGGCGGCGCACGAAGCCCGCGGGGCGGAGCGAGGGGTGGCGGCTCTGCACCGGCTCGACGACGACCGCGGCGATGTCGCCCGCCTGCTGCTCGATGAGGGCGAGGCTCTCCTCGCTGCCGTAGGGCAGGACGAGCAGGTCCGCGACGGCGTTCTGCGGGATGCCCGCGGACATCGGGACGGTGGTCAGGCCCTCGCCGCCGGTGCGCGGTGAGCGGCCGAGGACGTTGTCGTTGTGGCCGTGGTAGGCGCCCTCGAAGGTGATGATGCGGCTGCGCCCGGTGGCGGCGCGGGCCAGGCGGATCGCGGCCGAGTTCGCCTCCGTACCGGAGTTGGCGAAGGCGACGCGCTCCATGCCGGTCAGCTCGGCGAGCAGCTCGGCGGCCTCGCCCGTCTCCACGTTGCGGGGGCCGAGCTGGATGCCGCGCGAGAGGTGTTCGCGGACGGCCTCGGCGACGAAGTCGGGCTCGTGGCCGAAGAGCAGCACGCCGAAGCCCATGGTGATGTCGACGTAGCGGTTGCCGTCGATGTCTTCGAGCCAGGAGCCCTTGGCCCGCCGTCCCGCGATCGGGTACAGCATCTCCTTGGTACTGCTGCGGAACCCCACCGCGGCCCTGCTGTCGGCGAGCACCCGGCGGTACTTCTGTGCGATCCGCTTCGAGGTGGGCGTCTTGGCGGTGTAGCGGCGCACCAGGTCGTCCAGGTGCGCCCGCTGCGACTCGGGCGATCCGCCGCGCACCATGCCGGAGCCGCGGGCCACTTCGAGGCGGGGGCCGTGCTGGGCGGTGCGCGGCGCCTCCGGCGCGGCTTCGGGCGTCCCCAGATGGTTCGCGATGCGGCGCGACAGCTCCCGCATGGCGGCGAGGTCCGCGTCGACCGCCGCGGAGACGGGGCTCGGGTGCGTGGTCATCGGCCCACCTGCGCCTGGGCCTGGGCGGTGAGCAGCTGGGAGAGCTGGCCCATGAGCTGGAGCTGCATCTGCGTGAGCTGGTGGATCTGCCGCTGGAGGTCCTCGATCTCCTGGCGGGTGGCGTACGCGGGGGCCGGGGCCTGTCCGGCGGCGGGGGCCGGCGGCGCCACCCGGGCGACCGGCTCCGGCGCGGTCTCAGGGGCCGACGCGGTCTCACGGACCGGCGGCACGGTCTCACGGACCGGCGGCTCGGGACGCGGCTGGGCGGGCAGGGGCGGCGCCGGCAGGGGCGGCGCCGGCGGCTGGGCCGCGAGCGGCTCGGGGCGCTCCGGCGCGGCGCTCACCCCCATCTTCCCCGCGATGATCACGGCGAGCCCCTTCGCCGTCCCCGCCTCCTCGAAGAGCTCCCGCATCGACACCTTGACCCGGTGCTCCTCCTCCAGCTCGCGCAGCACGCCGATCATCTGCAGCGAGTCCGCCCCGAGGTCGAAGAAGGAGGCGTCCTCGGCGATCTCGCTGGTGTCGTAGCTGAGGTGCTTCGCGGTGACCTTGATGATGTGCTGGAGCACACGCTCGACCGATGCTTCGTCCTGTGCCACTTCGGTTACATCCCTCGCAGGTCGTGCGGGCCGAGGAAGGTGGTTCTCCGGCCCTGTCCAGTAGTACTTGTGCTGGAAGCGGTAGCCGGGCAGCGGAATCCTGCGGCCCGTCCCGCCCATGAAGGCCCGCCAGTCGAGCGGCGCCCCCGCCCTGTGGAGGTCCGCCGCCGCGTCCCAGAGGGGTTCGAGGCCGGCGCCGCGCCGCAGCGTCGGACGCACCGCCCGGTCCGGCAGCTCCCGCCGCGCGAGCCCGCTGAGTGTGGTGTGCGGGCCGAGCTCCAGGAGCGTGGCGGTGGACTCGTGCGACGTGCCGAGGTGGTGCAGGGCGTCGGCGAATCTCACCGGGTGACGCGACTGTCGTACGAGGTAGTCGGTGTCGGGGAGCCAGCCGGCGGGGCGGGTGCGCCCGTCCAGGGTGCTGACGAACGGCACGTCGCAAGGGGTGAGCGCGGCCTCCGAGCACAGTTCGGCGAGCCCCGGGAGCACGGGGTCCATCAGTGCGGTGTGGAACGCGTGGTCCACCGGGAGCCGCCGGGCGGCGATGCCGCGCCCGGCCAGGAGTGCGGCCAGGCGGTCCACCGCGGCGGCCGGGCCCGCGAGGACCTGGCCGCGGGCGCCGTTGGCCACGGCGAGTTCGACGCCGGGCACCTCGGCGGCCAGTTCCAGGGCCGCGCTCTCCGTCATCGGCACCGCGACCATCGCCCCCGGCGCGCAGAGGTCGCGCATCAGCCTGCCGCGCCCCGCCGTCAGGCGCAGCCCGTCCTCGACGCTCAGGGCCCCGGCCGCGTGCAGCGCCGCGTACTCGCCCACGCTGTGCCCGGCCACCACGCGCGGCACGATCCCCGCGTCCCGCCACAGCCGGACCAGCGCGCACTGGAGGGCGAAGAGCGCGGGCTGCGCCAGTTCGGTGGGCCAGGACGGCTCGTCCTCCTCCTCGGCCGCGAGGAGTGGGGCGAGGAGGCTTCCGCCACCGGTGAGTGCCGCGTACTGCCGCTCGCAGGCGTCCAGGACCTCGCGTACGGCGGGGAAGCGGTCGTGGAGCGGTCGTGCCGCGCCCCGGTACAGGCTCCCCTGCCCCGTGAAGAGGAACCCGGTGTCGGCCCCGTCCGTGCCGCCGCCGCCCGGCCGGGGGTCCGCGAGCCAGGCGTCGAGGGCGTCCGTGAGCGCGGCGACGGTGTCCCCGCGCAGCGCGAGGCGGTGCCTGCGGTGGGCGCGGCCGAGCGCGAGCGTCGTCACGAGGTCCGCGTGGCGCGTGCCGGGGTGGGCCCGCAGGTGGTCGCGGAGGGCCGTGGCGTTGTCGGTGAGCGCGGCCTCGGTGTGGCCCGCGAGCACCAGGACGCCGGGCGCCTCGGGGGCCCGGGTGGGGCGCGGCGGCGGAGCGGGGGCCTCTTCGAGCACGACGTGGACATTGGTCCCGCCCACCCCGAACGAGCTGACGCCCGCCCTGCGCGGCCCGTCCCCCCGGGGCCACGGGCGCGCCGAGTCCGGGATGTAGAAGGGGCTGGATGCGAGGTCGAGGGCGGGGTTCGGGCGCCGGAAGCCGGCCATCGGCGGGATGACGCCGTGCTGGAGCACGAGCAGCGCCTTGATCATGCCGGCCAGGCCCGAGCAGACGTCGAGGTGCCCGATGTTGGCCTTGACCGCGCCGAGCGCGCAGTAGCCGGTGCGGTCGGTGTCGGCGCGGAACGCGGCGGTGGCGCCCTCGAACTCGATCGGGTCGCCCTTGAACGTGCCCGTCCCGTGCGTCTCCAGGTAGCCGATGCTGCCCGCGTCGACGCCCGCCCGCTCCAGGGCCCGCCGGATCGCGCCCTGCTGCCCGTCGGCGCTGGGCGCGGTGAACGCCCGCTTGTCCGCCCCGTCGTTGTTGGCCCCCCAGCCGCGCAGGACGCCGTGGATGTGGTCGCCGTCCGCGAGCGCCCTGTCGAGCCGCTTGAGCACGACGGCCGCGACGCCCGTACCGCCCACGGTCCCGTCGGCGCCGGCGTCGAAGGGCCGCAGGTAGCCGCTCTTGGAGAGGATGGACCCCTTCACGTACTGGTAGCCGAGCACCTGCGGCACATGGAGTGCGGTGGCGCCCGCGACAGCGATGCCGCACTCGCCGTGGGCGACGGCCTGCGCGGCCTGGTGGACGGCGGTCAGCGAACTGGAGCACGCGGTCTGGACGTTGACGGCGGGCCCGGTGAGGCCCAGCCGGTAGGCGGCGCGGTTGGCGGTGAAGTCGCTGAAGTTCCCGACGGTGACCTGGAGGCCGGCGACCCAGTCGGCGACGCCCTCCGCGAGGACGTTGTTCCGGAGGTAGTGCTGGAGGGAGTAGAGGTGGTAGCCGGTGCTCGCGTAGACGCCGACGTCATGGCCGCCCGCCTCGTCGGCGTTCCCCGCGTACCCGGCGTTCTCCAGGGCGTGGTGGACGCACTCCAGGAACAGCCGGTGCTGGGGGTCGGTGATGCGGGCCTCGTGGGCGCTCATCCCGAAGAAGCTCGCGTCGAACCCGGCGATGTCGTCGAGGACACCGCTCGCCCCCACGAAGTCGTCGGCGGAGTACTGCTCCTCGGTGATCCCGGCCGCGGCCAGCTCGGCCTCGGTGAAGCGGCGGATGCGGTCGGCGCCCTCGCGGATGGTGCGCCAGAACTCCTCCGGGGTGTCTGCCCCGGGCAGCCGGAAGTCCATGCCGATGACGGCCACGGGGGTGCTCGGCGGGGCGGGTGCGGGTGAGGCTGGGCGGGGGACGGTCATCGGGCCTCGGCCTCGCTCTCCACGGACGGCGGGTCCTGTCGTACGGGGGGTTCGGTTCCGGCCGCCGCCTTGGCTCCGGCGGCTTCGGCCGCCGCGTCGGCTCCGGCGGCCCTGGGGGCGGTGTCGTGCCCGGCGGCGCTCCTGCCGCTCCGTGCCTGCCGTACGAGGACGACGAGGAGCCCCGCGCAGAGCACGATGGCGAAGCCGTGCAGCAGCCCGACGACGGTCAGCGGCGAGTACAGGTCGAGGAGCGCGCCACTGACCAGCATCCCCAGCCCGAACCCGGTGTTCTCGACCGACGCGGAGAGGCCGAAGAGCCGCCCGCGCTGCTCGTCGGGCGCGGCCTGGAGCCGGGTGACGTAGGCGATCTCGGTGAGCCCGTCGGCCATGCCCGCGACGAGGGCCGCCGCGACGGCCACGCCGGTCGGCAGGCCCGCGAAGACCACGATGAACGCGGCCGACATGACGCAGGCCCCGATCGCGAAGGCCCGCTCCCCCGGCCCCTGCCGCCCGCCGCGCCCGGCCCAGCGGCCGATGACCTGCTGCATGACGATGTTGCCGATGGCCCAGGTGGCCCAGAACTGGCTGACGAAGGTGGCCGGATGGGACGGGTCGAGGGAGCTGGAGTAGACGGGCAGGGCGACGTTGTGGGAGGACGACCCGAGCCCGTCCGCGGCCCTGACGACGATCATCACGGCGAGCACGGGGGCGGCGCGCAGCAGGAGCATGGCCCCGAGGCGCCGCGGCTCGTTCCCGCTCTCCGCGGCACCCTTGTCGTCGGCGCCCTTCTTCTGCCCCCTCGTACGGATCGGGAGGGAGAGGAGCACACTCGCCGACACGGCGAAGGAGGCGGCGTCGAGGGAGATGGCGGCGACGTAGCCGAGCTGGGCGACGACGACGCCGGCCGAGGCGAACCCGGCGATCATCGCGAGCGAACGCCCGGTGGCGAGCAGCGAGTTGGCGCGGAGCCGCAGCTCAGGACCCACGATCTCGGGGATGGCGCTGCGCAGGGAGACACCGGAGAGGGTCGAGCAGAACCCGGTGACGACGGCGAGGACGTAGAGCAGCCCGGCCCGCCCGGCATCGGGGGCGATCAACAGCGCTACCATGGCGGCGCACTGTGTGAGATCGGCACCGACCATCAACCTCTTGCGGTCGTACGCCGAGACCAGCCGTCCGCTCACAAAGCCGGATACGACGCTGGTCAACAGACGTACGGCCATGAAGATCCCGGCGGCGAGCGCGCTGTCGGTGACCTCGTAGATGAAGACGTTGAGCGCGACCATGTTCAGGTAACTGCCGTACGCCGAAACGCCGTTGCCCACCACGAGCAGGCGAAAGTGCCTCAAGCGTCCCCCCTGTGCAACCGCTGCTCCACTGCCTTACCGGATGTCACGCACAGTGATGTGTGGCTGCGCTGTGCCGCGACGGCCTTCACACTCACGCGCCCCGAAGCGCGCCCACAGTCCCCCGAACTGGTGACTTGACAAGTTCAACTAGACGCTGCGGCCCAGGGTTTACCCCAGAGTTGACCCAGGTCAGGCCCGTGTCCCCGGGGATTCCTTTCTGTTTCCGCAGGACCGTGGTTAGATCAAGTTGCGGTCACGCCTTCGTAGAAGTTGACAGTCCCTCCCGGAGGGAAGATGCCAGTAACCAGCCGCCCCCAGAACGCACCGGCCCTGTCCCACAGGGAGCGCCAGGTGCTGGCCCACATCGCGGCAGGCCTCTCCCACAAGCAGATCGCCCGCCGCCTCGGCATCAGCGTCCACACGGTCGGCACGTACCTGCGCCGCATCCGCACCAAGCGCACCGCCCCGACGGTGGCCCACCTGATCCGCCTCGGCGTGGCGGAGGGAGTGGCGACTTCGGGCGGGCCGAGCTGAGGTATCTGGCGGTGCCCTTGGGAAACCACGCGTACTCCCATGAGGTCAGATGAACAAAGAACTCGACAAATTCATCACGATCTACCTCAACGAGATGCAGGCAGCCGACGTGAGCGGTTACCTGCGTCCGACTCTGCACGGATTCGGCGAGGAGTACATCGCCGCCGTCCGCGAGGGGCTCGCGACGACACTCAGCACACGGAGTCTTTCTCTCACGGACTACGTACGCCTGACGGATATCGAGTTCGACAGCGAAGAGGCTCTGTACAGCTACCTACTCGACATGCAGGAATACCTCTTCGGAGACAGGCCCCGGCAGCCTGCTCCGCCCGCCTGATCACGGTGCCGAGTCCATGAAGCACACCAAGTCACCCGAAGGCATGCTGGACCGCCTACGGGCCGTCGACTGGACGGACTACGACCGCGCGGACGACCATGCCGCGTCGCGTGCCGCCCTGCTGCGCGAGTATCTCCGCCGTGCCGCCCTATGGGCCGAGAGGCTCGACGGCACGGATGAGTGGCCGATCTTCGATATGGCCAGACGGGTGGACGCATCCGTCAGAGCCCGGCGGGACCTGGCTGACCAGCTGGTCGCCTACGCGTCGAAGAACATCCCCACCCCTCGCACACGAGAAGCCTGCCTCATGGCGCTCCACTGGGCTGCCCTCAGTGAGAGGTCTCCCCAAAGCGTGGCGGGCACCCCGGACCCATTCGAGCCCCTGCTCGCGATCTACGAACGTGGTGGCGGTTTCACTGTCGAGAACGGGACGGTCGATTTCCTGCTCATCCGTGTCCGCATTCAGCGCTGGCAGGATCACGTGTCTCACGCGCCCGTGGTCACGCTCGACTCTGCGGCTCTGGACTCTTTGGATAGGTAGACCATACGGTCCATCCATGACTGTGCTGGTCGATCGCCATGAACTGCCGTCAGGGCTTGAAGCCGAACAGTTCGCAGAACAACTGCAGGAGTACTTCTTCGAAGGAGTCGACGAGCTCGACGGGTCCGCCTCCATCATCGACGCGGTCTTCAACACATTGGTGTTGAACCTGCGAGCTCGGTGTGTCGTCGACCCACGGGCCGAAGCGGTGGAGACATGGGAGGCCGCGGTAACGGCGATGCAGCTGGGCTCGGCACTCTTCACCGTGACGGTCGAGGGCGAGGGGACTGTCGAGTGCCGTATCAACCGCAAGGTTCCCCACCTGACGGCGAGCTCCGGCAGCACGAGCCGGTGACGCTAGCCATGAGCGAGGACGGTGCAGATGCAGCTAACGAACTGGGCGCCCGATCGAGGAGCCAGGTCAGACCCCGATGACCCAAGAGAACAGGCCGTGCCATGAAAATTGCGGATCACTTTACTGAACTCTGGGCTCCATCCTTCGGTAGCCCGCGAGGTGACATACAGGACTTCATTCGTCCAGAGGCATACTCCGACCAGCGACGTATAGCCGACTACCTGCGAGCCGGGCACGGGATTCTGGCCACTATGGGAGCGTCAGAGGACAGACTGGGGCCCGGCCAACAGATTCTCGGCGGCGATTCTCTCTACACCGACGGACAGTGGCTGTGGAGAGGTGACCTTCCCTTCTGCATAGAGAGGCACCACGTGGCACTCCCCGAAGAATTCGTTACCCATATTCGTAGCCACGCATATTCGATCCCTCGCGTGGAACATGCACGGCTCCTTGAGGTATCGGACTATGCAAATGAAAGGTGGTGAAGCTCCCAGCCTCGCCGTCGCTTCACATTCCGAGACCGTGTTCAACGGAGCACCCCTACGCAGCGCAGACCTCGCTAGAGCCGATACGGGACCTTGCCGGCCTCCCACGATGAAGCATTCACCCGAAACCTGCGCTGGGAGCCCACGACGAAGGCCGTGGCCGCTTCGAGTGGGACGAGCTGAGCTTTCCTCGGGAGCGTGAGCCCCATGCGTACGACTTGCAGCCTTATTGGCGGGCGTTGAGTCTCCCCCCGGGGGAGACCCGAGACTGACGGCATGAACACATCGCTCACGCCCCGCACGTCCACCGTCCTGCGGTGCCCGGCGGCGACCGCCACGGCTCCGGCCCTCCTCCTCCGCGCCTGGCGCGAGGAAGACGTCACGGCACTCGTCGAGGGCCACCGCGACGACCCCACGGAAGCCCCGCCGGGCGCCCCCTCCATACGGAACGAGCCCGACGCCCTGCGCTGGATCAACCTCCAGCAGCAGGCATGGGCCGTCGGCACGCGCTACGCCTTCGCAGTGCTGGAAACCCACCCCGACGACTCCGAGGGCGCCCTACTGGCTCACGTCGTCCTCAAGGACGCCGCACCCGGCAACCCCTCGGCGGAAGTCGGCTACTGGACAGCACCCCGGGCCCGAGGCCGCGGCATCGCGCCCCGGGCCTTGGAAGCCCTGACGACGTGGACCTTCACCACGTTCGCCCCCACGGGCCTGACCCACCTGAACCTCCTCCACCAGGTCACGAACGACGCCTCGTGCCGAGTGGCCCAGAAGACGGCGTACGCCTACTCCCACACGCTGCCGCCGTACCCGCCGATGTATCCGCGGGCGGGGCACGTGCATGTACGGCACGTAGACCTGCCGGCGACCCGGCCCGCGCTCCGCTTCGCCCCGGGCGACGACGCCGGCCCGGACACGTGATGAGGTTCGGAGCCCATCGATCGGTCGTACCAGTTTCCGGTACCAGCGTCGTACCATTTTCCCGTACCACCACGAGAAGGCGCGGCTCCGGAGCGCATAGTGGTGGCGTCCTGAGCGACCGCCCCGGCGGCGCTCCCAGACCCTGCCCCGCCCGCCGAAGGCATCGTCGCTGTCAGAGTGCCGCGAACCCGATGAACGCGGCCCACGCAGTCGCCCCTACGGTCAGCGCGGCGCGGGACACGTCCTTCGAGTCACGGACGTGAACCCTCCCGGGCCGACCGGCGACCTCGACGCATTCACCACCTTCCTCGCTGCTGTAGCTGCTCCTGCGCCATACCAACTGGTCTATGTGCAACTGATGTGCGTGCGCATTCATGGCTCTCCCAGCAACTTCTGTACGTACGCCGTCGATTCGCGAGGGGTCAGGGCCTGCGCCCGGATGATCCCGTACTTGGCCTCCAGCACACGGACGCGGTCCCGCTCCGTCTGCAGGCGGCTGACATTCTGCACCTCGGCGTACGCGATCCTCCGCCCTTCCTTGGTCTCGATCAAGGTGAAGGGACCAGCCATGCCGGCGTTCTCCTCACGGTCGAGCGGCATCACCTGGATCTCGATGTTTCGCCGAGCCCCCATCAGCAGAACATGCTCAAGCTGACCACGCAGGACGGCTCGACCCCCAATGGGACGCCTCAGCACGGCCTCGTCCATGACGAAGCTGGCGAGCGGCGCATCACGGCTGGACAGGACTTCCTGACGGGCCAGGCGTGCGCCCACTCGCTGTTCGATCAACCCGTCATCCATGGGCGGCCGCATCATCATGAAGACAGCCCGCGCATACTCCTCGGTCTGCAGAAGTCCAGGCACCGCCTGGTTCGCGTACACGTGCAGTTCGACGGCCTCTGCCTCCAAACGCGCCGCATCCCGAAAGAACGCCGGATAATGGGCCCGCGCAACCTCCTCCTTGCTCGCGCCCAACACCCCGCCCGCCCCCAGTACGTCATCCGCCTGGTCGATGAACTTCGGCGGCGGAATACGTCTGCCCTGCTCGAACGACGCGATCGTCGATGCCGAGTAACCACTCAGCGCCCCGAGCCTCGCGCGGTCCATCCCTGCCCGTTCCCGCAACAGCTTCAGCTGCCGCCCGAACACGCACAGCATGCCCGCGCCGACCTGATGTTCCGTCTCCCGCACCTCGTCGTCCACGCCACGACTCCTCCCGTACGACCCCACAGCCACCGGACACCTGACACCTGACACCTGACACCTGACACCTGACACCGCCCGCACAACGCAAGAGCAGGAAACCGGTCACGCCCGACACCACGTACAAGCCCACGGCGCACGGGTACAGCCCGCACTCGTCAGCGCGACGCTCCTGTTCAACGCTACGCACGGTCCGGAACCGTTGACCGCATGAAGTCACCGGTTCCCCCGAACAGGCACCTGCCACGACCCCCCGCGCGCGAACGCGAATTCGCGATGCGCTTCACCTCGACCCCGCGCGGTGCCCGCCTCGCCCGCCGACTCGTCTCGTACCGCCTGGATGACTGGGGCCACCCCTACGGGAGCCCGGTCAACGAGACCTTCACCCTCATCACGGCGGAGCTGACTGCCAACGCCGTACAGCACGGCCACGTCCCCGGCCGCGACTTCCATGTGCGCCTCACCCTGGTCGACAACACGCTCCGCGTCGAAGTCACCGATACCCGCGCCGAGAAGAGGCCCCCATCCACTCCACCGGCACCCGACTCCGCATCGGAGTCCGGCCGCGGCCTGCTCCTCGTCGCCGCCCTCGCGGACAGTTGGGGCATCACCCCTCGCACGGCCGCCCCCGGCAAGACGGTCTGGGCGGAGTTGTCCCACCCGGCCCCGCGCCCCACGCGCGCCCAACGCCCTGTCACCGACGCACCCGCGTAATTGCGCCACTCCCCAATACATCGTTGCGTCTGCAACTCCACATGAGCAAGGATGTTCGATACGCTACGAGGCGTAAGTGACGTGTGCGCGCACCGTGACGACCTGACCGGGTTATGGCGCACGGAAGCTGCCGATCAACGGGGTGGGTGGATGAAGTTCGACATGGGGGACACGACCCTCGCGGTCCTGGGGAAGGACACGGCGGGGTCCAGCGACGATCTCGGCACGCTGATCAATCTGCTGGTGCAGGCGGCCGAGCCTCTGGAGGGCAAGTTCAACGGGGCGGGCAAGGCCACCTTCGACTCGTTCAAGCTGCGCGCGGACGAGATCACCGCCGACCTGAACGGTGCGCTGTCGTCGATCCTGGGCGGTCAGGCCGGCATGGAGGAGGCGTTCGGCACGGGTGACGACGAGCAGGCCGACAACGCCCACCAGAACATGAGCGCCGCCAACTTCGAGGCCGCCCGCTTCTCCGGCTGAGCCGACCGGGCACACACGTATTCCAGCCACAGGGGGCTGTTTCGTCATGGCAAATCAGAACCGCCGCTCCTACGACACCGGCGCCTCGTCCGACGTCCAGGGCGGACTGCACATCATCATCGGCCAGTTGGAGCGCGTACTCGGCGACCGCGACCGCGCCGTCAAGGCCGCGATGGCCGACTACCAGGCCGACGGCGTCTCTGACGAGTACCACGGCAAGGAAGTCCGCTGGAACAAGGCGGCCAACGAGGTGCGCGACATCATCCGCCTCGTGCGCGGCACGCTGGAGAAGAACGACGGCACCGCACAGACCACGCTCGCCAAGGCCAGGGCCGCGGTCGACAACATCGTCTGACCGGCGGCACAGCGCAGTAGGAGCAGAGCACACGGGGACAAGTAGGGGGGAATCGGCATGCCCGCGTGGGACATCTCGCCGTCCGGGGTGGACTCGGTGACGTCGCTGGTGAGGATGGCGATGGACGACGTGGCCAAGGACGTCAAGGCGTACGGGGACCACGTCGAGAACGCGGTCGCCTCGGCAGGAACGATCAGCCCGGCCTACTGCGGGGCCGCGCCCGTCGGCCCGGTCGGCGCGGCGCTGCGCCTGTTCGTGGCGGAGACCGAGAACGACGTACGCTTCCTGGCCAAACGCTCCGTCAAGTCGGTGAACGGAGCGATCGAGGCGACCAACCACTACGTGGCCGGGGACCTGGAGCAGGCCGCGAACGCACAGCAGCAGGCGGCCCAGGCGCCCGACGTGACGGTGTTCCTGCCGTCGGCTCGCCGGGACGGGGGCTTCCCGTGACGGAGAAGATGGTCGACCCGGCGGGCATACCGCAGTTCACCGGCAACTTGGAGCAGCTGGCGAAGGACGCCTCCGGACTGCGCGGCGCCGCGACGGGGATACGCAGCGGCGGAGCCGACGTCCACTCCCGCTTCCAGATGCTCGGGGCGTACTACATCGCTCCGGAGGCCGAAGACCTGTTCTCCACCACCGAACCGGTGATGGACAAGGCAGACACCTTCGCCGCGGATCTGGAGACGGTGGCGGACGCACTGGACACGTTCGCCTCCGAGGTGCGTCCGCTCGCCGAGAAGCTGGTGTCGCTGCGGGAGAACGCCAGGAAGTTCGTGGCCAGTGTCGAGGGCGACGACGACTGGACGGACGACGGGGACAAGACCGACCGCAACAACGAGCTGGTGGCGGACGTGACCGCGACCAGGGCCGCCTTCGAGGCCGCCGAGCGCCGGGCGGCGAGCAAGATCTCGGCGCTCGTCGGCGGCCCGAGGTTCATCGAGGACGACGGCAGCCACAAGGCCACCGAGCAGACGGTGATGTACGGCTACGACGCCGACCTGCTCAAGCAGGCGAAGGACCTGCCGTGGGGCAGCCCGGTGAGCCAGACCAGGCCCGACAACCTCGGCGGGCACCTCACGTCCTTCTTCTACGACGGTTTCGTCAAGAACGGCGCGGTGGCCAGCGTCGAGGGGCTGGGGCGCCTGGTGGGCATCGGCGGCTCGGCGAAGGACGCCTGGCAGGGCCTCTACGACGTCTCGGCGGGCGCGGGTCACTACCTGATGAAGCCCACGGACTGGATGCTGGACCAGACGATGTTCGCGACCGAGGACACCGCGGACATGAAGCGGCAGAAGACCGCCTTCCGTGAGTTCGGCAAGGCCTTCGTGGCCTGGGACCAGTGGGAGGAGCACCCGGCCCAGGCCGCCGGAACGGTCACCTTCAACGCCCTCACGTTCGCCGCGGGCCCCCTGGGCGCGGTCGCCAAGGGCGGCTCCGCCGCCGCCAAGGCGGGCGCAGCCACCGGCAAGGTGGGCCTGGGTACGAAGGCCGCCGGCATCGGCGCGAAGATCGGCACGTACGCGGACCCGTTCTCGGCGGCGCTCGCCGTGGGCGGCAAGGCGGTCGGCAAGGTCCCGACGATCGCCGAACTCACGTCCCGCCTCACGGCAAAGGCCGAAACCACACCGGAAATTCAGGGCGTACACAGCGTCCTCGAAGTCGGGGGCCACAAGGTCCTCGTCAAGGACGGCCAGTTCCTCCCGCTGAACGCCGAGGGCCGACCGATCAGGGACACGGCACGCAGCGAGGCGGCCAGCACCCAGCGGGCGGCTCCCGATCACACGCCGTCCGACCGGAATCTCACGCTTGTCGGCACCGGGGCCAGGGGGCCCGAGCCCGTCGCGCATGTCGGTGGCCATAATCCGTCTCAGGCCACTCATGACGCCCATGGGGGTGGTGGCGGCCCCGATTCCCCACGACACCAGAACAACGGCTATGCAGACGGCGCGTCACGTTCCCGTCCTGATGATGCTTCATTCACTTCTGGAGCGACAAAATCAAACACTGGGGCAAGCGCCGACAGCGCGCCTGAGCAGTCCGCCGCAGGAGGCCCCAACAACGGGGAGCCAACTGCTGCAGAAACTAGGAAAATTCAGGAGGAACACGCCTGGAAAGCCAATAACGATCCTGCGTGGCGCAAAAAGTACTACGACGAAATTGGTCGCAGGCTTCGCTCTCGACGCAAGGTCGATGGCGTCACACTTGCCGAACTGGCCCTGGACGCACAAGGCAAGTTTGTCCTGAAGCATGACCTGCCGGACGGGCCGTCGGAGACCAGATTCGGGGCTAAGCCACTCGATAGAGGCACTGCTCCTGACGGCACTCTTCCTGCTCTCGATGAGGCAGCCAAGCACCGCGAGTTGTCCCGGGAGCTCCTGAACGCCGAGAGATCAGTAAAAAAGGATCCGTCTGCCCTCAACAAAGCTACCCTCGACAAGGCACAGTCCGCCTTCACCGCGGAATTCGGGTCCCTCCACAACAACACCAAGATCGCCGAGAGGCTCGGCACCCTTGCGGCGAGACTCCATGTGATCGCTAAGGTCTTCCCGGACGCCAGAAGGATTATCGACCTTCCGCAGACAGCCAATGGTGCGCACATGTTCGATGACGTGTACGAGTTGGGCAACGACGGCTCTCGCCTCATCGTCGAACACAAGGCTCCTGGTGCAGATCTCGACTGGCGCCTTGGGCGCGCCGACCCGGACCCGAGCAACCCGCACGCCGGCGACGACGGCGCGGCCCAAGGGATGAGGGTCAAGCAAGGGACCGTACCGTACATACGTACAATTCTCGCGGAGATGACGCGCAGGGGTGGCCGGGACGCCGTGATAGCAGGGGACCTGCGACGAGCACTCAAGCAAGGCAAGCTGCAGTACGTCCTGGTACAAGCGAACGCCCCCCTCAACGGCGCCTACGCTGGTGCCGTTATCGAGCACCTGAACATCAAATGAGAGGAGGCAAAGTGGTCACCCTCGTACCCAGGCATGCTTTTCGCACCGACACGGCAGCCCAAGCCATGGAGCCGATCATCAAGAGCGCCAAGGAAGTGCTCGACGATATCGAGACCTCCGAGTTCGACCGATTCGACGCCTTGGACTACTCGCTGGCCGTGGCGAAGTGGCACTGCCTGGCGGACCCCATGGCGGAGGAGATCGCCACCTGGGACGCATGGGTGACGGCCATGCAGGTTGGCTCCGCACTGTTCATCTCCGGCACTGCGGCCGAAGGGCCCGTGCCATGCCGAATCGGAACCAAGGGCGAGGTGAAGCAACTCCCTGCGACAGGCCCGCAGGAGTACCTTCATGCGGGAGCTTGGCTTACCTCCTTCTACCTTGCTGCAATCTGCCGCGAGAATGAACGTCTCGACCGGCTCGCCCGCATTCCCATTTCGTTCCTTCAAGCTTCCGGCGTCGAATTCGACGACTACATTTACGCATGGGTGCAGACTCTGCAGAATGCATGGTTCCGCCGATCGGAAACCTGGGAAACCCTGGCGACTGCGATCAATGGTACTGACCCCAACACCGAACACATCGCCAGCGCTGAACTGATGCTGAAAGTTCTCTACCCGCCGTTGGAAATGTTTCACCGCTACCAGCGGCAAGATGCGGCACAGTTCAATGAGGCGCTGGCGAAGGCTCTCACCTGGCACAAGGAATACTGGAGCGCCGATGAGGCACGCTCTTTGAGTGGTGAAGGACTGGTCGCCTTGGGCCCATTGGCCGTTGCCTGCATGGCGCACGACGCAGGAATTCCCATCGAAGTCGAGTCCGAGTACATTCCTGTCGCTCTGCTTGAGCGTGACAGGGTGGGCGAGATCGACACCTGACCGCGCCGAGCGACTAGGAATTGAAGACCATCAGAAGCGAACACCCATGACAGCCCAGGACTACGACAGTCAGCTACTGGAGTCCGTCTCCGTTCGGCGGCGGCGGCTTCGGGATGCGGTGCTCTTCGGGGCGCAGCGGCAGCGGCGGAGTGTGGATGAGCGGCTCGGGAAAGTGTTTGCCGGGGTCGTGATCGCGGCTGTGCTGTGTGCCGGGTGCGTCGGGTGGTCGTTCATCTCGCATCGGCTCATCGGGAAGGGGCCCTACGGCTCCTCCGTGCCGACGGCTCCGGCGTCCGCGCCGTCCTCCGCGCCGGGCTACTCGCCCTCTATGACCCCTTCCTCTCGATGATAGGTTCGAACGCGTGATATCTGCGGGGCCGCTGAGCCGCACGAGCGGTGGCAGTGCGGGCGGTACGAGTCGTACAGCCTTGAGTCGCGTCACCCTGGTCGGCGAGCTGCGGCGCGTGGATCTCGTTCTTCCCTCCCAGGAGCCGATCGGGCTGCTCCTTCCCGAAGTGCTGCGGCTGCTGGATGATCAGACCGCCGAACGGCCCATGCTGCGGCACCTCGTGACTGCCGACGGTTCCGCGCTCGCGCACGACAGCACCCTGGAGTCCGCCGGCGTACCGGACGGTGCCGTGCTGCGGCTCGTGCGGGCCGAGGACGCGCCCTCCGCGCCCGTCGTGCACGACGTCACCGACGAAGCCGCCGACGACCTCGACATACGGGCCTGGCGGTGGCAACCCCGGGCCCGGCGCGTGGTCGCCGGGCTCGCGACGCTCGTATGGGCGCTCGCTGCCGGGGTGTTGGCACGGCGGGACGTCGAAGCCGCCGCCGTCGGCAACGCCCTGCTCGGCGCCGCCGGCGTGGCGGCTCTCGCCGGAGCCCTGCTCGGGTGGCTGCGGCGGGCCGGGCTTGCCGCCACTCTCATCGTGACCGCCGGGGCCCTGGGCATCCTGGGTACCTGGACGCTCGCCGATGCTCACTCCTGGTCGGGGGCGACCCTCCTGGCAGGGACCGCCGCCGGCCTCGCGGTGGCGCTTCTGCTGCTCGGCTGGTTCTCCCCGCTGGGGCGCGGCGCGTTGATCGGCGCCGGCGCCCTTGTGGGGTGCCTTGTCGCCTGGGAAGCGGCCGTCGCTCTCCAGGGCGGGGCCGGGACCTCGGCCGAGCAGGCCCGTGCGGGCGCGCTCCTCGCTGTCGTCTCCGTGGTCGTCCTCGGTGTGCTGCCTCGGCTCGCCCTGATGGCCTCGGGGCTCTCCGGTCTCGACGACCGGCGGTCGGGTGGCACCTCCGTAAGCCGGTACCGCGTCGGCACCGCTCTCACCGCCACCCATCGGGGCCTCGCCCTCGCCACCGTCGTGCTGTCCGCCTCCGCGAGCGCCGCCGGGGTGCTGGTGCTGCGCGCGCCGACCGTGTGGACGGTGCTGCTCGCGGTCGTCACCGCCGTCGTCCTCGCGCTGCGGGCGCGTGCCTTCCCGCTGGTCGCCGAGGTGGTGGGGCTGCTGGTCGCCGCCGCCGTGATCGTGGTCGCGTTGATGGTGGAGTGGCTCGCGCGGGCCGCCGCCGCGGGGCCGCTCGCCGTGCTGGTCGCCCTCGCGCTCATACCTCTGGTGGTGCTGGCCGTGGAGCCCGCCGAGCACGTGCGGGTGCGGCTGCGTCGTATGGGCGACGTGGTCGAGTCGGTGGGCGTGATCGCGATGCTGCCGCTGGTCATCGGGGCCTTCGGTGTGTACGGGCGACTGCTCGACACCTTCGCGTAGGGGTGAGCGGCGGCATGGCTCAGGGAAGCGACTGGCAGCGGGATCTGCTGCGTGAGTTGGAGGCGGAGGGAACCCCCGCGGGTGGTGCCACCGCGAGCGGTACCCCCGGCAGGGCCATCCCAGGCAGCGCCATCCCAGGCAACGCCCCCGCGAGTAACGCCGCCCCAGGCAACACCCTCCCAGGCAACGCCACCGCGAGTGACAGCTGCCCCGGCAACGCCATCCCAGGCAACGCCCCCGCGAGCAGCCCCCCTGCGGGCGGCGGCACCCCTGCGGGCGGCACCTCCGCGCGCACACCCCCCGCCCCCGAGCCCCGCCCCCCGGGGCCCCGCGCTCCCGACCCCCGAACCCCCGAATCCACCCCCACCGTCGACCCCCGCCTGGCCATCGCCCTCGGCCGCCCCCAGCACGGCGACTCCGCGGTCCGGCGTACCGGGCGCTCCATCCGGAAGCTCGGCGCGTCCGCCGGGCGGGAGACCTCCGAGCGGACGCGGCTCGCCCGCGAGGTGCAGCAGCCCGTCACCACCGGGCGCGTCATCGCGGTGACCAGCATCCGCGGCGGCGTCGGCAAGTCCACCGTCTCCGCGCTGCTCGCCCGTACGTTCAACCACTACCGGCACGATCCGGTCCTCGCCCTGGAGGCCGACGCCGCGCTCGGCACGCTGCCCGTGCGGCTGGGGGCCGAGTCCGTGCGCTGGGCCGCCGCCGATCTCGCCGGGGTGCTCAGCCCGGCCATGCGGCTCACCGACGTCACCGGGTATCTCGTGCCCGTCGCCGACGGCGGCTGGCTGCTGCCCGCCGGGCAGGGGCGCGTCGGCGCGCCCCTCGACGTGCCCACGTACCGCACCGTCACCCTCGCCCTGCGCCGCTACTTCGCCGTGACGGTGGTGGACTGCGAATCGCTGCCCGGCGAGGTGGCCCGTACCGCGATGGACACCGCCCACGCGCGCGTGGTGGTCGCCCCGATGACCGCCGAGGGCGTCAACGGCACCCGCGTCGTACTCGACTGGCTGGCGAGGCTGCCGCACTCGGCGCTGGCCACCACGGTCGTCGCCCTCAGCGCCAACTCCCCGGACACCACGCTCGACCTGAAGACGGCCGCCGCGCACCTGCGGGAGACCGGGGTGACCGTCGTCCCGCTCCCCTACGACCGGCACCTGGCCCAAGGAGGCCCCATCCACACCCGCATGCTCGGCCGGAGCACCCGCGACGCCGCCGTCCACCTGGCCGCCGAGGCGATGCACAGGGCGGTGCGGGTGCGATGACCCGGCGTCTCGTCCACCGCCCGGCCCGCAGCACCCAGCCCCTCGCCGCCGCCCCGGAGCGCACCATCGAACCGCCGCCCAACCTGCCCGAGGGCAAGATGGGCAACGCCGCGACCGCGCTGCTGCCGATGGCCGGCGTCATGGGCTCGGTCGTGATGATGACGGTCATCCGCAACAGCCAGTTCGCCGCGGTCGGCGCGATCGTGCTCGTCTTCGCGCTGCTCGGCGCGGTGGCGCTCTTCCTGTCCCAGCGCGGCAAGGCCCAGCGCACCCGGCGCGTCCAGCGCGAGCGGTATCTGGAGTACGTGGAGGAGCAGCGCGAGGAACTCGGCGGAGTCGAGAAGGAGTTGCGGAGGCGGGCGCGGGTCCTCGACCCGCCCCCCGCGGCCCTGTACGACCTCGTCCGTGACCCGGCGCGCCTGTGGGAGCGGCGCAGGCCCGACGCCGACTTCCTGCGGGTGCGGCTCGGCACCGGCGACGTGCCCGTGCAGGGCATCGCGATCGGGCAGAGTCCGGGCAGCGGTGTGCTGACGCCGCCCGATCCGTTCATGCTGAACGAGGCGCGGGCCCTGCAGCACCGGTTCGCCTCCGCCACCGACTTCCCGCTGGTCGCGCCGCTGGACCGCGCGGGCGACGTCAGCGTCGTCGGCGACCGGGAGGGCGTCCTGCGGGTGGCGCGCGCCCTGCTGATCCAGACCGCGGTGACGCACGCGCCGGAC
Source organism: Streptomyces sp. NPDC050703 (assembly GCF_040654435.1). Taxonomy (NCBI): domain Bacteria; kingdom Bacillati; phylum Actinomycetota; class Actinomycetes; order Kitasatosporales; family Streptomycetaceae; genus Streptomyces; species Streptomyces sp. NPDC050703. The sequence goes on from NZ_JBFAHX010000018.1 coordinate 127,397, forward strand.
GACGTGGCCATCGCCCTGGGCGTGCCCGAGGACCGGCTCCCCGACTGGGAGTGGGCGAAGTGGCTGCCCCACGTCCTCGACACGCGGCAGGACGACGGGCCGGTCGCGGCCCGGCGGATCGCCCCGGACCTCGACCGGCTCGCCCGGCAGTGCTCCGCGGATCTGCGGCGCCGCGCCTCCTACGCGGCCGAAGTGCGCCGCGGCCTCTCCGACCGCGACGCCCTGCGGATGAACGACCGGCTCCTCGTCGTCAGCGACCGCCACGGCGGCACGGCCGGCGAACTGCCCCGCCCGGACTCCGCCGTCGGCCTGACCGGCATGGGCGTGACCGTGCTGCATCTGCTTGAGCGGCAGGTGCACGAGCCGGACCAGGTGAGCGTCCGCATCACCGTCGACGGCGACCAGGTGAGCGTCGAGGATCTGCGCACCCCGGATGCGCCGCCCAGCCGCGGCACCGCGGACGACGTGAGCGCCGCCGGTGCCGAAGGTCTCGCGCGCATGCTCGCCCCGCTGCGGCTGTCCGCCGAGTCCGCCGCCGACGGCACCCCGATCTCGGGGCCCGTCGACTTCCCCGGGCTGCTGGGCGTCGAGGACCCGGCCGTCCTCGACCTCGCGGCGCTGTGGGCGCCGCGCGGCGAGCGGGACTTCCTGCGCGTCCCCATCGGCCTCGACGACCGGCACCAGCCGGTCCTGCTCGACCTGAAGGAGTCCTCCGAGCTGGGCATGGGTCCGCACGGGCTGTGCGTGGGCGCGACCGGTTCCGGCAAGAGCGAGCTGCTGCGCACCCTCGTCCTCGCCCTGGTGGCCACCCACTCCCCCGAGGATCTGGCGCTGGTCCTGGTCGACTACAAGGGCGGTGCCACCTTCGCCCCGTTCACCGGGCTGCCGCACGTCGCCGGTGTCATCACCAACCTGGAGAACCAGGCCGGACTCGTCGAACGCGTCCACACCAGCCTGGCCGGTGAGGTCAAGCGCCGCCAGCAGGTGCTGAAGGACGCGGGCAACGTCGCCGACATCGGCCACTACGCCGCCCTGCGCGAGGAGCGGCCGGAGCTCGAACCGCTGCCGCACCTCTTCGTCGTCATCGACGAGTTCGGCGAACTCCTCACCGCCAAGCCCGACTTCATCGACCTGTTCCTCTCCATCGGCCGCATCGGCCGCTCCATCGGCGTGCACCTGCTGCTCTCCAGCCAGCGCATCGAGTCGGGCAGGCTCAAGGGCCTGGAGACCTACCTCTCCTACCGGCTCGGCCTGCGCACCTTCTCCGCCGACGAGTCGCGCACCGTCCTGGACACCGTGGACGCCTTCCAGCTGCCACCGCTGCCGGGCTTCGGCTACCTCAAGGTGGACACCTCGACGTACGAACGCTTCAAGGCCGGTTACGTCTCCGGCGCCTACCGCGGCCCCGCCCTGCGCGAGCGGCCGGACGAGGAACCCCTCGCCCGGCCCTACCCCGCCTTCACCACCGGCCACGACCCCGTGACCGGCGTACCGGAAGAACCCCCGGTACGGGAGCGGGACACCGGCCCCACCGTCCTGTCGGCCATGGTCGACCAGCTGTGCGCGGCGGCCCCTCCCGTGCGGCGCATCTGGCTGCCGCCGCTGCCCGACGCCATCGCCCTCGACGCCGCCGCCGGGCCCGTGCAGGCCTCCGCGCAGGGCCTCCACCTGACCCTCGCCGAGGGCCCCATGCGCGTACCCCTGGGTGTGCTCGACGACCCCGCCGCCCAGCGCCAGCAGCCCTGGGTCCTCGACCTGACCGTCGCCGGAGGCCACGCCGCCGTCATCGGCGGCCCGCAGTCCGGCAAGACCACGCTGCTGCGCACCCTCGCGTTGTCCCTCGCCCTGACCCACACGCCGCGCCAGGTCGCCGTGTACGGTCTCGACCTCGTCGGCGGCGGCCTGTCCGCGCTGGCCGGACTGCCGCACGTCGGGGGCATCGCGGGCCGCGCCGACCACGAACGCGCCGCCCGCACCGTCGCAGAGGTGCGGGCCCAGCTCACGGCCCGCGAGGAGCTGTTCCGCGCGTACGGCATCGACTCCGTCGACCAGCTGCGCCGCCTGCGCGCCCAGGGCAAGCCGACCGGTCTCGGCTCGACGGACATCGTGCTGCTCATCGACGGTTTCGGCGCGCTGCGCGACGAGTTCGCCGAGCTCGACGACACCGTCGCCGACCTCCTCAGGCGCGGCAGCGGCTACGGCATCCACGTCGTCGCCGGGATGCTGCGCTGGAACGACGTGCGCATCGCCACCCAGTCGATGTTCGGCACCCGCGTCGAACTGCGCCTGAACGACCCCTCCGACTCCAGCGTCGACCGCAAGCTGTCCGAGACCCTGGCCGCCGGCACCCCGGGCCGGGTCCTGACCGACGCCAGGCTCTTCGCCCACACCGCCCTGCCCCGCATCGACGGCCGCCCCTCCACCGGGGACCTCGGCCCCGCCCTGGAGAGCGCCGCGCGCACGCTGCGGGCCGGCTGGCACGGCGAACCCGCCGCACCCGTACGGGTCCTGCCCACGGCCCTGCCCGCCGCCAGGCTGCCCTCCACCGTCGCCGAACCGTCACGTATCCCGCTCGGCGTCGAGCAGGACACCCTCGCCCCGGCCCTCCTCGACCTGGCCGGGCAGGACCAGCACCTGCTGATCCTCGGCGACAACGAGTGCGGCAAGACCAACCTGCTCAAGCACATCGCCCACCAGCTCATCGCCCGGTACGGCGACGAGGACCTGGTTTTCGGGGTCTTCGACCCGCGCCGCGGCCTGCGCGGCGCGATCCCCGAGCCGTACCGGGGCGGCTACGCCCACAACACCAAGCTCGCCGCCGCCCTGGCCACCGGCATCGCCGGTGAGCTGGAGAAGCGCCTGCCGGAGACCGCCGACCCGGACACGATCACCGAGGGGCCCGCCTTCACCGGCCCGCGCATCGTGATCCTCGTGGACGACTACGACATCCTCACCACCGCGGGCCGGCAACCCCTGGCGGCCTTCCTCCCCTACGTCTCCTCCGCCCAGGACATCGGCCTGCACTTCGTCGTCACCCGGCGCGTCGCGGGCTCCTCCCGCGCCCTGTACGAGCCCTTCCTCAGCACCCTGCGCGAGAGCGGCACCACCGCCCTGCTCATGACCGGTGACCGCACCGAGGGCCAGCTCTTCCCCGGCCTCTACGCCTCCGCCCAACCGCCCGGCCGCGGCACCCTGGTGCGCCGGGGCCGCCGCCACCAGCTCATCCAGACCGCCCTCGCCGACGGGGCCGACGACACCGCGGAGAACCAGCACCCGTGACCAGAGACGTCATCGCCCTCACCCCCGAGATGCCCGACGCCAAGACCGTGCTCGCCGGCCTCTTCGCGGGCGGCCCCGACCTCGGCGTCACGTCCGTGGCGGACGGCGCCGTGGTCCAGCTCCGCGCCCCGAACGGCCGCCCCCTGGTCTCCGTCGAGGCCCCGCTGCTCATCCAGGTCCCCGGCGAGGCACAGCGGCTCCTGGGCCCCGACGCGGCAGAGCCCGAAGGGGCGTACTGGTGGACCGAGGCCCGCGCGTCCACCGCCGTCGAGGAGGGCGAACGTCTGGCGGGCTCGTTCGCCGGGCGCGTCGCCGCCGTGCTCGGCGGCACGGTCTGGCCACCGGAGGCGGCCCACACCGAGGTCGTCCCGCTCACCTCGGAGGCCGCCACCGCCTCGGAGGCCGCCACCGCCTCGGCCGCGGGCACCGCCTCGGCCGCGGGCACCGCCTCGGCCGCGGGCACCGGAGTCGGGGCGACGCCACCGGCCGTCGACGTCCTCACGGACAAGGCCGCGGTCGTCATCCAGGACCGCCGCCCGGTCGTCGCGATGACCAGCTGGCTCGCCGACGCCCTGCGCACCGCCGCGGCGGGCGACCGCGCCCTGCAGATCGTCACCCCGCCCGGCACCCGCCTGACGCTCCCCACCCGCGAGGCACTGCGCGGACACCCCAACCGCTGGGTCGTCCAGGGCCCCGGCCGCGGCTACTACGACGGCCTCTCCGGGGCCCGGCTCCACTGGCGGGACGGGCACTTCACGCCGGTCACGTCCGGAGACGGCGGCGCTCCCCGGATCGCCGACGCGTACAAGCCGGACGAGGCCCGGCCGCCCGCCGAACGCCAACTCGCCCTCTCCCTGCACACCACGCACCCCGCCGACGAGAACCTGCTCCTCGGCCGCGCCCTGGAAGCGGCCTGGCGCGCCCTGACCGGCGCCCCGCCGGCCGGCTGGTCGACCGCCGAACCCATCGGCCTGCCCTGGTCGCCCCGTCAGCTCACCGAGCTGGCCCGCGCCCGCGCCCAGCGGTCCGCCCCCACCTGGCTGACGGCCGTCGGCGCCCCGGACCGCCCGGCCATCGCCACCACCCGCGTCTCCCACACCCCGGCGGGCATCGAGGAGCACATCACCCTCACCCTCGGCTACGCCCCCGACGAGGCCCCGCCCCTGGATGCCCTCGCCCCGCTGGCCGGACTCCTCGCCGCCGAGCACGGCCTGACCTCCCTGCTCACGACCCTCCGCCCCGCCCGCGGGGACCTCACCGTCCCGCCCCACTTCGAGGCCCCGCCCCTCCCCCTCTCCTTCACCCTGGGCCCGGCCGCGGTGACCGGCATCGGCCTCACCCACGCCGAACAGCCGCAGGCCGGCCTCCACCCCACCCGCCTCGGCCCACCGGCCCGGCCCGCGCTGCATTACGCACTGGGCGACGGCACGGACCCCGACGCGTGGAGCAGGCTGGAGCACCTCACCAGGCATCTTTCGTCGGTCTAGTCGTCGAGATCACGTCACCGCTGCGACCGGTACGTGTCCAGCAGGCGCCGGCCCGCTGCCGTGAAGGGGTGCTCCGGTCCCAGTCCGCGTTCCCGCCGCGCGACGACGTCGGCCATCAGCCCGATCGCCTCATCGACATGGCCCAGCGCCGCCCGTGTCCGGGAGAGCAACTGCCGGGCCGCGAGGACGATCGGGTACTCCGGCCCGAAGCGCCGCACATACGCGTCGGCGACGAACCTGATCTCGCTGTCGGCCTCGTCGAACCGGCCCAGGAGGTACAGCGCCCACGCATGGTTGTGCCGGGCGCCCAGGGTCACCGTGTGGTCGGGCCCGAGGAGCCGTGCGCACTCCGCCGGCAGCACGAGCAGCGCACCTTCTTCCTCGGTGACGATCTCGCTCGCGGGCAGCATCTCCAGCAGGCTGGCGCGGGCGCGCAGGGTCAGCGGATGCGCGGGACCCAGCACCGAGCGACGTCCTGCGACGGTGGCGCCGAGCATCGCGACCGACTCCTCCCGTCTGCCGAGGTTCGCAAGGACGAGCTGGAGACCGTAGGAGGTGTCCAGGGTGTCGGGGTCGTCGGCCCCGAACAGCCTCTCCTGTCTGGCGCGGACATCGCGGAGCGACGACTCGGCCTCGACGAACCTGCCCAGCCGGAACAGCGCCCGCCCGGCCCGGGAACGGGCGGCGAGGATCGTACGGTCGTCGGCGCCGAGCAGCCGGCGCGCGAGGTCCGCGGCGGTGCGGGAGGTCTCCCAGGCCGAGAGGTAGTCACCGGTCCGGTGCAGAGCGACGGACAGCCGCGTCGCCACGGCCAGGGCGTCGGCGGCGGCCGACGGCTCGCCGACACCTCGCAGCAGGGCGAGCGCATGCGGCACCAGCAGACGCAGCCGCGGCTCGTGCGGCCCGGCGTCGGGCACGGCGGGCACGGCCGCGTCGAGCAGTCGTACGGCCGCCGTGTCCAGAGCGGGCGTCAGCTCGGCGGGGGTCGCGGCCCGGACGCTGTCGAGCAGAACGCCGTGGCTCTGCACGCAGCGCATGCCGACGATGTCGACCAGCTCGGACAGCGACTGGTCGAGCAGTGCCCTCAGGGCCGTCTCGATTCGGGCCCTGGGCAGGACGTCACCGATGCCCTCATGGTCGAGCAGGGCCAGTGGCAGGGGTTCGGCGGCGAGTCTGGCCAGCAGTCTGAGCAGCGCCGCCGCTTCGGGCAGCCCGCGCGCCTCGAAGGTGTCGAGGGTCAGCTGCCAGGTCAGGCCGACCAGGTGCCGCGGGTCGGCTTCGGACAGTGCGTCGGCCCCGCGGTCGATCAACTCGACCCGTTCGTCCCCGTCGAGGTGCTGTCCGTAGGCATCCATCGTCCACGGGTCGAGCACCTGGTGGGCGAGGAAGCCCCCGGCCAGAGTGAGGGCGAGCGGCAGCCGCCCGAGCCGGTCCGCGATCCGCGCCGCCTGCTCCGCCGTACCGCTGTGCGGGGCGAGGTCGCGCAGGACGAGCGCGGCGTCCTCCCGTGGCAGGACGCCGATGTGCTGGAGCTCGGCCCCCGGCCACCAGCGGGCCGCCGCCCGGCGTGTGGTCACCACGACGATGCCGCGCGGGCTGGTGCGGAGCCAGCTGCCGTCCCGCAGGATCTCCGGCTCGTCGGCGTTGTCGAGGACCAGCAGCCAGGGCTCGGCGGAACGGTCGAGGTACCGCCAGACGAGGTCGGCGGCGGGACGCAGGCCGTTACGGGCAGCCAGCAGTTCACCGTCGCTCGCCCCGCGGTCGGCGGCCACGGCGAGCATGCCGCCACGCAGGCTCGCCCGGTCGGAGGCGTTGACCCACAGAGCTGCCCGGCCCTGGTCACCGGCGACCTCCTGGAAGAGGGTGCACGCGACCGCCGTCTTGCCCGAGCCGCCCATGCCGTACAGCACGTAGACCTCACGCCCGCGCCCCGCCCCGACGCAGGACCGCAGGCGTTCCATCACCTCGCTGCGGTCGCGCAGTATGACGGGAGGCCGACCCACCGCGGGACGGCGCACCGAGTCCGGGCCGCTGCACTCCGACCCGTCGTCACCGTAGTGGTGGTGCTCGTTGATGTGCTGGTCGCCGGAGGCCTGGAAGACCCGGCCATGGTTCGCGGCGTGGCCGTCCATTCCGCCCGTCATCGGTCCGCGATGTGCTGGTCCCGCCCCGCCTGGTAGACGCGGCCGTGGCCGGAAGCGGTGGCGTGCTGGGTCACCTGCCGGGCCGCCGAACCGCCGGGATCGAGTTCGTCCAGCAGCCTGCGCAGTTCGTCGGCGGCGGCGGGCCGGGCGACGACCAGACGCCTCAGTAACCCTTGCCACTGCAGGCGCAGTTCCTCCAGCGTCTCCTGGTCGTGCGCCGCCACGGCGGCCAGCACGTCCGCGCGGCCGGCTTCCAGTTCGGCGGCCACCGTCTCGGCCCGTTCGGGTTGCATGCGCTGCCAGAGCTGCGTGAACCCGTCACGCGTGCGCTGCCAGGCATCCGCTGCCATCAACGTGACCAAGGTGGTTCCCGCACTCTGTGCGAGCGATGTCACTTCCGGGTCCACAGCCGTCCCTCCATTCACCCTATTTTCCGACCGCACAGCAGAAAAAACGTGCCTTCCTAGTGCCGGCTTGATTTTCTTTGCAGCCAATATCATTCCACCACCGAGCGGCACGGGACAAGGAGGGACCAAACCACGCCATTACCCCTGCGGACGGCGCCCGGCACATGGCCAGGCGGGTTCATGGCACGCTACAGTAAACTCCCGACCGATCCAGGGGGAGCCGCATATGGCCAGGCCATGGGAAGCAGATCCGGACGCGACTTTCAAGCAGCGCCTGGGGAAAACACCTCAGGAACTCGGAAATACCACCGGAACTCCCGACTGCCCCGACATCTGGGAACTCACCAATGGGGACATCGCCGTCATCGGGCGGGACCTCACCCAGGCACTGGCAGAGAACCTGCCCGACGGAGTCTCGATCGGCTCGGACGAACGCCTCGTGGTCATTCCCAGGAACATGCTCATCGCGGCGAGGCCGGACATCCCCAGTGTTTGACTCTTTTACCGCCGGCGTCTTCCAGCGCATGGATCGCCCTACGTACCATGCGGATCTCGGCCGGGTTTATACCAGCGGTATCGGCTTCCTGAACAAGCTTGAGCGCGGGCAGCACTTCGCGGAGCGCGGCTTCGCGAGTTGGGAGGCCTTCGCGGCGGGTGACTGGGCCGGAGCGCTGTCCCTGGCCGACGCGGGCCGCGAGGAGTACGCGGAGGAGCTACGCCGGGCCGAGCGCCTCGGAGTCCCGCACCGCCGCCTCCGCGTGGTCGAATTCCCGGTCACGCCGTACGTGCAGTGGGAGTTGTTCGTCCTGCGTGTACGCGTGGACCTGGGCGACGACATCAAGATCCTCGACGCCCAGGAGATCGCAGACATCGAACAGAAACGTCCGGTTCCGGAAGTGGTGGTTCTCGGCGAAGAGGTGATGTACGAGGTCGTGTACGACGACGCAGGGAACGCGGATGGCGCAAACCGTTGCAGTGACCGGTCGCTGATCCGGGAAACCAATGCGGGTTTCAACGCACTCTATGAGCGTGGGGAGAATTTCCGCGCATTCTTCGAGCGGGAGATCGAACCACTTCCCCCGCCTGCGGTCACCGGTATCGGGGCGCCGTGACCACAGGTGTCGACAGAGGCAGTCCGGAAAGGTGTTCCTTCAGTCTTTCCGCCATGGGCAGGCAGGTCGCGAAGGTGAGCCCGCCGGAGACGAGGGCCCCGACGACGGGAATGGCCTTCGATACGCTCTTCGGGGCGAAGGACTGCTTCGCCATCTGAACACCGAGGTAGTCGGCGGCCTTCTTCACCATGGGGCAGATGCCCCCTTTGAGTGCGCGTGAGCACGCCCATGGTCGCGCCATCGACGTCGTCGCCTTCGCCGGATAACAGATCAGGCCAGCTGTGGCCCGGAAGCGGCGGACAGAGGGTACGCCGCCCTGTTGCTCCGCCGGGCGCGGCTCGGTGAGCGGCAGACGAGTCGGGCTGTACGCCGGGTTCTGTGCCGCGGGTCCTCGCGGACGTCGCGGTGACGGCCATCCATCTAGGGCCGGCATTGCTGCCGGCCTCGTGCGGTCTACCCGCGGACTCGGGCGGGCAGCCCTCGAACGTCCGCGCAGAAGCGCCTTTTCCTGGGAAGAGGCGCTTCCTCTTGACCTTGCTCCAGGTGGGGTTTACCTAGCCGCCTGAGTCACCTCAGGCGCTGGTGGTCTCTTACACCACCGTTTCACCCTTACCGGGGGCCGGAGCCCTCGGCGGTCTGTTTTCTGTGGCACTGTCCCGCGGGTCACCCCGGGTGGCCGTTAGCCACCACCTTGCCCTGTGGAGCCCGGACGTTCCTCGGGAAGCGCCCCCGAAGGGGTCTTCACGCGGCCGCCCGCCCGGCTCGTCTGCCGTGCCGACCATGTTACCCGCCGGGTGCGCGGGCTCGGTGCCGCGGCCGTCCCCGGGGCCGCCGTCGCCAGGAACGAGCCGGCCAGGATCAGGGCGAACGCCGCCACCACGGACACGGACAGGGGCTCGTCCAGGAACGTGACGCCCGCCGCGACCGCCACCGCCGGGTTGACGTACGTGAAGACCACCGCCCTCGTGGGGCCCGCCTCGCGGATCAGTTCGAGGAAGACCACGAACGCCAGGGCTGTGCAGATGACTCCCAGGCCCGCCAGGGAGAGCAGGGTGGGCGTGTCCGGGAGCGCGTCCGGCCAGGACACCGCCGCCGCGGGGGCGTAGACGAGCGCCGCCAGGACCAGGCACGGCGTGATCAGTTGCAGCGCCGGGACCTCGCGGAGGTGGCGGGCCGCGATCAGCGGGGCGATGGCGTAGCCGAGCGCGGTGAGCATGACCTCGGTGAGGGACCAGGCGTCGCCGCCGGTGAGGTGCGGGACCGTGAGGACCGCGACGCCCCCGAGGCCCAGGCCCAGCCCGGTGAGGCGGCGGGCGCCCAGGCGTTCCGTGTCGCCGAAGAAGCGGGCCAGGAGCGCGCCGATGATCGGGACGGCGGCGATGAGGAGCCCCGCCGTGGAGCTGGAGATGTGGCGCTCCGCGTCGGTGAGGGTCCACCACGGGCCGAGGATCTCGATGCACGCGAAGGCCAGCATCGGCCGCCAGTGGGTACGGACGACGCGGCCGAGGCCGCCCTGCCGCACCGCGAAGGGGAGCAGGATCGCCGCGCCCAGCGCGCAGCGGGTGAAGACCACCATGGACGGTGACAGGTCACTGCCGACCGCCACCTTGATCATGAGATACGGGATGCCCCACAGGACCCCCATGAGCGAGAAGAGGAACCAGCCGCGTGCCGTCATGCCGGAAGTCTCGGCCGTGGCGGCGCCCCGCGTCTTGAACGCTGTTGCGGTACGCCGCCGGGGTCACCCCCAGCACCCTGCGGAACCAGCGCGTGAGGTGCGCCTGGTCGGCGAAGCCCACCAGGGACGCCGCCTCGGCGGGGCGCAGCCCGGCGTCCAGGTGGGCGCGGGCGCGCGTCACGCGGTACTGGGCGAGCCAGGCGTAGGGCGGCAGCCCCGTCGACGTACGGAAGGCGCGCAGGAGCTGGTAGCGGGAGAGGCCGAGCGGGGCGGCGAGTTCGGCCAGGGAGGGCGGGGCGAGGAGTTCGTCGGCGAGGCGGTCGCGGACGGCGCGGGCGATGTGGTCGGCGCCCGGGACGCGGTCGGCCAGCGGGCGGGCGGTGCCGTGCCTGCGGGCGAGGGCGGTGAGCAGCCAGGGCAGGCGCGACTCGGCCTCCAGGGGGTCCACGCGGCCCCCGGCCCCGCTCAGCTCGGTGTGCGCGGTGCGCAGGGCCGCGGCGAGTTCGGGGTCGTCGACCACCGCCTCGCGGAAGTGCGGCGGCGTGGCGGTGCCCTCGGCGAGGAGGGACGGGAGGGGGTACATGGCGCGGTAGGCGTAGCCGCCCGTGGCCGCCGGTCCGCCCGTGTGCACCTCGCCCGCGGCGAGGACGACGATGGAACCGGGCCCGGCGTCCACGCGTCCGCCCCGGTAGTCGATGACCTCGCAGCCGCCGACGCCCACTCCCACGGTGAACTCCTCGTGGTAGTGCGGCGCGTAGCGGTGCCGGTCGAAGCGGGCGGTCAGCAGGTCGAGGCTGTCGCCGCGGGGGCCGAGGGGGGCTCTGGCCCAGAGGGCCTGCTCGCGCGGGCGCCGCTCGTCGTCCGCCGCCGCCATCCCGTTCACGTACCCGACCCCCGCCGCGCCTCAGCAGCGCGCTCTCCCACGCCCGACGGCCCCGTACCCGACGGCCCCCTACCCCTCGGCCCCAGGCCCCTCGGCCTCGCGTCCGACGGCCCCGCACCCGTCCGTCTCACGCCCGTCGCGCCCACTTCCGTCGCGCCCGCTTCCGTCACCCGCGCGTCGTCCATGTGCCGTCCGCTCCCCCGACCTCGTGCCGTCCGTCCCCGTGGGCGGCCGGAGCCGCTCTCACCGGATCAACGCGCGCGTGCCCTTCTTCCATGCCGCGCCGAGGTCGGCTCCCTCGGGAAACCGGCCGTGGATCTCCAGGATCACCATGCCGTGTGCGAACGCCCAGGCGGCGCGGGCCAGTTCGCCGTCGCCCGCGCAGGCGCGGACCAGCGGGGCCGCGGCCCTGTCCTCCAGGCCGTCGGGCAGGGCGTGGCGGGGCAGCGGGCGCTCGGTGGCGAGGCGGTAGAGGTGGGGGTGGCGCAGGGCGTAGGCGCGGTAGGCGTCCGCGATGGCTTCGAGGGAGCCCGGGGCGTCCGCCTCGGCCGCCTCGCAGACCGCGGCGAACTCGTCGAGCATCTGAGCGATCAGCTGGACCTCCACCGCCTGCTTGTCGGGGAAGTGCTTGTACAGCGAGGGCGCCTTGATGCCGAGCCGGTCCGCAAGCGAGCGCATCGTGAGCTTCTCGGCCCCCGACTCCTCCAGGAGCTCGCGGGCCGCGTGGACGATCTCCCTGGCCCTGGGCGTGAGGTCCCCGCCCCACGTGGGCGGCGCTCCGGAAGCCTGCCGCTGGTCAGCCACGCTGAAAGCCCTCCTTCGTACGCAGTCCATAGCCGAAGGCGCGATCGTACGAGATGTGGGCGAGCCAGCCGCACAGGGCCGCGAGGGCGGGGGCCCACTTCCCGGGGAGCGCCGCGTACAGACTCAGGAGCGTGAGCGGGACCAGGGCGCGGTGGGCCGCGTTGTAGAGGGGGACGGCCCTCGGCGGCAGCTGGCCGCGAGCCATGTGCGGCGCGTCGCGCAGGCCGGCGAGGAAGGTCAGGTCGGGGGCGACGAAGAAGACGGCGGCGAGGAGGCCCGCGGGCCAGCCGTGGTCGACGCCCTCCATGACGCCGAGCGCCGACCAGAACAGCGCGGCGAGGAACCAGGCGGCACGGCGCGCGCCGGCCGACGTCCGTTCCGTGGAGCGGGGCGGAGCCGGGGCGCAGGTACTCATGGGTCCTCCTTGAGGCCAGGGCTGGCTAACGTCGTTAGGTGCGACGACAGTATGGCTAACGCCGTTAGCCGTCAAGGGTGCCGGCTCGGCGGGAGTCATCCCGGCTCGGGAAGCGGCTGGGCGGCAGTCACCCTGGCCGGGGAAGCGGCCGGGCGGAAGTGTCCGGCCGGGGAAACGGCCGGGCGGAAGTGTCCGGCCGGGGAAACGGCCGGGCGGGAGTCATCTCGGCTCGGGAAGCGGCCCCGCAGGCGGTCTCCCTGGCCTAGGAAGCGGCCGGGCGGTCGTCTCGGCCCGGAAGCGGCCGGACGGGAGCCTTCCCGGTCGGCAAGCGGCCGGACGGCAGTCGCCCCCGCCCGGAAAACGGCCGGGCGGGAGTCATCCCGGCTCGGGAAGCGGCCCCGCAGGTGGTCGCCCGCGGCTACGCCGGTTCGAACCGCACCTTCACCGCGCCCGGGTCCGCTTCCGCCTCCGCGAGCCTGACGCGCAGGCGCTCCCCGAGGGGCAGCGTCGCCGTGCCGCCCTCGATGCGGGCCACGACGGCGGGGTCGGTCAACTGGACGGTGCCCACGGCCGGTTCGTTGTCCTTCACGTCCACGACCACGGCGTCGAACATCTCGCCGACCCGGTCCCTGAGCATCAGCGCTTCGACGATGTCCACGCACTCGCGCTCCACGGTGTTGCCGCGCCGGGTGCCCTCCGACATCTCCCCGGGCAGCGCGTCGAGCGCGGCGAGCACCCACTGCGGGACGCCCGCGCCCGCGCACGCGGCGAGGCACAGTTCGGAGGCATAGCGGTCGACGAGGCGGCGCAGCGGGGCCGTGCAGTGGGTGTAGGGGGCGGCGACCGCCGCGTGCACGGCCGGGTCGGGCAGCCGGCCACCGGTGAACGCCGTGTAGCCCGCGCCCCTCAGCAGCGTCGTGCACTCCTGGAGGAAGGCGGCCTGGTGCGGCTGCCGGGGGTCGAGGGAGCGTACGAGTCCGGCGTACGAGACGTGGTGCGGCCAGTCGATGCGCAGCGCCTGCGCGGTGCGGCGCAGGCGGGCGACCGCGCCGTCCGGGGCGGTGGGCAGCGTCCGCAGGATGCCCGTACCCGCGTCCAGCATCAGCTCGGCGGCGGCCATGCCCGTGAGGAGCGAGATCTGCGCGTTCCAGCCGTCGGCGGGCAGGGGCGCGCGGAAGACGGGCTCGTACCGTCCGCCGCGCTCGACGATCTCCTGCTCGGGCACGTTGAGCGAGATGCCGCCGCGCGCCACCTCCAGGGCCTCGCGCAACGTCCCGATGTCCCGCAGGAGCGCGACGGGCTCCTCGGCGGTGCCCGCGTCGACGGCCCGCTGCACGCCCGCGTAGTCCAGCTTGGCCCGGCTGCGTACGAGGGCGCGGCGCACGTCGGCGTGTTCCGTGCGGCCGTCCGCGTCCAGGTCGATGGTCCACAGGACGGCGGGGCACGTCTGGCCGGGCAGCAGGCTGGCAGCGCCCTCGCTCAGGGCCGTGGGGTGCAGCGGGACCCTCTCGTCGGGGAAGTAGAGGGTGGTGACGCGGCGGTGGGCCTCGGCGTCGAGCGGTCCGCCGGGCGTGACGTAGGCGGCGACGTCGGCGATGGCGTACGTCACCCGGTAGCCGCCGCCCTCGCGCCGGGCCAGGTGCATGGCCTGGTCCAGGTCGACGGAGTCGGGCGGATCGACGGTGAACAGAGGGACGTCCGTGGCGTCGTGCTCCGGCAGCCGGGGCGCCTTCGCGGCGCGCTCCGCCTCCGCGAGGACCTCGGCGGGGAAGTCCATCGGCACGTCGAGCTCCGTGCGCAGCTCACGCAGCGCGGCCCGCAACGGAGCCTCCGCTGCGCCGGTCACGTGCAGACTCCGGCGAGGCATGGACCGAGCGTATGGCCGCCGACCGGACTCGGCACCCCGTACCGCCGGGTACGCGGATGTCCGGGCGTCGCGTCCCGCGCCCGCTCGTGCGTGCGGTGCGTCCCGCGCCCGTCCGTGGTCCCGCGCCCGCTCGTGCGGTGCGTCCCGCGCCTGTCCGTGGTCCTGCGCCCGCCCGTGCGGTGCGTCCCGCGCCCGTCCGTAGTCCCGCGCCCGCCCGTGCGGTGCGTCCCGCGCCTGCTCGTGGCCCCCGGCCCGGGGGAGCGGGTTCCGGCCCTAGGGGCGAGAGTCCCCGCCCGAGGGCGAGAGTCCCCGCCCGAGGGGCGAGAGTCCCGGCCCAAGACCGAGGGTCCCGACCCAAGGTCGTGCGTCCCGGCCCAGGGTCGAGGGGCCCGACCCAAAGCCGTGCGTCCCGACCTAAGGCCGAGAGCCCCGACCCAAGGCCGCGGGGCCCCACCCAAGACCGCGCGTGCCGACCCAAGGCCGTGGGCCCCGGCCCAAGGGCGTGCGTCCCGACCCAAGGCCGAGAGCCCCGACCCAAGGCCGAGAGCCCCGACCCAAGGCCGAGCGTCCCGACCCGGAGCCGCCGGTCCCGACCCAATGCCGAGGGACCCGACCCAAGGCCGAGCGTCCCGACCCGGAACCGCCGGTTCAGGCCCGGACCCGCGGCCCCCGTACCCTTTTGCGGGGGCCGCACCCCTCCCCTCGTACCGCTCAAGGAGTCCTATCGTGCTCGTCCTGCTGCCGCCCTCCGAAGGCAAGGCCCCGTCCGGGCGCGGTGCCCCGCTCAAGCCCGAGTCGCTGTCGCTGCCGGGGCTCGGCGAGGCGCGGCGGGCGGTGCTCGACGAGCTGGTCGAGCTGTGCTCCGCCGACGAGGAGAAGGCGCGGACCGTGCTGGGGCTGAGCGAGGGCCTGCGGGGCGAGGTGGCGAAGAACGCCGGGCTGCGGACGGCGGGCGCGCGCCCCGCCGGGGAGATCTACACGGGGGTCCTGTACGACGCCCTGGACCTGGCCTCGCTCGACGCCGCCGCCAAGCGGCGCGCGGGGCGGTCGCTGCTCGTCTTCTCCGGGCTGTGGGGCGCGGTCGGCGTGGGCGACAAGATCCCCTCCTACCGCTGCTCGATGGGCGTGAAGCTGCCGGGCCTCGGGGCGCTCGGCGCGTACTGGCGGGCGCCGATGGCCTCCGTCATGCCGGAGGCGGCGGGCGACGGGCTCGTGCTCGACCTGCGGTCGTCGGCGTACGCGGCGGCGTGGAAGCCGAAGGGCGAGGTGGCGGGGCGGACGGCGACCGTGCGGGTGCTGCACGCGCAGCTGGTCGACGGGGTCGAGAAGCGGTCGGTGGTCTCCCACTTCAACAAGGCGACCAAGGGGCGGATCGTCCGGTCCCTGCTGACCACGGGCGCCCGGCCCGAGGGCCCCGCCGAGCTGGTGGAGGCGCTACGGGACCTGGGGCACGTGGTGGAGGCCGAGGCCCCGACGAAGCCGGGCAGGCCGTGGGCGCTCGACGTGGTGGTGCGGGAGATCCACTAGGGCCCGTCGTTCGGATCTGCCCGACGCCGCGGGCCCTGACGCCCTGACGCCCTGACGCCCTGTCGCCTTGGTCCTCGCCCTAGCCCTGGCACTCGCCCTGGCACTCGGCCCTCGGGCCCTGGCCCTCGCCCTGGCACGCACCCCTCATGCCTGAACGGCGCGGGGCCCCGGCACCGTCGTCGTCGCCCGTAGCCGACTCCCCCGAGCCTTCGGCTCCGCTCGAACGGGGCAGCCGGCCTGATCCGGACGACGGGCCCTGGGACCCAGGCCGGCCCTAGGGGTCCGCCGGGCGCCGGTCGAGTAGAGACGCACCCCCACCCCTCCCCCGCATTGCATCTTGCGCAACGCCCTTTGCGCAGGGTGCGCGGCTCAGGGCAGGATGCCCGCATGACCTCCTCCGCGCCCGCGCCCTCCGTGCTCGATCTCGCCCCCGTCATCCCCGTGGTCGTCGTGGACGAACTCGACGACGCCGTGCCGCTGGCGCGCGCGCTGGTGGCCGGTGGGCTGCCCGCGATCGAGGTGACCCTGCGGACGCCCGTCGCGCTCGACGCGATCAGCGCCATCGCGGCCGATGTGCCGGACGCGGTGGTCGGCGCCGGGACCGTGATCTCCGCGCGCAACGTCACCGAAGCCGTGGACGCGGGGGCCCGCTTCCTCGTCAGCCCCGGCTGGACGGACGCGCTGCTCGACGCGATGCGCGGGTCCGGCGTGCCGTTCCTGCCGGGCGTCTCGACGACCTCCGAGGTCGTGGCGCTGCTCGAACGCGGCGTGACCGAGATGAAGTTCTTCCCGGCGGAGGCCGCCGGCGGCACCGCGTACCTGAAGTCGCTCGGCGCACCGCTGCCGCAGGCCCGCTTCTGCCCGACCGGCGGGATCAACGCGGGCAAGGCGCCGGCGTACCTCGCGCTGCCCAACGTCGGCTGCGTGGGCGGCAGCTGGATGCTCCCCGCCGACGCCGTGGCGGCCAAGGACTGGGCCCGCGTGGAGTCCCTGGCCCGCGAGGCCGCCTCCCTGCGCTGAGAGCCGCTACCGCAGGTGCGACGTGTCGTTCAGGAGGCGCAGTGAGGCGTTGCCGTCGGCGTAGTACGCCACCGCGGAGACCGAGGCCGCCGAGAGCTCCATGCGGAACATGGACTCCGGCGGGGCGCCGAGCGCGAGGCGCACCAGCGTCTTGATCGGCGTGACGTGCGTGACGAGCAGGACCGTGCGGCGCGCGTACGCGGCGGTCAGCCGGTCGCGTGCCGCCGCGACCCGCCGCGCCACCGCGGTGAACGACTCGCCGCCGGGCGGGGCCGCCTCCGGCGAGGTCAGCCAGGCGTTCAGCTCCTCGGGGTGCCGGGCGCGCGCCTCGGCGAACGTCAGCCCCTCGAAGTCCCCGAAGTCGGCCTCGCGCAGGTCCTCTTCCAGGTGGACGTCGAGCCCGAGGCGGGCGGCGACCGTGTGCGCGGTCTCCTGGCAGCGCTTGAGCGGCGAGGAGACGACGGCCTGGATCGTGCCGCGCGCGGCGAACGCGGCGGCGGCCCGCTCGGCCTGCCCGCGCCCCACGTCCGAAAGCGACGGGTCGGAACCCCCGCTGCCGGAGAACCGCTTCTCGGGCGTGAGCGGGGTCTCGCCGTGCCGCAGCAGCACGAAGGTCGCGGGGGCACCGAGGTCCGGCGCGGCCCAGCCGACCTGGGGCGCGGACACGTTGCGCGCGGCCTGGGCGTCGATTCCGGCCACGGCGGGGGCGATGACGGCGGACGCCTCGCCCCGTGTGGCCGTGAGGGCCGCCCGCGCCCTCGCCGCGCCCGCCACCGCGTCTCCCGGCGGACCCGCGGGCGCCGGATCGGCGGCCACCCGTGACGCACGCGCGTCCAGCTCCGCCGTCGACGCCGCGGGCGACCACCGCTCGCCGCGCCTGCCCGCGTCCATCGCCTCGTTCGCGAGCCGGTCCGCGTGCTTGTTCCGCTCGCGCGGAATCCACTCGTACGTCACCCGCTCCGCGGGGAAGACGCGCGCGGCCTCGGCCGCGAGCGGCTTCATGTCGGGGTGCTTGATCTTCCAGCGGCCCGACATCTGCTCGACGACGAGCTTGGAGTCCATGCGTACGTGCACCGAGGCGTCCGGGTCCAGCTCGCGGGCCGCCTTCAGGCCCGCGACGAGCCCCTTGTACTCCGCGACGTTGTTCGTCGCGACGCCGATGTACTCCGCGGCCTCCGCCAGGGTCTCCCCCGAGGCCGCGTCGATGACCACGGAACCGTAGCCCGCGGGCCCCGGGTTGCCCCGGGAGCCGCCGTCGGCCTCGACGATGAACTCACGCATGGACTACGGCCCCTACAGGCCGGACTCGGACGTGCGGACCAGGATGCGGCGGCAGTTCTCGCACCGCACGACCGTGTCCGGGGAGGCCGCCTTCACTTCGTTGACCTCGGTGATGTTCAGTTCGAGGCGGCAGCCCTCGCAGCGCCGCTGGTAGAGCTTGGCCGCGCCGACGCCGCCCTGCTGCTCGCGGAGCTTGTCGTAGAGCTTGAGCAGGTCGGCGGGGACGGAACCGGCGACGACCTCGCGCTCCTTGGTGACCGTGGCGGTCTCCCCGTCCAGCTCCCTGAAGGCGGCGTCGCGGCGGCCCGTGGCGTCGTCGATCTTCGACTGGACCGAGGAGACCCGCTCGGTCAGCTCGGTCACCCGCTCCTGCGCGGACTCGCGGCGCTCCATGACCTCAAGGACGACGTCCTCCAGGTCGCCCTGGCGCTTGGCGAGCGAGGTGATCTCGCGCTGGAGGTTCTCCAGGTCCTTGGGCGAGGTCACGGCGCCGGAGTCCAGGCGCTGCTGGTCGCGGTTGGCGCGCTGGCGGACCTGGTCGACGTCCTGCTCCGCCTTGGTCTGCTCGCGGGCGCAGTCGCTCTCCTCGGTCGTCGCGGCGACGAGCAGGTCGCGCAGCTGCGCGAGGTCCTTGTTCAGCGACTCGATCTCGGCGTGCTCGGGCAGCGACTTCTTCTTGTGCGCGAGCTGTTGCAGGCGTACGTCCAGGGCCTGGACGTCGAGCAGTCGGATCTGGTCGGCGGGCGCGGCGTTCAGTTGGGGGCTCCAGATGTGTCGGTCGTGGCGGACGCCGCGTGGGCGGTCCAGGGGTCGGTGACCGTCTTCGAGACGTGGACGCGCAGTCCCCATCCGTTGCGGTCGGAGATCTCGTCGAGCTGGGCTGCGGCCAGCTCGCACCAGGGCCACTCGGTGGCCCAGTGGGCGGCGTCGAGCAGCGCGAGCGGGGTGCGCTCACGGGCCTCGGACGCCGGGTGGTGGCGCAGGTCGGCGGTGAGGAAGGCGTCCACGCCCGCGGCGCGCACGTCGTCGAAGAGGCTGTCGCCGGAGCCGCCGCTCACCGCGACGGTCCTGATCAGCGCGTCGGGATCGCCCGCGACCCGGATGCCCTGCGCGGTGGCGGGCAGCCGCTTCGCCGCGCGCTCGGCGAGCTCGGCGAGGGTCAGGGGGTGGTCGAGTTCGCAGATCCGGCCGAGGCCGCGGCGCCCGTCCTTGTCGGCGGGGTCGGGCACGAGGGGGCGTACGACGCGGAGGTCGAGGGCGCCCGCCAGCGCGTCGGAGACGCCGGGGTCGGCGCGGTCGGCGTTGGTGTGCGCGACGTGCAGCGCGACGTCGTTCTTGATCAGGTCGTGCACGACGCGGCCCTTGAAGGTGGACGCCGAGACCGTCGTCGTACCGCGCAGGTAGAGAGGGTGGTGGGTGACCAGGAGCTGGGCTCCGATCCTGACCGCCTCGTCGGCGATCTCCTGGACCGGGTCGACGGCGAAGAGGACGCGGGTGACCTCGGCATCGGGGTCTCCGCAGACCGTGCCGACCGCGTCCCAGCTCTCGGCCAGACCGGCGGGCCACAGGGCGTCGAGGGCGGCGATGACTTCAGACAGACGGGGCACGGGGAAAGGCTACCTTCCCCGCAACCTCCGCAGGTCGCCCGTCACGGACCGCTGTCGCACCGCTACTTGGCGCGGACGGCCGGCCATGGTCCGGACGGTCGGACTCGATCCGGACGGCCGGACTCGATCCGGACGGTCACGCACGATCCGGACGGCCGGTTCGATCCGCACGGTCGCACACGAGCCGGATAGCCAGACACGACCAGCAGCCGGACAGGATCCGGACGGCAGACACGATCCGGACAGCCAGACACGATCCGGACGGCGGACACGATCCACACAACCGGGACCGACCACGACGGGAACCGGCGCACGAACAACCGGGACCGACCACGACGGGAACCGGCACACGGCCGGACGGCCCGCGGAGCACAACCACACCCGCACCCTCAGCAGAACCGTTGCCCCTCCATCCTTCCGTGTGAAGCGAACGGCCACTCACGCCACGTCAGCGCGTACGAAAACTAGCTTCGTGGCCGGAGGTGGCGCCGACGATGACAGCGGCAACGATCACGGTGGACGGCGGCTACGCGGCCAGGCTGGCGCGCAGGGGCGAGTCCTGGTTCCCCGAGCGCTGGACCCTCGACTCCCCCGAGCCCTACGCGGTACCGCTGGCCGGCCGCCAGCCCGAGGAGCCGGGCACCGAGGTGCTGCCGATGGGCGACGGCCGCGTCCTCGTCCACCGCCCGGCGGCCGGACGGCACATGTTCGCGCTGCTCTACCCGAGCGGCCCGGCGACCGGCGAGATCCCGCTGGGCGCGGTGGAGTGCGCGGGCGACCTGGTGCTGCTGCCGCCCTCCCCGGACGGCGACCGGGCCTACGCCGTCGCCGTCGGCACCCACACCACGGACGTCTGGCTGGTGGCGGGCGGCAGCTTCGGCCCCGAGCACGTCGCGGAGGTGCCGGGGCGCTGCTCGGGCGGCGTCTGGCTCGACCGCACGGGGCGGCTGCTGGCCCTCGACCGGGAGACGGACGGCCGTGTGAAGACCGTCGCGGTCGACCTGGCGCGCGGTGGCGAGGTGTCACCGCTCCTCCAGATCACCGAGGAGAGCGACGATCGGCTGCTGCTCGCCGACGCGGACAGCGGCCTGCTGCTGATCCGCTCCAACGCCCCCGGCCACGACCGCCTCGGCTGGGGCGTCCTCGGCTCCGCCCTCCCCGTCCGCTTCCCCGAGTCGCTGCGGCTCGCCGACTGCGCCGTCACGCCGTTCGCGATCCAGCCGGGGCAGACGCTGCTGCCCGAGCGGTGCGCGGTGGCGCTGCGTGTCGACGGCGCCGCGGGGACCTGGCTGGGCCTGTGGCGACCCGCGGAGCGCGGCATGCGGCAGCTCCCCGCGCCCCAGGGCTGGCTGGCCGGTTCGGGCTGCTGGACGGGCGAGGGCGTACTGCTCCTCCCCTACTCGACGAGCGCCGTGCCCTGCGGTGTCGCGCGCCTCCCCGTGCCCCTCGGCGAGGCGCCGCCGCGGACATCCCGTGCCGAGCCGTCGGAGCCGCCCCCGGCGCGGCCCGTACCGCTTCAGCAGGCACCCCTGGGCGGTCGGGTCGCGGCCGGTTAGACTCGCCCGGCTGTACGAACGATCTTCATACGGGGTGATGGGTAAGAGATGTCGACCGAGACCGGTACGGAGACCCACTGGGACACCGAGCCGCAGCACGCGGCGGCCACGACCACGACCGGGACCGCGCAGGGCACGACCGCCACTGCCACCTCGGGCGCGGGCAGGCACCGGGGCCCGGTGGCCGAGCACGACGAGGCCACCTCCCCCAGGGGCCGCCACCGCAGGCAGGCGGCGCACCCGGGGGCGTGATCGCAGAGAAGTCCCGCTCATACGCCGCCGGAAGCGGCGTCCGGGCGGGACTTCTCCGCACCCCCCTTCAGCCACGCCTCAGCGTCAGCACCTCCGTCGCCGCGAAGCCCTCGGGGTGCTTGGCGTAGTACGGGGTGAGCAGCGCGTCCAGTTCGGCGTACGTGAGCGTGTCCCCGGCCGCGTCGAATCTGGCCGCCACCTTCGGGCGCTCCATCAGCGCGACCATGCCGCCGTGCACGACGAGCAGTTGCCCGCTCACGTCGGCCGCCGCCGGGGAGGCGAGGTAGCCGACCAGCGGGGCGACGTGCTCGGGGGCGAGCGGGTCCAGTTCGTCCCCGGCCGGCTCCTGGAAGCCCTGGAAGACGTCCTCGGTCATCCGCGTCCGCGCGCGGGGGCAGATGACGTTGGCCGTCACGCCGTACTTGGCGAGCGCCAGGGCGGTCGACGTGGTCAGGCCGACGATGCCGCCCTTGGCCGCCGCGTAGTTGGGCTGGCCGGCCGAGCCCGCGAGGTAGGCCTCCGACGACGTGTTGACGATCCGCCCGTACACCGGGCCGCCCGCGGCCTTGGCGCGCTCGCGCCAGTGGGCGGAGGCGAAGCGGGTGGTGTTGAAGTGGCCCTTGAGGTGGACACGGACGACCGCGTCCCACTCGGACTCCGTCATCGAGAAGATCATCCGGTCGCGCAGGATGCCCGCGTTGTTGACCAGGATGTCGAGCTTGCCGTACGTCTCCACGGCCGTCGCGACGAGCGCGCGGGCCTGCTCGTGGTCCGCCACGTCCCCGGTGTGGGCGGTGGCCCTGCCGCCCGCGTCGCGGATCTCGGCGGCGACCTCCTCGGCGGGCGCCGCCGACGCCTCGCCCGAGCCGTCGCGGCCCGGCTGCCCGAAGTCGTTGACGACGACGCTCGCGCCGAGCCCGGCCAGTTCCAGGGCCTCGGCGCGCCCGAGCCCGCGGCCCGCGCCGGTGACGATGGCGGAGAGGCCCTCAAGCGGCAGTGACATCGAATTCCCTCCGTAACGCATCAGAACGAATCAGAAACGCATCAGAACGCATCAGACAGCGGGTCGGGGGCGCTCGTTCGCTCAGATCTCTATGCAGGTGCGCAGGGCCGTTCCCGTGCACATCTGCTCCAGTGCCTCGTTGATCTCGGTGAGCCGTACACGGTGGGTGATCATGCTCTGGAGGTCGATGCGGCCCGCCCGCCAGAGCGCGATGGCCCGCTCGTACGAACGCAGGACGTCGCCGCCGCCGTACAGGGAGGGCAGGATGCGCTTCTCATCGAAGAACAGCTCGAACATGTTGAGCCGGAGGTGGTCGTCCGCGGCTCCGGCGCCGACGACGCAGAGCGTGCCGCCGCGGCGGGTCGTCTCGTAGGCCGTGCGGGCGGTGGCCGACTTGCCGACGACCTCGAAGACGTAGTCGAAGCCCTCCCCCGCGGTGATCCGCTGCTTGGCGTCGACGAGGTCCTCGGGGGCGACGGCCTCCGTGGCGCCGAACCGCAGCGCCGCCTCCCTGCGCGAGGCCACCGGGTCGACCGCGACGATCTGCGCCGCCCCCTTGACGCGGGCGCCCTGGATCGCGGCGATGCCGACGCCGCCGCAGCCGATGACGGCGACCGACGAGCCGGCGCTCACGTCCGCGGTGTTGATGGCCGCGCCGAGCCCCGTCGTCACGCCGCAGCCGATGAGCGCCGCGACGTCGAGGGGTACGTCGTCCGGGACCGGCACCGCGCACCGGGCGTCGACGACGACCTCCTCGGCGAAGGTGCCGGTGCCCGCGAAGCCGAAGACGTCGCCGCCGGGGCGCCTGAAGTTCGGGGTGCCCGCGTTCATGAAGCCGGCGAGGCAGAGCTGGGTCTGGCCGCGCTTGCAGGCGGGGCACGTGCCGCAGGCCGGGAGCCAGCAGAGCAGGACCCGGTCGCCGGGGGCGTGGCCGGTCACGCCGTCGCCGACGTCGGTGATCTCGCCCGCGCCCTCGTGGCCGGGGACGAAGGGGGCGGGCTGCGGCAGCACGCCGTTCATCGCGGAGACGTCGGAGTGACACAGGCCGGTGGCCCTGATGCGGACCCTCACCTTTCCGGGGCCGAAGCCCACCGCCTCGACGTCGTCGAGGACCTCCAGCTTGGTCTGGCCTGTCTCGTGCAGTACGGCTGCGCGCATGGTGCGGCTCCTCTCGTCGTACGGGAGATCCGGGCCGGCTCCGGGTGCGTCCGGCCACGGCGGGTCCGTGCGTTCCGCTCCTTCCGGCGTGCCCGGCTCCTTCCGGCGTGCTCTGCTGCTTCAGGCGTGTTCGGCTCCTTCCGGCGTGCTCTGCTGCTTCAGGCGTGTTCGGCTGCTTCAGGCGTGCTCTGCTGCTTCAGGCGTGTTCGACGACCGTGTCCGCCAGTACCGGTGCGTCGTCCCGTTCGACCGCCGTGACCTCGGCCCTGACGCGGCCCTCCGTGTGCCACATGCGGATGCGCAGGGTCTCGCCGGGGAAGACCACGCCGGTGAAGCGGGTGCTGTAGGCGCGCACCCGGGACACGTCACCGTCGAGCCGGGTGTCCACTACGGCCTTCAGGGTCATCCCGTAGGTGCACAGGCCGTGCAGGATCGGCCGGTCGAAGCCGGCGAGCGCGGCGAACTCGGGGTCGGCGTGCAGGGGGTTCCAGTCGCCGGAGAGGCGGTACAGGAGCGCCTGGTCCTCCCGGACGGGGCGCCGGACGGTCAGGTCGGGTTCGCCCTCGGGTTCCGGGAGGCGGCCGGACGGGCCGCGGTCGCCGCCGAAGCCGCCTTCGCCGCGTACGTAGATCTGGGCGTCGCTCGTCCACAGCGGGCCGTCGGCGTCGGCGGTCTCGGAGCGCAGGACGAGTACCGCGGCCTTCCCCTTGTCGTACACCGCGGCCACCCTCGACGTGGTCACGGCCGTGCCGCTGACCGGGATCGGGCGGTGCAGCGTGATGCTCTGGCCGCCGTGCAGCACCGCGGCGAGGTCCACCTCGATGCCGGGGGCCGAGAGCCCGCCGACGACGCCCATGCCGGCTCCGGCGACGGTGGCGAAGCTGGGCAGGACGTGCAGCCTGGACTCCAGGGTGTAGCGCAGTTCCTCGGGGGCGGTGGCGGGCACTCCCGCGCCGAGGCCGAGGTGGTAGAGCTGGACGTCCTTGTGGTCCCAGGCGATCTCGGCGGACCGGGGTTCGGCGGCGACGGCCTTGGCGGCGTCAATGGGCATGGGGTGAGAGCTCCTTGGGCCGACGGCGGAGACCTCGGTGCGGCCGTCCGCACCGTCGACCGCACCGAGGTCGCAACTGGGCCGGACAGCCGTTCGGGAACCGGCCGGTTCTAGAACGCGTTCCACTCCGGCGATCCATGTATAGCCGAGCGCCGATTACTTGGGAACCCTCCTGACGTCACGTCAGATCACCTCGGGGTCCGGGCACCGTGGAGCACCGGCTTCGCCGAGTTCGTCCTCAATCGCCGGACGGGCTCTCAGCTGTCGCCGGGCGGTTGCGCTCCCTCGTCCCCGGCATCCACAGCAGCAGGACCACCACGCCCGCCAGGAGGATGCAGCCGCTCGTGCGGAACGCCGTCGCGTAGCCGTCGGTCAGGGCCTGCTTCGACGCCGAGCCGTTCATCTGCGCCGCCGCCACCGTGGAGAGCACCGCGAGGCCGAGTGCGCCGCCCATCGTGCGGGAGGTGTTGATCAGGCCGGAGACCAGGCCCGCGTCGCCCGGCTCCGCGCCCGACGTGGCGAGTGAGGCGAGCGGCGTCGTGGCGAAGCCCGCGCCGAACATCATGACGATGCCGGGCAGCATGATGGAGGTGACGTATCCGCCGTCGACCGTCATCGTCGACTGCCAGCCGAAGCCCGCGGCGGCCACGAGTATGCCGAGCACCGAGACGTTCTTCGGGCCGAGCACCGGCATCACGCGCGGTGCGAGCATCGAGCCGATGACGATGGTCAGGGACGACGGGATGAGGGCGAGGCCCGCCTTCATCGGGGAGTAGTCGAGGACGTTCTGGGCGTACAGCGTCATGAACATCCACATGGCGAACATGCCGCCGCCGCAGACGAACATCGCGGCGTTCGCCGCCGACACCGACCGCACCTTGAACAGCTTCAGCGGCATCAGCGGGACCCGCGTGCGCGCCTCCACCGCGAGGAAGCCGCCGAGGAGCGCGAGTCCGGCCGCCAGCGGCACCAGGGTCGCCGCGGCCGTCCAGCCCTTCTCCTCGGTCTGCACGATGCCGTACGCGAGGGTGGCGAGCCCCGCGGTGACGAGGACAGCGCCCGGCACGTCGAGGCGCCTGGCCTGGCCCGCCTTGCTCTCGGTGAGCCAGGCGATGCCCGCGACGATCACGAGTGCGCCGATCGGTACGTTGATCAGGAGCACCCAGCGCCAGGAGAGCAGGTCGGTGAGGACCCCGCCGACCAGGCCGCCCGCCGCGCCGCCGCCCGCGCCCACGGCCGACCAGACGCCGATGGCCCGCACCCGGGCCGGGCCCTCGGGCACCGCCGAGGTGAGGATCGTCAGGGTCGAGGGCGCCAGGACCGCGGCGCCGAGCCCCTGCACGGCCCGTGCCACCAGGAGCTGCCACTCGGCCTGGGCGAAACCGCCGCCGAGCGAGGCGGCGGTGAAGAGGCCGAGGCCGAGGAGGAACATGCGCTTGCGGCCGAAGAGGTCGCCGGCCCGGCCGCCGAGCAGCATGAAGCCCGCGAAGGCGATGGAGTAGGCGTTGACCACCCATTGCAGTCCGACGGCGCTCATGCCGAGGTCGGCCCGCATCGACGGCAGCGCGGTGTTGACCACGGAGACATCGAGGACGACGAGGAACTGGCCCGCGCAGGCGGCGAGCAGTACCGCCCAGACCGGGGCGGACTTCTTCGGCGGGGCGGCGGAACCGGTGCGGTAAGTGGTGGAGGGCGTCTGGGCCATGACAGCCATCCTCTCAACTGTCCGATGGTCCGTACATCGGGATTTCGCCCCACGGGTCCTGGGCCGTCGGCCCTGGGGCGTGTTGCGAAAGTGGCGTCGTCCGCCCGGAGGGCGGGTCCGGCGGCGTCTGGTGCGTGCGATCGCAAGGCGGAGGGTCGCCCCGATACTGGTGGTATCGGG